>CAXTNV010000014.1:9382-47584 GCA_964245755.1 uncultured Acetobacteraceae bacterium | reverse complement strand
GGGTCTTGACCAGTGGATAGAACAGCGTCGTGGGGGGGGCGCCCGGCGCCGCCCGCCCCGGGGGGGCCCGGCCCCCCCCCCCCCCTGAGGTGATCGAGCCGCTCGGCCTGCTACACGGCGAGGCCGCCAGGGAAGCGACCGGCAACGGCTCCGCCTATCCCCTGCAAGGCGGCTCGTCTTCCTTCGCGATGATCCGCCTGCTCGACGAGCCCAGCCAGCCGATCCGGCCGGCCGCGGCCCTCCACCCCGACCGGCTGCGCGGCCTGGTGGCAGCGCCGCCCTCTGCGGGCCTGCCCATCGGCCCTCTCGTGATGGGCATCCTCAACGTCACCCCGGACAGCTTCAGCGACGGCGGCCGTCACCTGCAGGTCGACGCTGCCGTCGCGGCCGGCCATGCGATGGTCGAGGCAGGTGCCGGAATCATAGATATCGGCGGCGAGAGCACGCGTCCCGGTGCCCGTCCGGTCGATCCCGACGTGGAGCAGGCGCGCATCCTGCCGGTGCTGGCCGGGCTGCGCGGGCAGGGTGCGCGGATCTCGATCGACACCCGCCATGCGTCGACCATGCGCGCTGCCCTGGATGCCGGCGCCGACCTGATCAACGACGTCTCGGGGCTTTCGCACGATCCCCGGGCTGCCGCTCTGCTGGCGGCGCGAGGCTGTCCCGTGGTCCTGATGCACATGCGCGGCACGCCGGCGACGATGAACGGTCTCGCGCGATACGACGACGTCGCCGTCGAGGTGGTGCGCGAACTGGAGCAGCGCATAGCCTGGGCGGTGGCTGCCGGCATCGCCCGGTCACGGATCCTGGTCGATCCCGGCATCGGCTTCGCCAAGAACACCGCACACAGCCTCGAGATGCTGCGACGGCTGCCGATCCTGGCCAACCTCGGCTGCCGCGTCGTGCTCGGCACCTCGCGCAAGCGCTTCCTCGGCGAGGTTGCGGGTGTCGCCGAGGCCAAGGCACGCGATCCCGGCACGATCGTCTCCAGCCTGACCGGCCTGCCCCTGCCGGGCTGCATCCTGCGCGTGCACAATGTGGCGGAAGTTGTGCAGGCGGTACGGGTCTGGCAGGTGCTCCAGGGCTGAGCTAGTGTCCTGGCTCCGTGAACCGGGGTGCGGCTCCCGGGCTCGAGCAGGTTATCATCTTGTTGATAATGCTGGCGTATACCAAGAACCCGAGGTCCCACGGAGCTCTGGTCAGGAAGACCGGCTGATGTGGACGGCCAGGCGTTTCTCGGAGCGGTGATGAACATGACCAGAAGACTGTTCGGCACCGACGGCATTCGCGGCACCGCCAACACGGACCCGATGACGGTCGAGATCGCGCAGCGGCTGGGCCAGGCGGCCGGGCTGCGCTTCACCCGCGGCAATCACCGCCACCGGATCGTTGTGGGCAAGGACACGCGCCTGTCGGGGTACATGATCGAGTGCGCGCTGGTATCGGGATTCCTGGCCTCCGGAATGGACGTGACGCTGGTCGGACCGCTGCCGACCCCGGCGATCGCCATGCTCACGCGCAGCCTGCGTGCCGACCTGGGCGTGATGATCTCCGCCTCGCACAACCCGTTCGAGGATAACGGCATCAAGCTGTTCGGCCCGGACGGGTTCAAGCTGTCGGACGAGGCCGAGGCCGAGATCGAGGCACTGATGCGAACCGACCTGAGCGGCCGCCTTGCGGCGCCGGACGCGATCGGCCGCGCCGTGCGCCTGAACGACGCCGCCGGCCGCTACGTGGAGAGCGCGAAGTCCTCGTTCACCCGCGGCCGGCGCCTGGATGGGCTGCGCATCGTCATCGACTGCGCGCACGGCGCGGCGTATCGCGTGGCTCCCACCGCCCTGTGGGAGCTCGGCGCGGAAGTGGTGCAGATCGGTTGCGCACCGGACGGCCTGAACATCAACCGCGGCTGCGGCTCCACCAATCCGGCCGCGCTGAGTGCGGCGGTGCTGCAGCATCGCGCCGATCTCGGCATCGCGCTGGACGGCGACGCCGACCGGCTGGTGATCGCCGACGAGCGCGGCCGGCTGATCGACGGTGACCAGATCCTCGCCCTGATCGCCGGCTCCTGGTGCGACAGCGGCCGGCTGGCGGGTGGCGGCGTCGTGGCCACGGTGATGTCCAACATGGGCCTCGAGCGGCTGCTGGCCGGCAAGGGCCTGTCGCTGCAGCGCACCGCCGTCGGCGACCGCTACGTGGTCGAGCGCATGCGCGAGGTCGGGATGAACCTCGGCGGGGAGCAGTCCGGCCACATGGTGCTGTCCGACTTCGCGACCACGGGCGATGGACTGGTCGCTGCCCTGCAGGTGCTGTCGGTGCTGGTCGAACGCGGGCGCCCAGCGAGCGAGGTCTGCCGCATGTTCGAGCCGTTCCCGCAGAAGCTGCGCAACGAGCGGTTCCGCGGCGTCTCGCCGCTGCGCGACCCCGGCGTGATCGAGGCGCGGCGCTGGGCGGAGGACCTGCTCGGCAGCTCGGGCCGGCTGCTGCTGCGCGAGAGCGGCACCGAGCCGCTGGTTCGGGTGATGGCCGAGGCGGAGGACGCGGCGCTGGTCGATCAGGTGGTCGAGGGGCTGTGCACCGCCATACGACGCGTCTCGCTGGCGGCCTGAGGCGGTGGCCGCGCTGCCACGTGCCGCATCAGCCCGGGTCCTGATCATCGCGGGCAGCGATTCCGGCGGGGGTGCTGGCATCCAGGCCGACATCAAGACCGTCACTGCGCTCGGTGGCTACGCCGCCACCGCGGTCACCGCGCTGACGGCGCAGGACACGCACGGCGTGCACGGCGTGCTGCCGGTGCCGCCGGAGTTCCTGCGACTGCAGATCGACTGCGTGCTGGAAGATATCGGCGCGGACGCCTTCAAGACCGGCATGCTCGACCGGGCCGAGATCATCACCCTGGTAGCCGAGCGCATCGCCACCCGCCCGGAACTGCCGTTCGTGCTGGATCCGGTGATGGTGGCCAAGGGTGGTGCGAGGCTGATGCAGCATGAGGCGCTCGGCAGCCTCAAGCGCAGCCTGCTGCCGCACGCGACCCTGCTGACCCCGAACCTGCCGGAGGCGGAGATCCTCGCCGGCTTCGCCATCCACAGCCTGGACGACATGCGTGCCGCTGCGGAGCAGCTGCTCACGCTCGGGGTTCCGGCGGTCCTGCTCAAGGGCGGTCATCTGCCCGGAGCGGAGGTGTTCGACCTGCTGGCGACCGAGCAAGGGGTCGAGACCTTCCGGGCGCCGCGGATCGACACCCGGCACACCCACGGCACCGGCTGCACGCTGGCCAGCGCCATCGCCACCGGGCTGGCACAGGGCCTGGGCCTGCGCGACGCGGTGCTGCGCGCGCGCGCTTACCTGCGCCGGGCGATGCAGCAGGCTCCCGGCCTCGGCGGCGGCCACGGCCCCCTCAACCACGGCGTGACCCTGGATCCGGCGCTGCTGGAGGCATGATGCGCCGCCTCCGGCTCGGGCTGCTGCCGGCGCTGATCCTGGCCGGCTGCGGCGCGCCACAGGCCTGCCGCGTCGAGAAGCTGGCGGATCTGCCGCTTCTCGCCGGCAGGAGGATCCCGGCGGTGGAGGCCAGCCTCGACGGCCAGAAGGTCGCGCTGTTCATTGATACCGGCGCGGCGCTGTCGATCATCACCAGGAGTGCCGCCGACCGGTTCGGCCTTTCCGGCGGTGCCGGCGACGCCGGCAACGTGATGGTGCGCGGCATCGGCGGCACGGTGTTCGCGCAGATGGCGACCATCCACCGCCTGGGCCTGGGTCACGGCATGGCACGCGAGATCAGCATGCCGGTCGCGGGGGAACTGGGGGGACCGGTCGATGGCCTGCCGGTGCTCGGCCTGTTCGGTGCCGACTTCCTGTCGAACTACGACGTCGATATCGACGTGCCCGGGCACCATTTCGCCATGTATTCGCTGCGTGGCTGCGGACCGGCGATCCAGCCGGTCGACGCACCCTACTTCGAGGTGCCGTTCCATCTCGACGCCACCAAGGTCGAGTTCGACCTGAAGCTCAACGGCCAGCCCGTGCGCGGCTTCCTCGACACTGGCGCCACCCGCACGCTGATCACCCCGGACGATGCGAGGCGTGCCGGGGTGACGGGGCAGGCGCTGTTGCAGGACCGCGCCGGCCACGCGGTCGGCATCGACTCCAGTCCGCTGCAGATGCGGATGCACCGCTTCGGCAGCCTGGAGATCGGCGCCGAGCGGATGAACAACTTCCCGTTCGTGGTCGCCGACGCCGACATCGACGAGATGATCCTGGGCGACGACTTCCTGCACTTCAACCGGGTGTGGATCTCCTATCCGCTGCAGCGCCTGTTCATCCAGCCGGCGATGCACGACCCGCTGGTGCATCAGGCGCAATGAGCCGCGCGTGCCGGCCGGGCACGCGCGTCAGGCCTCGGCGAGCGCTGCCTCGCCGTCGACGATCGCGGCCACGCCATGCACCACGGAGGCGATGCGCACCGCAGCCTGCACCTGCTCGGTGGTCAGGCCGGCGGCGCGCACGACCTTCTCGTGGCTCTCGATGCACATGCCGCAGCCGTTGATCGCCGAGACCGCGAGCGACCAGAGCTCGAAATCGACCTTCTCGACGCCCGGCCGGCCGATCACGTTCATGCGCAGGCGCGCGGGCAGGTTGGCGTAGTCGCCGCCGGCCAGGTGCACGAAGCGGTAGTACACGTTGTTCATCGCCATGATGGAGGCGGCGGCCTTGGCGGCGGTGAGGGCCTCCGGGCTGAGCTTCGGGCCGAACTCGGCGAGGATGGCGCGGGTCACCGCGGCGTTGCGCGAGGCGAGCGCGGAGACGATGAAGGTCCCGGCGAGCTGCTGCGGCGTCAGCAGCGTCTCGCTGGCGAGCGAGCCCAGGTTGAGCTTCAGGTCCTTGGCGTAGTCCGGCACCCAGCTCTTGATCGTCTCGATCGACATGGCGGATCCTCGTGGCGGCGGAAGAAACAACGGCCCGCCGCGACAGCGACGGGCCGCTTCGGCATGGGCGGTGCGACCTCAGGCGGCCGGCTTGAGGTGCTCCTCGCCCTGGGTCCAGTTGCACGGGCACAGCTCGTCGCTCTGCAGCGCGTCGAGCACGCGCAGCACCTCCTGCGGATTGCGGCCGACCGAGAGGTCGTTGACGCTGGCGAAGCGGATGATGCCCTGCGGATCGACCAGGAACGTCGCCCGCATGGCCACGCCCTCGTTGCGGTCGAGCACGCCGAGCGCCGTGCTGAGCTCGCGCTTGCCGTCGGCGAGCATCGGGATCTCGAGGTGGCGGAGATCGTCGTGGTTGAGACGCCAGTTCAGGTGCACGAACTCGCTGTCGATCGACACGCCGTAGACCACGGTGTCACGATCGGCGAATTCGCCGCTGAGCTTGCCGAAGGCGACGATCTCGGTCGGGCAGACGAAGGTGAAGTCCTTGGGCCAGAAGAACACCAGCTTCCACTTGCCGGCATCGCTGGCGTCGCTGATCTCGGTGAACGCGCTCTTCAGTTCGAGCCCGGCGGGGCCGCCCTTGACGGCCTTGAGGTTGAAGCTCGGGAGGTGGTCGCCGATCGTCAGCATGCGGATAGGGTCCTTCTCGGGTGCAGGAATGGTCGCCGGAACGCGCGGTCCAGTGGTCCCAGATAATAGGGTGCAGTGCAGCATTTTCCAATCGGCACTGGCGTTTCCGTGACCGCCGCCCTGTGCGGCCGAGGCTACCGCACCACCGGCAGGGTGATCGTGCTGCTGTCCTGGACGTGGATTTCGGCGCTCTGGTAGTCGGCTGGCCTGGCGAGGAAGATGTTGTCGACGTAGCGCTGCGGATTGCGGGCGTAGAGCGGGAACCAGCTCGACTGGATCTGCACCATGATCCGGTGGCCGGGGAGGTACACTTGGTTGGTGGTCGGCAGCGTCATCTGCCAGGGCAGCATGCGGTTGGGTGCGAGCGGCTTGGGGTCGCTGAAGCTTTCGCGGTAGCGGCCGCGCAGGATGTCGGCGCTGACCATCAGCTCGTAGCCGCCGAGGCCGGGCTCCCGGCCGTCGATGTCCGGGTAGAGGTCGATCAGCTTGACCACGAGGTCGCCGTCGGTGCCGCTGGTGGAGAGATCGATATGGGCGACCGGCTGGCCGCTGATGCGCAGCGGCGCCGTCAGCGGCGGCGAGCTGTATTCCAGCACGTCTGGACGACCGGACACCGCGCGCTGGTCGCTGGCGAGCCAGCCTTGCCAGACCTGCCGGCCGGCGTCGCCGGACAGATGCACCGGCCGCGGCAGGAACAGCACCGGGTCGGCCGGATCTGAGACATAGGCGCGGTAGCCGGGCGCGCTCCCGGCCGGTGGCGAGAAGCCGAGCTGTCCCTGCGGGCCGAGATGCAGCGGCGTCGGCTGCACCGGGCCGGGCCAGACGGCGCGCCGCTCCCAGCGGTTGATGCCGGTGACGAAGTCGATCACCGGCGCCGTGGCCGGCGCGTTGTCGCCCTTCAGGGTGCGGTCGAGGAACGGCTTGAGGATGCGGCTGCGGAAGGCGGCGGCGGTGTCGGAGCCGAAGCGGATGGCGCCGATCGCGCTGCCGTCGAGCCGTTCCTGATGGTGGAACCACGGCCCGATCACCAGGTGCAGCATGCCGTTGCGGTCCTGCGGCTGCAGCGCCTTGTAGACTGCGATGTTGCCGTAGATGTCCTCCTGGTCCCACAGGCTGTGCACCAGCATGGTCGGCACGCTCAAGGGCGTGGTCTGCCCCTGGCGCGCCAGCAGCCGGTCGATCGCCTGCCCCTGCCAGAAGCCGTCATAGGCGGGATGCGCCAGCAGCTTGGCAAAGAAGCCGAGCTGGTCGAGGCCGCGCGAGCGCCCGAGCGCGCCTGCGGAGCCGGCCTGCATCAGCTCGGTGTACTCGTCGTAGGCGCTGGACCACCACCGAAGGTCGCTGCCGCGGGTCGCTTCCTGCTCGTAGATGTAGCCGAGCGAGCCGGTGCGGAACGCGCCCTGGTGGAACCAGTCGTCGCCCATCCAGCCATCCACCATGGCGTTGATCGGCACCGCCGCCTTGAGTGCCGGGTGCGGATGGAACAGCGCCATCAGCGAGGTGAAACCGTCGTACGAGATGCCGAGGATGCCGACCCGGCCGTTGCTCTCAGGGGTGTGCTTGACCAGCCAGTCGATGGTGTCCCAGGCGTCGGTCGACTCGTCAACGCCGGTCGGATTGAGCGGCCCGGCGAGCGGGCGCGTCATGACGTAGTCGCCCTCGGAGCCGTATTTGCCGCGCACGTCCTGCACCACGCGGATATAGCCGTCCTTGGCCACCAGCTCGTCGGCGACGTCCCCATCGCCCAGCACTCCGGACAACGTGTCGCTGGGGTGCTCGTCGAAACGCGGCACCGCGCCGTAGGGTGTCCGGGTGAGCAAAATCGGGGCGTTGCGGGCGCCGCGCGGGATCAGGATCACGGTCCGCAGCTTCACGCCGTCGCGCATCGGGATCATCACGCTGCGCCGGACGAAGTCGAATTCGGCGTCCTGCGGCATGAACTGCGTCGGCGTCTCGCTCGGCAGCGTTGCCGCGGTCGGCGCCGCGGCCGGCTGCGGCGTCGCGGGCGGGGAAGCGGAGGGTCGGGGAGCGCCAGGCTGGGTAGCGCCGGGCTGGGTAGCGCCAGGCTGGGAGGAGGCGGCGGAGGGTGCCACGGAAGGAACGGCAGAAGGCGGCGCGGGGGCTGCGGCGCAGAGCAGGATCGAGGCTGCCGTGATGAGCGTCGCCGTCTTGTTCATGCCGAACTCCTTGTGCATCACGGCGAGGGCATTTCCTGCACGCCGGGTTCTGCTTTAGACCATCGCCATGCAAGCTGGAAAATCCCGCGCCTGGCTGGTCCCGGCGGGGCTGCTGGTGATCGTCGCGGTGATGCTCACGGTGGTCTCGTTCTCGGTGCCGCTGTATCGCATGTTCTGTTCCGTCACCGGCTCCGGCGGCACCACGCAGCGCGCGTCTGGCTCGACCGGACCTTCGAGCCGCTGGGTCACGGTGGATTTCTCCACCGCGACCGCCTCCACGCTGCCGTGGCGCTTCCGGCCCCTGCAGTCGCGGGTGCGGGTACGCCTGGGTGCCGAGAGCCTGGTGTTCTTCGAGGCCGAGAACCTCTCGGCGCAGCCGATCGTCGGCCACGCCGCCTTCAACGTGACGCCGGACAAGATCGGCATCTACTTCAAGAAGATACAGTGCTTCTGCTTCACCGAGGAGCGGTTGGCGCCGCACCAGAAGGTGGAGATGCCGGTCACGTTCTTCGTCGACCGCGCGATGGGCAGCGATCCCTCCACCGACGACGTCGACAACATCACCCTGTCCTACACCTTCTTCCGCTCGGCGCGTCCCTCCGGCGCGCAGGACCTGTCGCGCTTCGCCAACGCCCCGGCCGATCCCGTCGCCGGCCGCATGCTGTTCGCCTCGCACTGCGCCGGCTGCCACGGCCTCGACCACGCGATCGAGGGCCCGCAGCTTGCCGGGGTGTTCGGGCGCAGGGCCGGCTCGGTGCCGGGCTACCCCTACACGCCGGCGCTCGCCGGCGCGCATCTGACGTGGGATGCGGCGAACCTGGAGGCATGGCTGGCCGGGCCGCGGCAGTTCATCGCCAACACCGCGATGCCGAACGCGATCGACGGCGCGGTCGGCAGGCGCGACATCATCGCCTACCTGCGCACGCTGTCCGTCCTGAGAGGCAGCTAGCGCCGCCGCCGCCGACTCAGCGCGGCGCGCGCCGCAGGATGCTGGTCACCATCAGCCCGAACAAGATCGCCCCGCCGGTGAACACCACGATCACGATGCGCAGCCGCAGCGCGATGTCGTCCCCCTGATCCTGGAAGTGCCGCCGCAGCACGTGACGCGCGGTGTCGATCCTGCGATCCGGCTCGCCCCGGGGCGGAAATGCGCCCGCCCCGTCGTCGCCCAGCGCGTCGCGCAACCGGTCGAGCCGGGCCTGCACGTCGGGGGCGCCGGTCGCGGCGTCCAGCCGGGCCTCGGCGTAGGCTTCGCGCTGATACGGCAGCTGCACCGCGTAGGTCGCGAACAGCCCGCACAGGCCGAGGATGACGAAGGCCATGACAAGGAAGCCGGTCCAGGCGCCGCTGCCGTGCTTCACCATCGGGTGCCGCGTGATCGTCCGCGGCATCCGCAGCAAGGCGGCCTCGCGGGCCGCCGGCTCACCAGAAATGTCGTTCGAAGCAGGGCATGGAGTAGCCGTAGAAGTTCACGTCCTTGATCGGTTCTTCGGGATCCAGGCTGCGGAAGTGGTTGATCAGCCTGAGCTTGTAGGTCTGGGCGTAGGCCAGCGTCGTGAAGAAGAACTTGCCCCACTGGCAGCAGATCGGCACCAGCTTGGTCCTGCGTTCGATGAACAGGTGGGCAACGGCCTGATGCACTTCCGGCCAGCCGGGACTGTAGTAGTCGTCGAGGATCACCACCCCGCCGTTGCACAGCGCGGCCTCGGCGAACAGCAGGTCGCTTATCGTGTGCAGCAGCTCATGCGAGCCATCGACGCTGAACATCCTGAACTTGCCGAGATCCTTGGCGATGTTGAAGGCATCCATCGGTGACAGGTCGATGGAATCGCCGCGTATGACGTGAGTCCCGATCGCCTCGTTTCCGTGCTTGGCGAGGTTGGCGCGGAACGCGTCGAGCGAGGTGTTGCCCGATCCGTCGACGTTGAACTGGACGTCTTCGAAGATGTCGAGGGCCAGGGACACCTCGCCCGGTCGCAGCAGGTTGTGCACGCCGATGAACAGCTTGCCGCTCTGCACCCCGATCTCGGCGAAGTTGCCGGTGACGCCCGCGTCGGCCTGGAAGCGGTCGAACAGCTCGACGTAGTCGAGCACGCGCGGGTCGCACCACCCGAACACCTCGGCGAAGCCGGTAGCCTTGTAGGCGTCGAAGCATGGCGTCGTCATCTTGGTCCCGCGGGATCGGAGGCTGCCTCCCACGGATGGGCGGACAGCGCAACGTGGCGATCGCGCGAGCCTATCGCGCTCGCGCCGGGTTGCCGAGCCCAAACCGGTCGCGCGCCTCCACCCCGGGACGGCGATGCGGCGCGACCGGCACCGCGGCGCGGGATCCGGCTGCCGGTGGGCGAGCTCGCGCAGCCCCGGCCGTGCTTCCTCAGGAGGTTGACCGTTGCCGGGTTTATGCGCTTTGCCTGCTGCCAGACGCCAGTACGCGCAGAGGCAGGTCGTTATGAATTCCGAGATGGCCGTTGAAGTGCGCTCGCTGGTCGAGCCGGTGTTCAGGCTGTTCCGCGTCGCCCTGGGCCGCGCACCGGAGGCGGAGGCGCAGCGCAGCTTCACTGAACGGCAGCGCGAAGGCGCGGGCTTTCGCGACCTGGCCGGGTTCATCGCCGAGTCGGCGGAATTCGTCGGCAAGCACGGACCGGACGCGCCGCCCGACCGGGCCTATATCACCCGGCTGCATCGCTTCGCCTTCGACCGCGAACCGCAGCCCGAGCTGCTGGCGACGCTGCTGGACGAAGCAGGCGACGGCCAGGACCGCGTGGACCTGCTGGTGCGCGTCGCCGAGCTGTTGCGGCAGGACCCCGCCAGCCTGGCGCGCACCCTGTTCCCGGACGGCATGCGGCCGGAAGATGACCTCGCCTACCAGTTCTGGGTCGGGCGCTACGGGACGCCGGGCGAGCAGGACATGATCGCGATCGACCTCCATGTCGGCCGCATGACGCAGCGGCCGCTGTTCTCGCTGCTGCTGACCGCCCCCGCGGTGCGGCCCGACCTGGTGCTGGAGACGATCGCCTCGCTCGAACGGCAATGCTACCCGAACTGGGAGCTGTGCATCGGCTGCCCGGCGGACATGGCCGAGGCCGCGCTGGTCTGCCTGCAACAGGCCGCGCGTCGGGTGCCGGGCCTGCGCCTGGTCGGAGCGGAAGCCGGCGCGGAAGCCCCGGAGCTGCTGCAGGCCGCGCTGCTGGCGGCGGACGGGCAGTTCGTCGGCATGCTCGACGGCGGCGACCAGCTGGCCGCGACCGCACTGTACGAGGTCGCCGCTGCGCTGGAGCAGCAGCCGGACCTGGCCATGATCTACACCGACGAGGACAGCCTCGACGGCGCCGGGCGTCGTTTCCGGGCGCTGTTCAAGCCCGGCTGGGGATCCGACATGCTGCTGGCCGGGGACTGCGTCGGCCAGCTGGTGCTGGTGCGTCGCGAGCGCCTGGATGCCGTCGGCGGCCTCCGCCTGGATGCCGGCCTGTTCACGCGCTACGACCTGCTGCTGCGCGTGGTCGACGGCCTGCCGCCGAGCTGGGTCATGCACATCCCGGCGGTGCTGTTCCATCGCGGGCGTGCGCCGGGACGTGCCCTGCCGTTTCCGCAGGTCGCGGCGACCAGCCTGCATCCCGAATTGCGGCGCGTGCTCGACCGCCACCTCGCCGAGGTCGCCGCACGGGAGCCGGCGCCGGGCGGCGCGCGCGCGATCAGGATCGAGGATTTCCTTCTCGCCGGCGGCGTCTGGCCGCGCGCCCGCTTCACCTCGTCCGGATCACCGGCCCTCGTCTCGATCCTGATCTCCACCCATGAACAGCCGGTGCTGCTGGAGCGCTGCGTCCTCGGACTGCTCGAGCGCACCGACTACCCGGCAAAGGAGATCATCGTCGCCGATCACGACAACCGTTCCCTGCAGGCGAGACAGGCGCTGCGACGTCTGCAGCGTCACCCTGCCGTGCGCGTCATCCCGGTCGAGGGTCCCTTCAACTGGTCCGCCATCAACAACGGTCTGGCTTTGGAAGCGCGCGGCGAGATCCTGGTCCTGATGAACGACGACGTCGACGTGATCGCCAGCGACTGGCTCGACGAGATGGTGGCGCAACTCGATCGCCCGGCGGTCGGCATCAGCGGTGCCTGCCTTCTGTATCCCGACGACACCCTGCAGCATGGCGGCATCGTGCTGTCGCAATCCTCGGCGAAGCATGTGCTGCGTTCGGCGCGGCAGGACGCAGGCTATCTGGGGCAGCTTGCCATGGTGCGCGACCTGTCGGCGGTCACCGGGGCCTGCCTGGCGATCCGCCGGGCGGTGTTCGAGAGCGTGGGCGGACTGAGCGAGGCGCTGCCGCTCTCCTGCAACGACATCGACCTCTGCATGCGGGTGAGGCAGGAAGGCTTGCGTGTCGTCTGGAGCCCGTTCGCGCTGCTGCATCACGTCGACGGGGCGTCGCGCGGCCACGACCGGACGATACCCCAGCAGGCGAGCTTTCGCCGCTCGCTCGCGACCTTGCAGTCGAAATGGGACAAGGCGATGCGCCACGACCCATACCTGAACGCAAACCTGCGTGCGACCGACCACAACTTGCTGCTCGCCGAGCCGCCGCGCCGTGTCGCGCCCTGGCATCGCCACGCAGGTCCGACGGACGCCGATCCGCGATGCTAGAGAACGTCAAGCACTGGCTGCAGGACGAGCCGACGCAGAACTTCGGCGACTACCTGTCGCCGTATCTGCTGCGGCGCCTGTTCATGCACGTCACCCCGACCGAGCAGACCGTACGTATCATCGGCAGCTGCATCGACGACATGTTCCTGCCGCCGGGCGAGCGGGTGCTGTTCTGGGGCTGTGGCCTGCGCGAGCCGGGCGGGTTGAGCGAGACGGCTCGTCCGCGCGCGGAGCTGCTCAGCGTGCGCGGGCCGCTGTCGCGCTCCGACTTGCGGCTCGGCGCCTCGACGCCGACCGGCGATCCTGGCCTGCTGCTCCCGTTCCTGCACGCACCCGACGAGAGGCGTCGCGGAACGGCCGGATCGCTGCTGATCCCGCATTACCACGACGCGCGGAGCGACGCGGCGCTGCTCGAGCTGTCCGGCTGCGACGTCGTGCTGCGACCCAACATCATCGACTCGCTGTCGGCGATCGACGACTTCCTGGACCGGCTGGCCGAGGCGGACTTCGTGCTCGGCGGCTCGATGCACGCGGTGATCGCCGCGGCGGCTTACGGCGTGCCGTTCGGGTTCTGGGACAGCGGCGAGATCGACCTGCCCTTCAAGTGGGAGGACTTCGCGGCCTCGATCGGCGTCGGCTGTCGTTTCCACCGCACGCTCGGCGACGCGCGCGACAGCTACGAGCGCTCGGTGGCGGCGGCCGTGACGATCCCGCCGCTGTGGCCGATGCTGGCGGTGGCGCCGTTTCCGGTGCGGCCGGACATCTTCGTCCGGGTGCTGAGCGCCGATGTCGCACGTCACGGGACCGACGTGCTGCGCCGGATCGCGGCGACCCCGACCGTCAGGTGGCGCAGCCGGGCGGACGCGCTGATCGAGCACGCGCGGACGGAACTCGCGGCCGAGCGCGACCTCAGCGCGGAGCTGCGCGAGCAGCTCAACGAGCTCGGGTTGCAACGGGCACTCGAACGCGAGGCACTCGAGCGCGCCGAGGCAGCCCGCGCGAGGGAACGCGAGACCCACCTGCTGGTGCGATCCGACGCCGAGCGGGAAGCCGCCCGCGCGCGCACGAGCGCACGCGAGTGGGAGGAGCAGACCCGTCTCGAACAGGAGATCACCGAGGAGGCGCTGCGCGGGGTGCGCAACGAGCTGTCCAGGGTGCGCGAACGCAACGATACCCTGCACGCCCGGCTCGAGCGGCAGACCGCGGAGCTGGCGACGTTGCGGCACGAACGCCTCCAGCTGCCATCACCCGGGGTCCAGGCGGAAGCCGTGGATGCGAGCCGCGCGCTGGCCGAGCTCAATGCCCGCTACGACGCCCTGATCGGTTCCACCAGCTGGCGCGCGCTGGAACCGCTGCGCCGCGCCGGCGGCAGGGCGCCGACGCTGCGTCGCGGGTTGCGGCGCTCGCTGAGGCTGCTGCTGTGGACCGCGCGCGGCGAGATCCTGGGCAGGCTCAGGGAACGCGACCGCATGGCGGCGGACGTGGCGCTGCTGAGGCGGCATCCGCTGTTCGACGCCGGGTGGTACGCCGCGCGCCAGGCGGCCCAGCTGCGACCGGGGGTCGACGCGCCGACGCACTACGCCTGGAGCGACCCCGAGGCCGGATACGATCCGCATCCGCTGTTCGACGCGCGCTGGTATCTTGAGCGGCTCCGCGACAGCGGCGTCGAGAGGACCGGCGCCGAGCTGCCGTTGCTGCACTACATCAGGATCGGCGCCGCCGCGGGCCTTGATCCGCATCCGCTGTTCGACACCGCCTACTACCTCGCCCAGCCCGGCGGGCCGCCGCCACCGGGGGTGACGCCGCTCGAGCATTATCTCGATCAGGCCGCCGACGAGGCTCGCGCCCCGAACCGGATGTTCGACGCCCGCGGCTACCGTCTTGTGAACATGGCCGACGAGCCGGGCAACGCGCTCGTGCACTACGTCGAACGCGGAGAGGCGCTGAACCTCGATCCGCATCCCGCGTTCGACAGCCTCTGGTACCGGGCGCGACATCCGGATTGCGGCCGGACCGGTCCGCTGGCGCATTGTCTGCATGCCGACGCGCTCGGGCGGACCCGGCAATGGCCGGAGGCGGTCGGCGAGCTGGAGATCCTGCCGCTCGCGTTCCCCGCGACCGACGCGCCGCTGGTGTCGATCATCATACCGGCGTACGGCGCCTACGCGCAGACCTTCCGCTGCCTGCTGGCGCTGATGCAGAACACCACCGGCGGCCTCGCCTACGAGGTGATGCTGGCCGATGACTGTCCGGCCGAGCCGATCGCGCCGTTGTTCCGCGACGTGCCGAACCTGCGCGTCCACGTCAATGCGCAGAACCTCGGCTTCCTGCGCAACTGCAACCGGGCCGCATCGCGTGCCCGCGGCAGGTATATCGTCTTTCTGAACAACGACACCCTGGTCGGCGCCGACTGGCTGCGTCCGCTGGTCGCGCTGATGGCCGATCCCACGGTCGGACTGGTCGGCTGCAAGCTGCTGAACACCGACGGGACGGTGCAGGAAGCGGGTGGCGCCATTCTTTCCGACGGCTGGGGCTGGCCGTACGGCGCGGGCGATCAGCCGACGCGCGGCGCCTACAACTTCGTGCGCGAGGTGGATGTGGTCACCGGCGCCTGCTTCCTGGTCCGCGCATCCGCATTCGCGGCCCTCGGCGGTTTCGACGACCGCTACGCGCCGGCGTTCTACGAGGAGTTCGACCTCGCCATCGCGCTGCGCCAGCGCGGCCTGCGCACGTTGTACCAGCCGGCGAGCCAGGTGGTGCACCTGGGCAGCGCTTCGTATGGCGTGGATGTGCGGGACCGCCAGTCGCTGAAGAACCACGCGGCGTTCGTCGAGAAGTGGCGCGCCCTGCTGCCCGGCCAGCCGAACCGGGTCGCCTCCGCCTTCGTCGTGCGCGAGCATCGTGCGCCGCTCGGCGTGATCCTGGTGATCGACGACAAGGTGCCCGAATACGACAAGCACGCCGGCGCGGTCACGCTGTTCCAGTATCTCGGCCTGATGCACGAGCTCGGGCTGAAGGTGATCTACCATCCCTTCGACGGGCAGCCGGTGCAGCCGTACACGAACGACCTGCAGCAGCGCGGCATCGAGGTGCTGCACGCTCCCGACACGCTGGCGGCGTGGCTCGACCGGGACGGCACGCAGGTGGACTACATCTGGATCGCCCGGCCCTACGTGGCGGCACCGACGCTCGACCTGCTGCGGCGCACGACCGGTGCGCGTATCCTCTACTACACCCACGACCTGCACTACCTGCGCGAGATGCGGTGCTTCGAGCTGGACGGCAGCATCGCCGCCAAGGAGGAGCACGATCGCGTCAAGCCGATGGAGCTCGGCATCTTCGCGGTGGTGGACCGCGTGATGACCCCGAGCGCGGAGGAGGCGCGCATCATCGCCGAGGCGGTGCCGCAGGCGCACGTCACCGTAGTCCCGCCGTACCTTTTCCCCGCGACCGGACTTCCCGATCCGACAGCGCTGGACTTCACCGATCGCGAGACCCTGATCTTTGTGGGCGGCTTCGATCATACGCCCAACGTCGACGCCGCGGTCTGGCTCGTGCGCGAGATCATGCCGCTGGTCTGGCGCGAGCGGCCCGGCGTGCGCCTGTTGATCGTGGGCAACGTGCCGCCCGACGAGGTGAGGGCGCTTGCCTCGGAGCGGGTCACGGTGACTGGTTTCGTGCCGGCGCTGGAGCCGTACTACGCGCGCTCGCGCATCGCCGTCAGTCCGCTGCGCTACGGGGCAGGGGTGAAGGGCAAGATCGTCGGCAGCCTGCGTGCCGCCGTCCCGGTCGTCACCACCAGCGTCGGCAACGAGGGCATCCGGCTGCGTCACGGGGTCGAGGCGCTGATCGCCGACGACGCCGCCGGGATCGCGCGCGCCGTGCTCGATCTCTGTGCCGACGAGGCGCTGTGCCGCAGCCTGGCCATCGCCGGCATGGCGGTGCTGGACCGGCAGTTCTCGGAGGATCGGGCGCGCTCGGTGCTGCTCGACCTGCTCGGCAACGATACCTGCGCGGTGTGCGGGGCGCGGCCGCGCTTCGCCGGTCCGCGCGGGCCGAACTGGCGCGAATCGTTTTCCTGCCTCGCCTGCGGCGCGCTGAACCGCACGGCGGCGCTCGCGGAGGTGCTGCTGCGTCCCTGCCGCCGGCAGCGCCTGGTCACCCTGCGCGCGGCGCGCTCGAGCTTCGCCGCGCTGCGCGTGCACGAGTTCGGCTTCGTGGGACCGGTGCAGGCGATGCTCGGTGAAGCCGCCTCGTTCAGCCGGTCCGACTTCTTCCCCGACGTGCCGTCGGGCGAGCTCGCGCCCAACGGGGTGCAATGCCAGGATCTGCAGGCGCTCACCCTGCAGGACGCGAGCATCGACCTCGCCATCAGCCAGGACGTGATGGAGCACGTGCCGGACATGGAACGCGCGTGGAAGGAGATCCACCGCGTGCTGCGCCCCGGCGGCAGGCACGTCTTCACCATCCCGTACAGCGCCGAGCGCCCCGAGACGCTCCGTCGCGCCGAGCTCTGCAACGGCGTGATCCGTCACATCCTGCCGCCGGAATTCCATGGCGATCCTATACGCGAGGAGGGCGCACTCGCTTTCTGGGACTACGGCGCGGATCTGCCGGCGCTGCTGTGCCGGCTCGGCTTCGCGGTGAGCGTGCACCGGGTGACGCGGTCGGGTCACGAGGTCCTGGTGTTCGAGACGACAAGGATGCAGCCCGGGGCGGCCGGCGGCGAGATCCCCGGCCCGACCCGGCCGGCCCCTTGAGGTGGCGGCACGGCTGAGGCGATCGCCGGTGCTGGCGGCCACCAGGTGGCTCGCAGGGTTCTTCCTGCTCAGCGCCTTCTTCCTCTACCAGTTCGGCGACATCCGCAGAAACTCCGACGAAGCCGGCAGCCTGCTCGCAGGCTACGCGATGTTCCACGGCAACTTCCTGCTGTCGTCCTGGACGCTGCCGCCGGACAGCTACTGGCTGCTCGACGATCTGGCCTACGGGCTCATGACAGTGATCGCCGGGATACGGCCCGGCTTGCTGTACATCCTCCCGGCGTCGATCTGGGCGCTGGTGGTGATGCTGGCGATCAGGCTCGGGCGGACCGGCCTGCGACCTGCCGGCCTGCGACCTGCCGGCCTCGGTCGCGGCCTCGCGCCTGTCGTGCTGCTGGTGTTCCCGCCACTCGTGTACGGCGACGCGTTGCATTTCATCGGGGACGCTCCCGGACATGTGCTGACCATCGCGTGCAGCCTCGCCGCGATCGTGCTGATCGAGCGATACCTCGAGGCGGTCGCAAGAGCTTCCTTGCTGCTCATCCCGTTTTGCCTGATCTGCGTCGTCGCGGCCTCGAGCGATCCCTTCGGCCTCGTCGTCCTGTTGATTCCGGCGTGCGTGACGCTGCTCTACGCGGCGGGCGAACGAGGCTGGCGACGGCCGGCCACGCTGCTCGCCTGCACCGCCGGCTCCTGGTCCGCCGGATACGCCCTGGCCGCTCAGGTGATGGCCGGCGGAGGGTTCTCGGTCACGCTCCAAGATAGCAGGCTGTGCGATCTGCGGGACCTGCCGGCGCACGCGGTCATGGCGGCGAGCGGCCTGATGACCCTGTTCGGAGCCAACTTCTCGTCGCGGCCACTCGCCGGGCTCGACGGAGCCTTTCCCGCCATCGCCAGGCTTCCTCTTCTCCTGCTCAGCGTCGGCATCGTCTGGCACGAGGCACGTCGGATGTGGCAGGTCGCGCTGTCCGACAGCGAGATCGAGCGGCGGTTCGACGTGATAAATCTGTTCTCGGTCTCGGTGATCCTAGCCACAATCGGCTCGGTCGTCCTGAGCCGATACGTTCTCGACATGACCTCGATACGCTACTTCGTGCCGGTGCTGGTGTTCTCGGCGATCGTGCTGGCCCGCAGCGAGGTGAAAAACATCCGGTGGCGGATCCTGCTGCTGTTGCAGCTGTCGCTGGCGGCCTGCGTCGCCCTCATCCTTCCCGTCGGCAGGCTCGGCGATGCGACGCGCCAGGACGAGCCCGCGAACGTGGCGAGGTTCCTGCGGCAGCATCGTCTCGTCGAAGGCTATGGCGGGTACTGGGACGCATCCGTCGTCACCGTCTACAGCCACGGCTCGGTACATGTCAGGCCCGCGGTGCGCGGCGGCCGCTGCGGCCTGCTGCCCTACCCCTCGATCAGCAGCAGCCGCTGGTACGAGGACGCCGATCGAGCCGAGAGGCAGAAGACGTTCGTCATCGTCAGGACCAGCTCGAACACCTTCTTCAACCAGGGCGAGGTGCTCGAGCATTACGGCGCGCCGCAACGGGTCTACGCACTCGGAAGCCTCCTGATCGACGTCTACGGGCCCGGCACGTTGTCGAGAGGCTGCCCGGCGAGATCCGGCTGAGCGGGACGCGCCCGCGGCCGATCAGCGGAGCAACCGCCGGGCTGCGTCGCGGCGCAGGCGCTTGAGCCGACCGAACGACCGCGCACGTGCCTGCACCACCAGCTGGCGGTCCTCGAAGCGGCTGGTCGCGGTGACCGTGTAACCTGCGCTGGTGAGCAGGGCCTGCAGTTCCTCGGCGCGCAGTGCGTTCACCCAGCCGAACCCGGCTCGGTCGACCTCCCACAGCTCGGGGAGGCAATAGGTCAGCAGCAGATGCTCGGCGTGACGATGCAGCCGGGTCAGCAGCAGTGCCGGATCAACGACGTATTCCAGCACTCCCAGCATCACCGCGACGTCGCAGCGCAGCAGCGCGCGGCGCGGCAGGCGGCCCTGGTTCAGCTCGCAGGTCTCGGTGTCGGCGGTCCAGCCGCGGAGGTCGGCCGGCAGGTAGCGCGTGCCCGGTTCGAGCTGCGCGCGCAGCGCCTGCCTGCCGCAGCCGATGTCGCAGACCCATCGCCGGCCGCGCAGCAACGGGCCTACCGCCACGGCACGGCTGTCCCAGAACGGCAGGTAGCTGTCCGGGTCGGTCCAGCGCGCCGCGTCGGTCATCCGCTGCGCCACGCTGCGCCGGCGCGCCGCCACCTGTTCCGCCTCGTGCATCACAGGCTCCAGCTCTCCGCGCCCTCGTGCGTCAGGTGCACGCCGCCCGCGGTGCCGCCGGCCCGGCTGAGTGCCTGGATCAGCTCGACGCGCCGCTCGGGGGGCACCACGAACATCATGAAGCCGCCGCCACCGGCGCCCGACACCTTGCCGCCGGTGGCACCGGCCGCGAAGGCGGTCTGCATCAGCGCGTCGATGCGCTCGCTGCTGACGCCACGGGCGGTGCGTTTCTTGGCCAGCCAGGAGCCGTTCAGGATATCCGAGATGCGACCGATCTGCCCGCGCAGCAGGGCGTCCTTCATCTCCTGTGCGTCGCGCTTCAGCCGGTGCAGGCCCTGCAGCGCGTCCGAGGCGTGCTCGGTCATGTTGCGGGTCTGCTCCTCGATGATGCGCTCGGAACGGCGCGAGACGCCGGTGAAGCAGATCACGAGGCTGATCTCAAGCTCGTTGAGGATCGACGGCGACACCCGCAGCGGGTTGACGATGACCCGGTCGCCCGACAGGAACTCGATGAAGTTGATGCCGCCGAAGGTCGCCGCGTACTGGTCCTGCTTGCCTCCGGCGAGGCCGAGCTCGACCCGCTCGATCTCGAAGGCCAGGCGCGCCACGTCGTAGGGCCCGAGCGGCAGTCGCATGGCCTCGCGGAACGCCTCGACCAGCGCCACGCACAGCGCCGAGCTGGAGCCCAGCCCGCTGCCCGGCGGCGCGTCCACGAACGAGGTCACCCGGCAGGGTCGGATCCTGCCGGCGTCGAACTGCCGCGCCATGCGGCGCAGCACCCCGGCATGCAGCACCAGGGTCGCGTTCGCCACTGCCGCGTCGTCGGCCGGCAGCGCCTCCTGCACTTCGAGGTCCGGCGCGATCAGGTGGACCTGGTCGTCCGGCGACGGGGCGACGATGGCGTAGGCGTAGCGGTCGATGGTGACGTTGAGCACGGCGCCGCCGTGCTCGTCGCAGTACGGGCTGAGGTCGGTGCCGCCTCCGGCCAGCCCGAGCCGCAGCGGCACCCGGGAGCGCACGACCCCCGGCCAGCCCTCGAACGCGGCGCCGGCCGCGCGCCTCATCGCGCGCGCGCCAGCAGCGGTGCGGCGAAGGCCGCCAGATCGCCGCCCGGAAACAGATGCGCCTCGATGCCTGCCGCGGCGGCGGCGGCGAGGTCGCGCGGATGATCGCCGATCAGCAGGCACCGCGCCGGGTCCAGCTCCCAGCGCCGGATCAGGTCGAGGATCATTCCCGGTGCCGGCTTGCGCCAGTCCGACGCCGCTCGATAGCGCGGCAGCACCGCCTCGGGGTGGAACGGGCAGTAGCGCACGTCGTCCACCGTGCCGCCGGCGCGCCGCAGCTGCTGTCCCATCCAGCGATGAAGCTCGCGCACATCGTCCTCCGTGTACAGCCCGCGGGCGACGCCCGACTGGTTGGTGACGACGAACACGTGCAAGCCGGCGGCGGTGGCGAGACGCACCGCCCGCTCGGCACCGGCGATCCACTCCCAGCGCGCCTGCGAGCCAACCCAGCCGTGGTCGCGGTTCAGCACCCCGTCGCGGTCGAGCAGCAGTGCCGGACGCCGGATCCGCCCGGGCAGCTCCGCCCGCGCCCGCGCGAGATCGGCAGGCACCCCGATATCGATGAACCAGCCTTCGGCCACGGTGCCGCGCACCGCGCCCTCGGCGACCAGCGCGGGCAGCAGGTCGCGCTCCAGCGAGCAGGGCGAGCCGGCGCGCTCGGCGGTGCGGCGATGCATCAGGTAGACGCCGCTGTTGATCAGGCCGGGCCCGGGCATGTCCGGCCGCTCCCTGAACGCGTCGACGCGGTCGCCCTCCAGCTCGGCCACCCCGTATCGTCCGGCGTCCGGCACCGCGCGCAGCACCATGCGGCAGGCGACGTCGGCGGCGTCGCGGGCGAAGGCGGCCAGTGCCGGACCGAGATCGGCCAGCAGCAGGCTGTCGCCGTTCAGCAGCAGGAAGCGCTCGTCCAAGGTGCCGAGCGCGGCGCGGAGCGCCCCCCCGGTGCCGGCCGGCGCGGGCTCGTTGCTCACCCGGACCGCCACCGCACGCGGCAGGCCTTCCGAAAGCAAGTCGATGGCGCCGCGCACCCGGTCGCCGAGATGCCCGGTCAGCAGCACGAACTCCTCGATGCCCCAGCGCAGCGCCTCGCGCATCAGCCAGGCCAGGAACGGGCGGCCGCCGACATCGAGCAGCGGCTTGGGCGTGTCGCGGGTCAGGCCGCCCAGGCGCGTGCCGAGGCCGCCGGCGAGGATGGCGCACTGCCGGGGCAGGGGGGTCAGGACCGCGGACACAGGATGCGCTCGACCACGGCGCACACCATGTGGGCGGCGGTGATGTGGATCTGCTGGATGATCGGCGTGTGCTCCGACGGCGCCTGCAGCAGCAGGTCGCAGCCATCGCGCATCGCGCCGCCCTCGCTGCCGGTGAAGCCGAGCACCAGCATGCCGGCGCCGCGCGCGGTCCCGAGGCAGCGCATCACGTTCGCGGAGCGGCCACTGGTCGAGATCGCCAGCAGCACGTCCCCGTCGCGGCCGAGTGCGCGCAGCTGGCGGTCGAAGATCTGCTCGAAGCCGTAATCGTTGCCGATCGCGGTCAGCGCCGAACTGTCGGTGGTGAGCGCGATCGCCGCCATCGGGATGCGGTCGTACATCAGGCGGGAGGTGAACTCGCCCGCGATGTGCTGCGCGTCGGCGGCGCTGCCGCCGTTGCCGCAGACCAGCAGCTTGCCGCCCGAGCGCAGGCGCTCGGCGGTGCGTCCCCCCATCTCCGACATCAGCGGGATGGTGGCGGGATCGGCGCAGAACCTGCGCATCGCGCGATCGGACCGATCGAGGTAGTCGGCCAGCCATGCGCGCTCGCCGTCGTCGCTCCGCGTCTGCGCCACGATCTGCTGCTCCACCGTGAACCCGGCCGATCCGTTCGGGCCTCTACCCCAGCGCGGCCCCGCAGGCTAGACGCTCCGCCCGAAACTGCCACGGCCGCAACGGCCACGGAAAGCCTTGACCGGCACACACCTCGCCGCTATCCCGCACCTCCTCACGCGTCAGATCGCTGCAGCCATCCGCAGCACCTCGGCTGCTCGAACAGGATCGTGCCATGAAGATCAGAAACAGCCTGAAGTCGGCCAAGGTGCGGGACAAGGATTGTCGCGTCGTGCGTCGTCACGGCAGGGTCTACGTCATCAACAAGAAGAACCCGCGCATGAAGGCGCGTCAGGGCTGACTTCCGGGGCCTGAGAGACGGGGCCGGGATGCCCGCTGCTGCCGGCCGCCGCGCAGGGCGCCGCTTCCTCGGAGGCGGCGCCCTGCTGCTGTTGGCCGCCGCGGCGCCGGATCCCAAGATCGCCTCCTTGACCACGGCCCTCGCCGCAGCCCACGGCGGCGCGCAGGCGGCGCAACTCGAGCTCGAGCTCGAGGCGCTGCGCCAGCAGTCGGTGCAGCCGGTGGTGCGACTGCTGCAGCGTCGCGCGGAACGCGAGCTGGCGGCGGGCCAGCACGCGGCCGCGCTGTCGGATCTCGACGACGCTGTCGGCCTGCAGCCCGATGACGCGGTGCTCTGGCGCGACCGAGCGGCGGCGCGAGCCGCCGGCGGGGAGCTCGACCAGGCGGCGGTCGATCTCGGCGGCGCGCTGTCGCGCGACCCCGCCGACGTGCTCACCTGGCAGAGCCTCGCCGGCGTCGAGGAGGAGCGCGCCGCGTGGATGGCCGCCTTCAAGGCGTGGCAGCACGTGCTGAGCCTGGATCCGCAGGTCGAGGACGGCCCCAAGCGGCTCGACCGGCTGCGTCGCCACGCCTTGGGCCAGCCCGCCTGAGCCGTCTCGCCGGCCCGGCCGAGGCGGCGTGAGCCGGGCGATCACCATCGTCCCCCCGGGGCAGCCGCTGCGCGGCAGGGTCACGCCGCCCGGGTCGAAGTCGATCACCAACCGGGTGCTGCTGCTGGCGGCGCTGGCGCAGGGCGACAGCCTGCTCTCTGGGGCGCTGAAGAGCGACGACACCGCGTACATGGCGCGTGCGCTCGGCGAGATGGGCGTCGCGATCCACGAGCCGGACGCCACCAGCTTCCGGGTGCGCGGCAGCGGCCGGCTGCGGGCGCCGGTGGGGCCGCTGTTCCTCGGCAATGCCGGCACCGCCACGCGCTTCCTGACCGCGGCGGCATCGCTGGTGCCGGGCACGGTGGTGCTGGACGGCGCCCGCCACATGCGCACGCGCCCGATCGCGCCGCTGGTGCAGGCGCTGGCGGCGCTCGGCGTGCGCGCCAGCGCGGCGTCCGGCTGCCCGCCGGTGCGGATCGAGGGCGAGGGCAGGCTCGCCGGCGGCCGGGTGTCGATCGACGCCCGCCTGTCCAGCCAGTACGTCTCCGCCCTGCTGATGCTGGCCGCCTGCGCCGAGGGACCGGTCGAAGTGTCGCTACGGGGCAGCGGGATCGGCGCGCGCGGCTACGTCGAGCTCACCCTGGCCGCCATGCGCCGCTTCGGCGCCGACCCGCGGCCAGTCGGCGACGGCGCGTGGCGGGTGCAGCCGACCGGCTACCGTGCGGCCGACGTGGCGATCGAGCCGGACGCGTCCGCCGCCACCTACCTGTGGGCCGCGGCCCGGTTGACCGGCGGCGCGGTGCAGCTCGGCATCGCACCCGCCGACTTCACCCAGCCCGACGCCGAGGCCTGGCACTTCATCGAGCGTTTTCCCGAGATGCCGGCGCGGATCGACGGCGCGCAGATGCAGGACGCGGTGCCGACGCTCGCCGTGCTGGCCGCCTTCAACCGCCATCCGGTGCGCTTCACCGGCATCGCCAACCTGCGGGTCAAGGAATGCGACCGGGTGCGCGCCCTGGCGACCGAGCTGTGCCGCATCCGCCCGGGTCTGGCGCGCGAGCAGGGCGACGACCTGCTGGTGGCCGCGGACCCCTCGCTGGCCGGTCAACACCTGCCGGCGCGGATCGAAACCTACGCCGACCACCGGATCGCGATGAGTTTCGCCCTGGCCGGCCTGACGCTGGGCGGGATCACTATCCAGGACCCCGATTGCGTGGGAAAGACCTATCCGGGCTACTGGGACGCGCTGGCATCGCTGGGCGTAACGATCGAGGCGGCGGCATGATCGTGATCTGCGGGGACGCGCTGATCGATTTCCTTCCGGCGCGTGCCGAGGGCCGCGATGCCTACCTGCCGGCTCCCGGCGGCTCCTGCCGCAACATCGCCAGCGGGCTGGGCCGGCTGGGTGCCGCGGTCGGCTTCATGGGCGGTTTGTCGACCGACTTCTTCGGCGACCTGATCGCGGAGTCGCTGCGACGCGACGGCGTCTCGCTGGCCTACGCCGCGCGCCTGGCGCAGACCAGCACGCTGGCGTTCGTGCGGCTCGGCGAGGGCGAGCCGGCCTACGCGTTCTACGACGACGCCAGCGCGCACCGCAGCTGGACCCGCGCGGCGAGCCCGGCCCTGGACGATGCGGTGACGGCGCTGCATGTCGGGTCGCTGACCCTGATCGCACCCCCGGTGGCCGACGAGATCCTGCTGCTGATGCGCGCGCAGAAGGGCAGGCGCGTGCTGGCGATCGATCCGAACTGCCGTCCCAGCGTGACCGGCGACCTGCCCGGCTACCGCGCCCGGCTGAACCAGATGTTCGGCCTCGCCGACATCATCAAACTTTCGACGGCCGACCTCGACTATCTGCGTCCCGGAGCCGATCCCGACCGTGTCGCCCGGGACTGGATCGCCGCCGGCGCCAGCCTGGTCGTGCTGACACGCGGCGGCGACGGCGCCAGCGCCTGGACCGCCGACGGCGCGGTGAGCATGCCGGCGTCGCGCGTGGTGCTGGTCGACAGCGTTGGCGCCGGCGACAGCTTCATCGCCGCGGTGCTGTTCCAGCTCGACCGCATGGGTCTGCTGGCGGTCGGCGGGCTGCACCGCATCGGCCGCGTGGAGGCGCAGGCGGTGCTCGGCTTCGCGGTCAGGGTGGCCGCGATCACCTGCCGCCGGGGCGGCGCCGACCCGCCCTGGCTGCGCGAGCTCGAAGCGCCGGGGCTGCCCGCCGGGCGGAGCCAGGAGGCGGTGTAGTCGATGCAACCCGTCACCGTGCGGTCGGCAGATCTCGAGGACCAGCTCGACCGGGCGCACCAGCTGCTGCGCGACGGCCGCATCGACGAGGCACGCGCGACCGCCGAGCGCCTGCTAGCGGCCCGGCCCAGGCTCGCGGCGGCGCATCGCATCCTAGGCCTTTGCCTGCGGCGTCAAGGCGACTCCGCCGGCGCCGAGGCACGCCTTCGCGCCGGGCTGAAACTCGACCGCGGCGCTCCATCGCTCGCCCCCGCCCTCGCCGCCCTGCTCGTCGCCGGCGAACGGCACCTGGACGCGGAAAAGCTGCTGCGGGCGACGATGGCGGTGAACCGCCGCTCGCCGGCGCTGCTGGTGAGGCTCGCGCAGTTGCTCATGGCCGGCAACCGCGCCGAGGAGGCGCTGCAGCTCACGGCCAGGCCGGCCGGGCTGCCGATGCCGGATCACGCCGTCCTCGCCGAGCACGCCTCGGCGCTGAAGGCGCTCGGCCAGCCGGACAAGGCGCTGTCCTTCCACGAGCGCGCGGCCCGGCTGTACCCCGACAGCGCCGTCGCCCACCACAACCTCGCGGCCAGCCTCGGCGATCTCGGCCACGCGGCGCGCGCGGAACGCAGCGCCGCGCGCGCCCTGTCCCGCGGCGGCGACGCGCCGCAGACCCGGCTCGTCCACGCCCGCGCCCTGCTCGGGCTGCGCCGCCTGGACGAGGCCGAACGCGCCTTCCGCGAGGCGATCGCGCGCCAGCCCGGCTACGTGGACGCGCATCGCGACCTGGCGCAGCTGATCTGGATGCGCACCGAGGACCCGGGGGCCGCGACGGCGCTGCTGGACGCCGAGCTGCGGGCCGAGCCGGGGCGGCATGCGCTGTGGGCGCTGCGCGCCAACCTGCTGCATCATGCCGGCGACGTGGAAGGCGCCCTCGCCACCCTGCTCGCTGCGATCCGGGCGCATCCGGAGCAGCCGGACCTGCAGCTCGCGGCGTCCCGCACCGCCGCCCTTGCCGGTCGGCCGGAGCTCGCGGTGGGCTTCGCGGAGACCGCCGACAGGCTCAGGCCGGGCGAGCATGCCGATGGCGCGCTGTTCGCCGCCTGCGTCTCCGACGGACAGGCGGAGCGGGCCGCCGGCATCGCTGCGCGCATGGTAGAGCGCCGTCCGCTGGACCAGCGCGCGCTGGCCTACCAGGCGACGGCCTGGCGCCTGCTCGGCGATCCGCGCTATGCGGCGCGCTACGACTACGCGAGCCTGGTGAGCAGCTGGAGCATGGACGTGCCCGACGGCTGGGGCAGCCTCGAGGCCTACCTCGTCGACCTCGCCCGGGCGCTCGGCGGGGTGCACGCCTTTCGCACCCATCCGCTGGATCAGTCGCTGCGGCACGGCAGCCAGGCCGCGCATCTGCTCGCCTCCGAGGATCCGATCATCCGCGCCTTCTTCAAGGCGGTCGAAGCGCCGATCCGCCGCTACCTGGCCGGGCTCGGCGCCGGCCGCGACCCGCTGCGCGTCCGCAACACCGGCGGCTACAGCTATCAGGGCGCCTGGTCGGTGCGGCTGCGCCCGGGCGGCTTCCACACCGACCACATCCACACCGAAGGCTGGATCTCGTCCGCCTGCTACGTCGCCGTGCCGCGGACCGAGGCCGCGAGCCGGGACGCCTGGATAAAGTTCGGCGAGCCCGGGATCCCCACCCGGCCGGCGCTCGGGCCTGAGCATTTCATCAGGCCGGAGCCGGGAATGCTGGTGCTGTTCCCCTCCTACATGTGGCACGGGACGGTGCCGTTCGCCGCCGGCGAGCCACGGCTGAGCGTGGCGTTCGATCTCGTGCCGGGACCGTCAGCGGAGCGCCGCTCCTGATCCCGCGGCTAGGAGAGCGATGAGCCGGCGGTTCACCTGTCGGTCAGCCGCAGCTCGATGCGCCGGTTCTTGGCGAAGGCTTCCGGGGTGCTTCCGGCATCGAGCGGCTGATACTCGGAGAATGCGGTGGCGGCGACGTTCTGCGGCCGCACCCCCTGGTCGATCAGCAGCTTGACCACGGTGATGGCGCGCCCCGCGGACAGCTCCCAGTTGGTCGCGAAGTGGCCACCGGTGATGCGCTGCCGGTCGGCGTGGCCGTCCACACGCAGCACCCAGGGCAGGTCGGGCGGGATCTCGGATGCGATCTGCTTCAGCGTGCCGGCGAGCGCGCGCATCTGCTCGGCGCCGGGCCTGGACAGCTCGGCGCTGCCGGGCGGGAACAGCACCTCGCTCTGGAACACGAAGCGGTCGCCCACCACGCGTATGCCGGGGCGGTTGGCGAGCACCTGGCTCAGGCGGCCGAAAAACTCCGAGCGGTAGCGCTTGAGCTGCTCGACCTTGTCGGCCAGCGCCAGGTTGAGCTTGTTGCCGAGGTCGCTGATCTTGGCGTCACGATCGCGCACGTCCTTCTGGGTGATGTCGAGCGCTTCGGTGATGCCGGCGAGCTGCTTCTCCAGCTCGGCCAGCTGCTGGTTGAGCAGCGCCACCTGCGCCTGCGCGTCGGTGCCCAGCCTGGCCTGCGCCTGCGCCCGGCCGGTTTCCTCGGCGAGCTCGGCGCCGAGCGTCTGGCGCTGCGCCGGCAGAGCGCCGCGCGCCGCCTCGCTGCGGTCGCGCTGCGCGCGCAGGGTGGCCACCGAAAGGCCGAGGTCGTGTGTCTTGACCCGCTCCAGCGACAGCAGCTCGGTCAGCTGCGCCATCTCGCCCTGCAGCCGGTCCAGCACGTGCTGCCGGCCGTTCAGCGCCACCGACAGGAAGGCCTGCGCCAGCACGAACACCAGCAGCACGAAGATGATGACCATGAGCAGCGTGGACAGCGCATCGACGTAGCCGGGCCAGGCATCGAGGCCGTTGCGCGTGCTGTGGCGCCGCCTCATCGCCACGGTCTCGTCGCCATGGGGCCGCCGGCGGCCGTGCTAGCTCGCATTCTCGCCTCCGAGCGCCGCCAGCGTGCGGGTCAGCAGGCGCAGGTCGCCGCGCAGCTCGGCGGTGCTCTGCGCGCGGCCCTGCTCGCCCTCGTTGAGCAGCCGCCCGAGCAGCCGCTCGACGTTGCGCATGTGGTCGCGCAGGCCGTCGGCGCCGCCGTCCTGGCCGTCGCGCGCCTCGGCCAGCCGGCGCAGCACCGGCGTCAGCCCGGCCTGGTTCTCGGCGAGGCGCTGCATAAGCTGCTGGTTGGCGCGCATCATCTCGGTCAGGTCGGAGATGCGCTCCGAAAGCGTCGCCATGGTGTGGTTGTGCGCCGAGCGGCCCTCCTCGCCGCGCGCCAGCACCGACTGCAGCCCGTCCAGGTTCTCCGCGGTCTGCTCCAGCAGCGCCTGCACGTAGGCCGGGATCGGCGCCTCGCCCTCGCCGGCGAAGCCGCCGGAGAAGCGGGTGATGCCGGCGAGCCATTCCTCCAGCTCGTTGAAGAAGCGGTTCTGCGCCTGCCCCGCGGTGAGGTCGAGGAAGCCCAGCACCAGCGCGCCGGCGAGGCCGAACATCGAGCCGGAGAAGGCGGTGCCCATGCCGTGCAGCGGACGCGCGAGCCCGGTCTTGAGCTGGTCGAACATCTGGTTGACGTCGCCCGAGCCGATCGAGAGGTTGCCGATCACCGATGAGATCGAGCTCACCGTCAGCAGCAACCCGTAGAATGTGCCGAGCAGGCCGAGGAAGATCAGCAGGCCGGTCATGTAGCGCGACAGCTCGCGGCTCTCGTCGAGGCGCGAGGACAGGCTGTCGAGCAGGCTGCGCATCGCCGGGGTCGAGAGGGTCAGCCGGTCGCTGCGGTTGCGCGAGGCGATCATCGAGGCCATCGGCGCCAGCAGCCTCGGCGGCGACGGCGGCGTCAGCCCGGCGCGCGGATGCCGCAGCGTCTCGAGCCAGCGCACCTCCGGCAGCAGCCGCAGCACCATCACCAGGTTCCAGATGATGCCGAGCGCCAGCACCCCCAGGATCAGCCCGTCGAGCAGCGGGTTGTTCTCGAACGCGGAGAGCAGCGTGCGCCAGAGCAGCGCGGTCGCCGCGGCGACCACCGCGAGGAAGATCAGCATGCGGACGACGTAGGTGGTCGGACGGGTCATGGTGCTGTGGCTGCCTTGCCGGATGCGGCTTGAGCGTGATCGGGCGTGGGATCGCTGGCGGGTGCCAAGGCGGGTGCCGGGGCGGCTGCTGGAGCAGGTGCCGGCGCGGGTGCCGGGCTGGTTGCCGGCGTCGGTGGCACGGCGTCGGACCGGGTCACGTCGATGCGGTCGGCCGGCCCGCCATCGTGCGGCTGGCCGATGGCGCGGACGTAGATGCGCGTCGAGGCGACGCCGCCGTTGATCAGCACCGCGCGCGCTGCGAGGCCACGCGCCAGCGACATCCGGCGCGGCGTCGAGGGGTCATCGGCGGTGCCCTCGCCAAAGGCGTTGATCTGCGCCCGCGCCTGCGGATCGGCCTTGAGCTGGACCGTGAAGGCCTGCAGCGCCTGCATGTTGGCCCGGTTGAGGTCGGCGCTGCCGCTGCCAAAGGTGAGGCGCGCGCCGCTCTCGATCTGGCTGGGCGCGCCGGCGGCGCTCGCCACCACCGGAACCGGCGGCGGCGGCGGTTCGGGATGCAGCGGCACGTCTATCACCGGGGCCTTGATCACCGGCGGCGGCGGCGGCGCCGCGGGTATCACCGGCGATGGCGCGACCGCCGCGGGTTTCGCGGTTGCGGCGCGCACCGGGTGCCCGTGGCGCACGGCGCGGCGCGGGGAGGCCCTGTGCGGGCCGGTCTTGGCCCCGGCAACCGGTCCAAGCGCGTCCAGCGCGCGCGCATCGCCGCCGGAGGTCGCGCCGCCGGACGATGCGCCACCGGACGATGCGCCGCTATGGGACGCGCCGGAAGCGTCCTGCGTCGACGCCCGGGTCGCTCCGGAGAGACCGCACGGCAGCGCCAGCGCCGCGGTCAGCGCGAGGATCGAAAGGGAGACTCCGCGTTGCACCAGGAGATTCTAGACGAGGGCCGATGGATGCTCAACCGGTCGCAAGGCGCCATCAGCCGCCGCCGGCGACGATCTCGCGCAGCTTGCCGTGCAGCCCGGCATTGGCCGCCACCACGTCGCACTCCGCACCCATCGCGTGGTGGTCGCGGCCCTCGGGATCGGTCGCGAAGCCGCCTGCCTCGCGCACCATCAGCAGGCCGGCGGCGCAGTCCCACGGCTTGACGCCGAGCTCCCAGTAGCCGTCGAAGCGTCCGGCGGCGACCCAGGCGAGGTCCAGCGCCGCGGCGCCGAAGCGGCGTATTCCCGCCACCTGCGGCATCAGCGCGCCCAGGATGCGCGCGAACGGCAGCCGGCGACGCGCCGCCAGCGCCCCGAACGGGATGCCGGTGGCGAACACCGCCTCGGAGATGTCGCGCCGCGCCGAGACCCGCAGCCGCCGGTCGTTGAGGTATGCGCCGGCACCCTTCTCGGCCCAGTACATCTCGTTGCCTGCCGGGTTGTAGACCATGCCGGCGACGATCTCGGCGTCGCCGTCCGGCAGTCGCTTCTGCAGCGCGATGCTGATCGCCCAGTGCGGCATGCCGTGCAGGAAGTTGGTGGTGCCGTCGAGCGGGTCGACGACCCAGCGCCAGGACCAGTTCTCACCGCCCGACGCGCCGCTCTCCTCCATCAGGAAGGCGTAGCCGGGACGCGCCCGCGCCAGCTCCTCGCGTATGGTGGCTTCGGCGCGCAGGTCCGCCTGGCTGACGAAGTCCGAGGGTCCCTTGATGCTGACCTGGAGCTGCTCGACCTCGTTGAAATCGCGCAGCAGCCGCTTCGCCGCCTTGCCCGCGGCGTTCTGCATCACCGTCATGTGCGGCGACAGGCGCTGCTGCATTCGCTCAGCCCTTGGCGCGTTCGACGTAGCTCGCGTCCTCGGTGCGCACCACGATCCGCTCCCCGGTCTCGATGAACGGCGGCACCATCGTCTTGACCCCGTTGGAGAGCTTGGCCGGCTTGTATGAGGAGGTCGCGGTCTGCCCCTTGACCACCGGGTCGGCCTCGACGATCTCGAGCACCACGCTGACCGGCAGGTGGATCGCCACCGGGTCGCCCTCCACCAGGTCGACGACCACCTGCATGTTGTCCTGCAGGAACGCCGTCGCCTCGCCCAGGATCGCCGCAGGGATCATCGCCTGCTCGTAGGTCTCGGGGTCCATCAGCACCAGGTTGTCGCCGTCAGTGTAGGAGTAGCTGTACTCCTTCTCCTCGGTGATCAGCCGCTCCACGGTGTCGGCGGTGCGCCAGCGCTCGTTGGTCTTGTTGCCGGTCTTGAGGTCGCGCATCTCGACCTGGATGAAGGCGCCGCCCTTGCCCGGGGAGATGATCTGCTGCTTGATCACGGTCCAGCGCCGCCCGTCATGCTCGATGACCTGTCCGGCCCTGATCAGGTTGGCCTGCTGCTTCATCTTCGAACTCTGCGTCTGAGGAGGCGGGGTGCACGGGAAGGCGGGCTTCTATCCCGCGACCGGGGGCGCGGCAAGCGCCCGGGGCAGCGGGTGGCTGCCGCCCCCGGGATCGCGCACCCGGCCCGCCGGCAGGTCGAGATAGTCCGGTCCCAGCGGGACCTTGCCGTGGCCGCCGGCGATGTCGAGCACGTAGGTCGGCCAGGCGAGCCCGGTGACGCGTCCGCGCAGTGCCGCGAGCAGCGCGCGGCCGCGCTCGATCGGCACGTGGAAGCGCGCGGTGCCGGGTGCCGGATCCAGCTGATGCAGGTAATACGGCTTGATCCTGGCCGCGACCATCGCGCGCAGCAGCGCCTCCAGTGCCTCGGCGCTGTCGTTGACGCCGCGCAGCAGCACCGACTGGCCGAGCACCGGGATCGCGCGGGACTGCACCCGGCGCACCGCCGCGACCGCCTCGGTGCTGAACTCGCGCGCGTGGTTGGCGTGCAGCACCAGCCACATCGCCTTGTCGGTATCGAGTGCCGCCGCCAGGGCGTGGTCGAGCCGCGCCGGATCCGCCACCGGCACCCGGCTGTGCACCCGCACCGTGTGCAGATGGGCGATGCCGTCCAGTGCGGCGACGATACGGCCGAGACGCCGCGGCGACAGCATCAGCGGATCGCCGCCGGTCAGGATCACCTCGCCGATCGCCGGCTGACCGCGCAGCCAGTCCAGCGCGCGCTCCAGTGCGGCGTCGTCGAGCACCCCGCCGCTGGGGCCCACGTGCTCGCGCCGGAAGCAGAACCGGCAGTACAGCGGGCAGACCAGCAGCGGCTTGAGCAGGGCGCGGTCGGCGTAGCGATGCACGATCCCTTGGACCGGGGAGAAGGCGTCGTCGCCGATCGGATCGGCCAGCTCGTGCGGCTCGCGGCGCAGCTCCGCAGGGTCCGGCACCACCTGCAGCGCGATCGGATCGCCGGGCTGCTCGATCAGCGCCTGAAACGCCGGCGGGATCAGCGTGGCGAAGCGGTCGCCGACCGCGGCAAGCGCCGCGCGCTGGCCCTCGGATGCCAGCCCGGCCCGGATCAGCCCGTCCGCGCCGCGTATGCCGGCTCGTGCCCGATCCTCGCCCCTGTCCGGGCCGTCCTGGTTGCCGATCGCCATGCCGGCGCTGTACTGCTCCGGGCATGAACCCGCAACCTGGCGCCGACGCCGAGCGCCGGCTGCGCCGCTCCATCGCCGACCGCCTGCCGCTGCTGCGCCGGCGGGCGCAGCTGGCGCGCGCGGTGCGGGCGTTCTTCGACGCCCGCGGCTACCTCGAGGTCGAGACGCCCTACGCGGTCGCGACCCCGGGCGAGGAGGTGCATCTGCTGCCGTTCCGCACCGAGCGGATCGCCACCGACGGCAGCCGCGAGCGGCTGTTCCTGCACACCAGCCCCGAGTTCGCGATGAAGCGGCTGGTGGCGGCGACCGGCCTGCCGGTGTTCCAGCTGGCGCGGGTGTGGCGCAACGGCGAGGGCAGCGCGCTGCACGCCGCCGAGTTCACCATGCTGGAATGGTATCGTCCCGGCGCCGACCTCGCCTCGCTGATGGACGAGACCGAGGCGCTGCTGCGCGCGACGCTGCCGCCGCGCCTGTCGCGCGACGGGCGGGACTGCGTCATCGAGGCACCCTTCGAGCGGCTGCGCCTGCAGCAGGCATTCGCCCGCGATCTCGGCGCCGACCTGCTCGCGACCGACGGCGACGCGGTGGCACTGGCAGCGCAGGCGGGGATCGCGCTGCGTGCCGGCGAGGAATGGGAGGACCTGTTCTTCCGCCTGCTGCTGGCAGGGGTCGAGCCCGCGATCGGCCGCGCCCGGCCCACCTTCCTGACCCACTGGCCGGCGAGCCAGGCGGCGCTGGCGCGGCGCGACCCGGAGGATCCGCGCGCAGCACTGCGCTTCGAGCTGTACGCCTGCGGCATCGAGCTCGCCAACGCCTTCGAGGAACTGACCGATCCGGTGGAGCAGCGCGCCCGGTTCCTGCACGACCGCGCCCGGCGCGCGGCACTCGATCCCGGAGCGGAGCGCTGGCCGCTCGACGAGGCGCTGCTGGAGGCGCTCGCGGTGTTGCCGCCCTGCGCCGGCGCTGCACTCGGCTTCGACCGTCTGGTGCTGCTCGCCAGCGGCGCCGGGCGCCTGTCCGACATCCTGTGGCTCGGCGAATAAGGCGGCGGCGGATCGCGTCGCGATCCCGTCATGCGACCGCGTCTTGATCCCGGCAGCCGGCTCCTACGTTACAGTGATCCGCATCCCGCGCTCCCGCGCCCTCCTGCCCGGTAAGGTTGGTTCATGTCGTTCCGCCGCCTGCTTCCCCTGGTGGTCCTCGCAGCACCGCTGCTGGGCCTCGCCGCCTGCCAGACGCCGACGCCGGCGCAGCGCCGCCTGCTCGACTCCCTGATCGGACGTCCTCCGGTCGAGGTGGTGCGCAACTTCGGGGTGCCGACCCGCACCTACAGCACCGACGGCCACAGCTTCCTCGCCTACATCGAGGACGAGAGCAGCTACTTCCCGGGCTCCGGCTTCGGCTATGGCGGCTTCGGCTACGGTGGCTACGGCGGCTTCGGTGGCTTCGGTGGCTACGGCGGCTTCGGTGGCTTCGGCGGCTATGACGGGTTCGGCTTCGGCGGCTTTCCGCCGAGCTACTACAGCGCCAGCTGCCAGACCCTGTTCGAGGTCGTCGACGACAAGGTCGCCTCCTGGTCGCTGCGCGGCAACGGTTGCTGAACGCGTCGCATCTCGTTACGCATGGCACGGTGATGAGGGGAAGCGCATGAAGCATCGGCGGCGGATGGCGGAGCGGCTCGCGCTGGCCCTTGCGGCGGCGATCGGTCTCGCCGGGTGCGAGAGCGGCGCCAGGCAGGACCCGCTGCCGATACGCGGCAGCACCGACGACATCGTGTTCGCCAACGTGCCGCTGTCGCGCGACCGCACGGTCGACGAGAGCATCGTCGCCTCGCTGGAACTCACCGACTACGCCGTGGCGCTGGATCGGGCCGGGCTGCTCGACACGCTGCGCCGCAGCGGGCCGTTCACCGTGTTCGCGGTGCCCAACGAGCCGCTCGAGGCGGCGCAGCGCGACGCCGGCGGCACGCTGCTGCTGCCGCGCAACCATGTCGGCCTGCGCCGCCTGATGGCCTACACCATCGTACCCGGCCGCTACACGGCGTCGACGCTGCGGCGCATGATCGCCGCCCGGCGCGGCCCGGTCGGGCTGACCACGTTCGACGGCCACGACGTGCTGAGCGTCTCGGTCGAGCCCGGCACCGGGCAGCTGCTGCTGGCCGACGCTCTCGGCCGCAGCGACCGGCTCTGGCTCGCCGACGTGCCGCAATCCAACGGCGTGCTGTATGCGACCCAGGCGATGCTGTTGCCCGATCGCGGCACGACCTTCGTCCCGCCATCCGCGGGCACCTATGTGCCGGGCGACTACAGCACCGGGGTGGGTGCGCGTCGCTGAACCCGGCGGGAGCCGGGCGCTCCCCGCCGCTGCAGCCGGAGCGCATCACCGGCCGGCTGCGAGCGCGGCGGCCCGGCATGCTCGCATCCGCCCGGCCTACTTGCCCTTGCTCTGCTGTGCCGACCAGTAGGCGAAGCGGCGCAGCTTCCAGCCGGTGATCGCGTCCGCGGCGACGAACGGATCGCCGCCGACGATCTGGTCGGCTTCCTCCATCGTCTCGACCTCGAGAACCCAAAAGGCTCCGGAGTCGTCCTCGAAAGGTCCGGCCGCGAGCAGCTTGCCGTTCTCCAGGAAGCCACGGAGGTAGACCCGGTGCGCCGGCCAGGCGGCTCTCACTTTCTCCCGGTCCTGCGCGTACTCGATGATGGCGGCGACTTTCATGGCTCGTTCCGGCGCTGCTGGAGAGGTCACGGTGCTGGTCGGTTTGCGTTCATCGGCGGCGTGCCGCTTCAGCCTGACCGCGATGCCTTGGCGATCGCGTCGTTGATCGCGGCCACGCCCGCCGCCGCTCCCGCGGGATGGTTCCACACCGCGCCAACCACCGCGAGGAAGTCGGCCCCGGCCTGCACCAGCGGCGCGCAGTTGCCGGCGTCGATGCCGCCGATCGCCACCACTGGCAGCTCCATCAGCTCCGACCACCACCGCAGCAGCTGCGGATCGGCGCGTATGTCCGTGGCCTTGGTGCCGCTGGCGAAGAAGGCGCCGAACGCCACGTAGTCGGCGCCGTTCTCGCCTGCCCGCATCGCCGCGTCGCGGCTGTCGTAGCAGGAGACGCCGAGCTGCAGCTCGCCGAGGACGCCGCGCGCCTGCGCCGCCGGCATGTCGTCGGCGCCGACATGGGCGCCGTCGCAGCCATGCGCGCGTGCCAGGTCCGGACGGTCGTTGAGCAGGAAGGCGACGTCGCGGGATTGCGCCACCGGGCGCAGGATGTCGATCGCGCGCCGGATCGCGTCGTCGGAGGCATCCTTGAGGCGCAGCTGCACCGCGCCGACGTCGCCGCCGTCGAGCGCCGCGGCCAGGCGGTCGCGGAACGTCACCGGCTCGAGCGCCGGCGGCGTGACCAGGTAGAGGCGGCAGTCGCTCACGGCTGCGGATCAGGCTTCGCTCTTGAAGATCGAGATGATCCTCGAGAGCAGCGACAGCGCGTCCTCGCGCGAGCGCTGGAAGCTGTTGCGGCCGATGATCGACCCGCTGCCGCCGCCCTGGTGGATGCCGCGCACCGTCTCCAGCAGCTGCTCGGCGCCGGCGTTCTCGCCGCCCGAGAACACCACGATGCGACGGCCGTTGAAGCAGGACTGCACGACGTGCTCGACGCGCCTGGCCATGGTCGAGACGTCGATCTCGTGCGCCCGGTAGACCTTGGCCGCCGCCGGCAGCGACAGGTGGTCGGTCGGCGGCTTGACCTTGATGACGTGGGCGCCGAGCAGGGCGGCCATGTGCGCGGCGTAGGCGCAGACGTCGACCGCGGTCTCGCCCGCCTTGTCGATCTCGGGGCCGCGCGGATAGGACCAGATCACCACCGCCAGGCCCGCTGCCTTGGCCTCCGCGGCCAGCGCGCGGATCTCCTCCATCTGCGCGAAGGCGTGTTCGCTGCCGGGATAGATGGTGAAGCCGATCGCCGAGCAGCCGAGGCGCAGCGCGTCGGCGATCGAGCCGGTGACCGCCTGGTCCTTGGTGGTGGCGAGGCTGTTCGCGCTGTTCAGCTTCAGGATGGTCGGGATCTGCCCGGCGAAGCTGTCCGCACCCGCCTCGATCATGCCGAGCGGGGCCGCAAAGGCGGACAGCCCGGCCTCGATGGCGATCGAGAAATGGTAGTGCGGATCGTAGGCGGCCGGGTTGGGCGCGAAGGAGCGTGCAGGTCCGTGCTCGAAGCCCTGGTCCACCGGCAGGATCACCAGCTTGCCGGTGCCGGCGAGCCTGCCCTGGTTCAGCATGCGGACCAGGTTCGCCTTGCAGCCGGGATTGTCGCTCTCGTAGTTGTCGATGATCTTCCTGACCTGCGGCGTGATCGACATGCCGTGAGATGCTCCCCGAGGACGCGGATCTGCAGCATCTAGACGACGCTCCGCCGCTTGTCACCGGAGGCGGGCGCGGCCTCGGGGTCGCCGAGCCAGGCCGCCAGCCGGCGCTCGGCATCGCTCTCCGCGAGGTCGAGCGCCTCCGGCCGCTGCGCCGCGACGGTCGCACCCAGTGCCGCGGCACGCGCCAGCACGGCGCGCTGCTGCGGGCACTGCGCGGACAGGATCAGCCGGCGCAGCCCGATGCGCAGCGCCTCCATCGCCCGGCCGGCGGCTTCGCCGCAGTCCAGCACCTCCACCGCGTCTACCGCCTGCATCCGCGGCTGCAGCGCCGCGATAAGTGCCGCCCACCAGCCGGGTCCTAGATATCCCGCGGCGGCGGGGGCGGAGAGCAGCAGCAGGCCGGCCGATGGCTCAGGGCCAGACGCGGATCGCACCCGCTCGGCCGCCGCGAGCGCGACGAGCGCGTGCGCGTGGCTGTGGATCACGACGGCGCGGCGCGGCGGCTCCGGCTGGTCCTGCTTCATGCTTGACGTTCAAATGCCTGCGCGCGATCTGTGCAACCGGTGTCTTCGTCGCGAGGGGTGGCCGACGTGTCTGAGCAGGCCAGCGGGCAGGATCGGGACGAGCAGGATCGGGATCCGGCTGAGCGGCTGGCCGCCGCGCTGCGCCGCATCGCCGTCGTCCTGGAGAGTCGCGAGGCCGCGGCAGGTGCCGGGCCAGGCCGTGTCGCCGCCTCGAACTCGAGCTCGGCCGCGGCCTCGCGACGCTCCAGGCCGCCGGCGATGCGGCGCAGCGCGGCGGCCAGCCGCTCGGCCGGATCCCGCTCCTGCTCGTCCCGATCCTGCCCCCTGGCCTGCTCAGACACGTCG
>CAXTNV010000014.1:0-9372 GCA_964245755.1 uncultured Acetobacteraceae bacterium | reverse complement strand
TGCCGCGGCCGAGCTGCCGGTGATCGCGGCGAGCCTGGACGCGCTGATCGCGCGGGTGCGTGCGATGCTCGAGGGCATTCCCCCCTGATCCGTCGCCGGCGGCGGATGGCGGGGTCCGGGGCGGCGGCAGCCGCGCCGTGCGGCGGGGCAGGCCGGCGGATGCGGCCGACCCCATGGTGCAGCAGGGCATGGTCGGGCCGATCATGCCGGGGGAGCGGGCGATGGCGCAGGTGACGATCCGCATCAACGGCTACGCCTACGTGGTGGGCTGCGAGGACGGACAGGAGGCTCACCTGCAATCGATGGCCGCGCAGGTCGATCGCCGCGTCGACCGGGTCCGCGCGATCGGCGGCCAGAGCGGCGAGGCCCGGTTGCTGGCGCTGACCGCGCTGCTCATGGCCGACGAGCTGTACGACCTGTCCGCCAATCGTATGCCGCCGGCGACCGCGGCGATGATCGAGGAGGCGGAGGCGGTACGTGCGCAGGCGGCGTGGCGGGAGCGGCAGATGCTCAACCTGGCGGAACGTGCGGAAGCCATTGCGGCGACGCTTGAACGTGACTAGATGGATGCTGCGGGGCTGCCCGGTTCGTGAGGCAATTCAACCCCTGGGCCGATAAGCACTTCCTCGGGAGCTGGCACTGTTGCGGCCATCGGTCGCATTACCCGGCGCCCACCTGCACAAGCGGGTTCCGGGAGGTCGACAGTCCAACGGCCATGGCGGCTCCGCACTACCGATGATCGCCCCACCGGGCGACTTCCTGGGCGATCCCGCGCCGGTCCGTGAAGCCAAGCGCCTGCTGCGGACCCGCATGTCGATGCATCGTGCGCAGGGCGGCGACGAGGCCGGGCTGATCGCCTCGATCCGCTCCGCCGTCAGCTTCGGGCAGGGTGAGAGCGTCGCCGGTGTGTGGCCGCTGCCGGGGGAGCCGGACCTGCGTCCGCTCTGGCAGGCGCTGCAGGCGCGCGGCCAGGCGCTGTTGCTGCCGCAGACGCCGCCGCCCGGTCAGGCGCTGGTGTTCCGGCGCTGGCATCCCGGTTGCGCGATGCTAGCGGGACGAAACGGCACCCGGCACCCCGAAGGCGACCTGGGCGTGCCGGACCTGGTGTTCGTGCCGCTGCTCGCCTTCGACCTGCAGGGCTACCGCCTGGGCTACGGCGGCGGCTACTACGACCGTACGCTCGCGGCGTTGCCGCGGGCGCGCGCCGTCGGCTACGGCTTCAGCTTCCAGCAGGTCGACGCGGTGCCGCGCGGCCCGTTCGACCGGAAGCTGGCCGCGATCGTTACCGAGGCCGGCGCGGTCCAACTCGAGAGGTGAGTCCGCTTTGCGTATCCTGTTCCTGGGCGACATCGTCGGACGCGCCGGACGCGAGCGCGTCGAGGCGGCCCTGCCGGAGCTTCGCCCGCAGCTGCGGCTCGACCTCGTCGTGGTCAACGCGGAGAACGCCAGCCACGGCTTCGGGCTGGCCCCCGCGATGGCCGACAGCCTGTTCGCCGCCGGTGCCGACGTGATCACGCTCGGCAACCATGCCTGGGACCGCAAGGAGCTGATCGGCCACATCAGCCAGGCGCCGCGGATCATCCGCCCGATCAACTTCCCGCCCGGCACGCCCGGTGCGGGCAGCGTCATCGTCGGCCTCGCCGACGGGCGCCGCGTGCTGGTCGCCAACGTCATGGGCCGCCTGTTCATGGACGCGATGGACGACCCGTTCCGCGCCACCGCCGAGCTGCTGTCGCGCCATCGCCTGGGCGTGACCATCCAGGCGGCGGTGATCGACTTCCACGCCGAGGCGACCAGCGAGAAGATGGCGTTCGCGCACTCCGTCGACGGGCGGGTGTCGCTGGTGGTGGGCACCCACACCCACACCCCCACCGCGGACCACCGCGTCCTCCCCGGCGGCACCGCGTTCATGAGCGATGCCGGGATGTGCGGCGACTACGACAGCGTCATCGGCATGGGCAAGGAGGCGGCGGTGGCCCGCTTCGTCCGCAAGATGCCGGGCGAGCGGCTGGCGCCGGCCGAAGGAGAGGCGAGCCTGAGCGGGGTGCTGGTGGAGACCGACGACCGCAGCGGCCTCGCGCGCAGCATCGAGCCGCTGCGCCTGGGCGGCGCGCTGTCGCAGACGGTCCCGGCCGCCTGAGCTGCGGCGTCATCGGGCCGCAGCCGCCACGCGGTCGCGTCCGATCAGCGCCAGGCCTTCGGCCACCGAGACGAACTCGCCGCCGGCCGAGAGCTTGTGCGCGCCGAAGCGCTGCTCGAACAGCCTGCGCACCGCGGGCACGAACGAGCTGCCCCCGGTCAGGAACACCCGGTCGATCTCGTCCACCCGCACGCCCGCCCGCCGCAGCGCCTGCTCGATCGTCTCGGACATCCGCCTCAGGTCGGCCGCGATCCAGCCCTCGAACTGGTGCCGGGCGATGCTCTGCTCGATCGCGAAGTCGCCGTGCGCGAAGCGCAGCACCGCGCTCTCGTGGCGCGACAGCTCGGCCTTCACCGCGCTGACCGCCTGATAGAGCTGGTAGCCGAGCTCGTCCTCGATCAGCCGGATCAACGTGCGCAGCCGCTGCGGATGCGCGCTGGCCGCGGCCACCTCCTCGATTTCGCGCAGCGTGCGCGGCGTGCGCATCAGCGACAGCCGGTGCCAGCGCGCGAAGCCCGCGAAATATTCCGCCGGCACCGGCAGCGACTTGCCCATCACCGAGTAGCTGTCCCCCTTGCCCAGCAGCGGCGAGACCACCTTGTCGATGATGCGGTAGTCGAAGGTGTCGCCGGCGATGCCGATGCCGGCATGGCCGAGCGGCAGCACCCGCACTGTCGCCGCGGGATCAAAGCGCATGACCGAGAAGTCGCTGGTGCCGCCGCCGAAATCGCCGACCAGCACGGTGGCGGGCGCGTCCAGCGTGCGGGCGAAGCGGTAGCCTGCCGCTTCCGGTTCCAGCGCCACCTCGATCGCGGCGCGGCCGGCGGCGGCGAAGCAGGCGCGAAGCCGAGCCTCGCCGAAGGCGTCGTCGGTGAACTCGCCGGCGAACTGCACCGGCCTGCCTGCGACGAGCAGCACCTCGGCTTCGCCGCCGGGCAGCGCCTCGCCATTCCCGCTCGGCAACAGCTCGATCAGGAACAGCGAGACCATCTGCTCCAGCGTGAAGCTGCGCCCGAAGATGTGGGTCCGGGTGAAGCTGCGCTGCGCCAGGTAGGTCTTCATCGACAGGATGAGCCGGCTGTCCAGCGGGTCCTCGAGGTAGGCGCGCACCGCCTCCGGACCCGCGGCGTGGCGCAGCGCGCTGCGGCCGCGAGCCTCCTCGGCCCAGAAGCAGAGCACGGTGCGGAACATGTCCAGCTGGGCCTGCCCGACCGCATACCGATGCGCACGCAGGCTGCCGTCCGGCTCCAGGCTCGCGATCACGCTGTTGGTGGTGCCGAAATCGATGCCGATCTGTCGCATCGCGGCTCAGCCCCCATCTTCAAGCGCGATCCCGTCTTCCGGCCCGGCCGCCGAGCCGCTGCCGGCTCGCGGCGTCACCGGAACGGCGGCTCGTCGAAGCCGCGCAGCTTGCGTGAGTGCAGCCTGTCCACGCCCTGCTCGCGCAGCCGGTGCATCGTCTCGATGCCGACCTGCAGGTGCTGGCTGATGCGCTCGCGGTAGAACGCGCGCGCCATGCCGCGCAGCTTGAGTTCGCCGTGCAGCGGCTTGTCCGAAACGCAGAGCAGCGTGCCGTACGGCACCCGGAAGCGAAACCCGTTGGCGGCAATGGTGGCGGACTCCATGTCCACGGCGATCGAGCGGCTCAGGTTGATCTGGCCGAACAGGGCGGCGTAGCGCAGCTCCCAGTTGCGGTTGTCGGTGGTCATCACCGTGCCGGTGCGCAGCCGCGTCTTCAGCTCGGCGTCGCGCAGGCCGGTGACCTGCATCGTCGCCTCCTGCAGCGCCACCTGCACCTCGGCGATCGGCGGGATCGGCACCCAGGGCGGCAGGTCCTCGTCGAGCACGTGGTCGTGGCGGACGTAGCCGTGCGCCAGCACGTAGTCGCCGAGACGCTGGGTGCGCCTGAGGCCGGCGCAGTGGCCGAGCATCAGCCAGCAATGCGGCCGCAGCACCGCCACGTGGTCGGTGATGGTCTTCGCGTTCGACGGGCCCACGCCGATGTTGATCAGGGTGATGCCGTCGCCGTCGGCGCGGACCATGTGGTAGGCGGGCATCTGCGGCGCTCCGTCCGGCTCGGCGAATCGCTGGTAGCCGCCCTGCTGGTTCCCTGGCTGCGACCATTGCCGCCCCAGGGCCACGAACTCCTCGACGTAGCGCTGGTAGTTGGTCAGCAGCACGAAGCGCTGGAAGTCGGCAGGCGGGGTGCCGGTGTAGTGGTGCAGGCGGGCCAGCGAGTAGTCCACGCGCTCGGCGGTGAACAGCGAGAGCGGTCGCGGCAGCTCCGGGTCGGGTCGCAGCTGGCAGTTGGCGATGCGGTCGTCGGTGCTGGCGAGGTCGGGCAGCGCGAAGCGCTCGGCGAGCCGCCGCAGGTCGTCCTCGCCGATGTCGGTGACGCTGTCCTCGATGACGTAGGGCAGCGGGATGCGGCTGCGCGAGCGGCCGACCAGCACCGGCCGGCGGTAGTGCCGCAGCAGCAGCGTCACCTGGTGGTGCAGGTAGTCGGCGAACAGCTCGGGACGGGTGAGGGTGGTGCCGTAGAAGCCCGGCTCCAGCAGGATGCCGTACGGCATCCGGGTGTCGGCAGGCAGGGCGGCGCTGTCCACCTCGATCGCGAGGTAGGGATAGACCGCGCCGGAGGCGTCGCCGGCGCCGCCGCGTGCCCGGAAGGCACGGCGCAGCAGCGCGGTGCTGGCGGCGTAGATCTCGCCGATGCGCCGCACCGCCGCTGCCGCGTCGGTGAAGGCGATGAAGTCGTGGCCGGCCTGGTCCTGGACCCGTGCCATGCGCCGCTCAATGCCGGATCAGGATGTAGTCGATGGTCAGGTCCACGTCGAAGCTGTTGCCGCTCATGTCGGGCGGCACCGGCGGCAGCGTCGCGTTGCGGAACATGCCCTGGGTGGCATCGTCGAGCAAAAACGACCCGGACGAGGTCACCAGCCGGATGCCGTTCACCCGGCCCTGCCGGTCGAGCACCACGTGCACGTGCGACGGCCCGTCCTCGCCGCGCCGCGCCGCCTCCTCGGGATAGTACATGTGACGGCGGATCCAGGCGCCGATCTCGTCGGCGTAGTCGTCGCTGACCCCCTTGATGCTGGTGGCCGACGCGTAGGGCGTCATCAGGTGGCCGCCCTGCACCACCGGACCCAGCGACATGTCGATCGGCGCGCCGGAGCCGCCCGGACGGGCGCGCCGGCTGCGCTGCGGCGTCGGCGCCTGCGAGAAGGACAGGTTCATCGGGTTGGAAAGCGGCGAGCTGCGCTCGGCCTGGCGCTGCGGCGTCGTGCGCGGCGGCTCCGGCGACGGCTTGGGAAGCGGCTCAGGCACCTGCATCTCGGGCAGCGGCGCCGTCTCGGGAACCGGCGGCGGCTCGGCCGGCGGCGTCGGCACCGGGGGCCGCAGGTCCGGCACCGGCTTGGCGGTGGGCGCGCTGGCGCCGGCGTCGGGGCTGCCGACGCCGACCATGCCGGCGCTGCCAGGACGCTCGTACATCATCTCCACCGGCGCCTGCTGCGGCGGGTTGCCGCCCTCGTGCTGCGCGGCGAACATCACCGAGAGCAGCACCAGGACCAGCGCGTGCACGAAGCCGGATCCGGCCAGCCGCTGGCCGATGCGGTCGCGCATGCGGCGGCTGCGCCGGGCCAGCGGTTGCCCGGCCGCGTGCAGCCGGGCCTGCGCCGCCTCGCGCACGAAACCGGGTCGCGCCATCCCGGCCAGCGCCGGTGCGGGACCGCGATCCTCGGCACGCAGCGCCGGCGGCGGCTGGGGCGGGCGCGTCCGGGTTGGCTGGGATGTCGGAATGCCGGAGGTCTCCGCCCGATCGCCTGCGGCGACGTCCTGTGCCGGCCCCATCGCGGAGCAGGCGGGAGGATTGTGCCATCCGCCGCCTTGCTTCGCTACCGTGCGTCTGATCGGATACCTATCGTGACAAGAGCAAGCTCGAACCAGGCCGCCGCCCCCGAGGCGGAAGCGGTGATGCGGGCGCCGGACGCGCCGAGACTGCGGCCGGCGCGGACCGGGCGCGACGCGGTGCGGCGCCACCTGAGTGCCGCCGACGCGGACCTCGCCGCCGCGATCGCGCGCATCGGACCCTGCCGGCTGCGGGTCGACCGCGCCCGCGAGCCGTTCGAGTCGCTGGTGCGGGCGGTCGCGCACCAGCAGCTGCACGGCCGCGCGGCGGAGGCGATCCTGGGGCGGATGATCGCGCTGCTCCCTGGCGAGGCAGGCTTTCCTTCCGTCGAGGCGCTGCTGCAGGCCGACCCGGCAGCACTGCGCGCCTGCGGCTTCTCGATGGGCAAGGTCGGCGCGATCCGCAGCGTCGCCGATGCCGCCCGCTCCGGGCTGGTGCCGAGCCGCAGGCAGGCGGCCCGCCTGGCGGATGCGGCGCTGATCGAGCGGCTGAGCAGCCTGCGCGGCATCGGCCGCTGGACGGTGGAGATGCTGATGATCTTCAGCCTGGGTCGCGCCGACATCATGCCGGTGGATGACTTCGCCGTGCGCGAGGGCTTCCGCCGGCTCAAGCAGCTGCCGCAGCAGCCGCGCCCGCGCGCGCTGGCGGTGATGACCGAGAGCTGGAGCCCGTATCGCTCGGCGGCCGCCTGGTATCTCTGGCGCCTGGCCGACGAGGCCAAGCCGGCCGCGGCGGCAAACCCGATGACCGCCTGAAGCCGCTCCGGCGCTAGTGGCTCGCGCAGAACGCCTCCAACAGGGCCGCGAACCGCGCCGGCTCCTCGACATGCAGCCAGTGCCCGGCATGCTCGATGATCTCCATCCGGTGGCCCGGGAACAGCCGGCGCATCACCGGGTGGTGCTTCGGCTGGATGTAGGGCGAGCGGCCGCCGGCCAGGAACAGGGTCGGGCCGTTATAGGCGTGGCCTTCGGGGATGTACGGCCAGCCCTCGATGTTGATCATCGAGGCGACGATCTCCTGCAGTCCGATCTGCCAGCCGGGCTTCTCGCCGAGCCGGAGGTTCTGCAGCATCAGGTGGCGGATGTCGCGATCGGCGATCGCCTCGGCGAGCAGCGCGTCGGCATCGTTGCGGTTGAGGTGCTGCGGGAAGCGGATGCGCAGCATCTGCCGGCCGAGCTGCGAGCTGCCGTGGCCGGTGATCGCCGGCGGGATGTCGGCCACCAGCAGGCTGTGCACCGCCTCGGGGCGGTTCAGCGCCAGGGTCATCGCCGCCTTGCCGCCCATGGAGTGGCCGACCAGGGTCGCCGGCAGCGCGTCCTGCTCGGCCAGCGTCTCCATCAGGTCGAACGACATGCTGGCGTAGTCCATCTGGCCGTGCGGGCTCTCTCCGTGGTTGCGCAGGTCGATGGCCAGCGTGCGTCGCGCGGCGGCGAGCCGGCGCTGGAAGAAGCCCAGGTTGCGGGCGCGGCCGAACAGGCCGTGCAGCAGCACGATCGGCGGCCGGAGCCGCGCGGCGTCGCGGTCCTGCTCCGGCTTGCGCTCGACGACGTGCAGCTTCACCGCGCCGGCCTCGTGACGCCGCCCAGCCGCGCCCCCGGCGTCAGGATCCTCGCCAAGCCTACGCCATCGTCAGCACGATCTTGCCGGCGTGCTCGCCGCTTTCCATCAGCGCGTGCGCCTGCGCCACCTCGGCGAACGGGAAGACCGCGTGGATCAGCGGCCTGCAGGCGCCGGACTCCAGCAGCGGCCAGGCATGGCCGAGCAGTGCCGAGGCGATCTCTGCCTTGTAGGCGGCCGTGCGCGGTCGCATCGTCGAGCCGGTGATGGTGAGCCGGCGCTGCATCAGCCTCGACAGGCTCAGCCCGTCCACCTCGTGCCCGCTCTGGACCGCGACCAGCAGCAGCCGCCCATCCTCCGACAGGCTGTCCAGGTTGCGCTTGAAGTAGGCGGCGCCGATCATGTCCAGGATCGCGTTCACGCCCTTGCCGCCCGTGAGGTCGCGGATCCGCTCGGCGAAATCCTCGGTGCGGTAGTTGATCGCCGCCTCCGCGCCGAGCGAGAGGCAGGTCGCGCATTTCGCGTCGCTCCCGGCGGTGGCGTAGGCGATCGCGCCGAGCCCGCGCGCGAGCTGGATCGCGGTGCTGCCGATGCCGCTGCTGCCGCCGTGCACCAGCATGGACTCTCCCGCCGAGAGCCGGCCGATCCGGAACAGGTTCGACCACACCGTGAAGTAGTTCTCCGGCAGGGCGGCGGCGCGGACCGCGTCGAAGCCCGCCGGCCAGGGCAGGCACTGCGCCAGCGGCGCCACGCAGTACTCGGCGTAGCCGCCGCCATCGACCAGCGCGCAGACCCGGTCGCCGATTGCGAAGTCTTCGTCGGAGAACCCGTGCGCCACGATTTCGCCCGCGATCTCGAGGCCCAGCACCGGGTTCGCGGTCGGCGGCGGAGGATAGGATCCGCGGCGCTGCATGAGGTCCGGCCGGTTGATCCCCGCCGCCATCACCCGGATCAGCGCCTGGCCCCTGGCGGGGGTCGGCACGGCCCCGTGCGCGAGCCGCATCACCTCGGGTCCGCCATCGCCGCTGCGGTCGACGAAGCGCATGCTCTGGGGATGCATCATCAGCAGCTTACTCACCGCTCCGGTTCACGGCCGATCCTGTAGGGGCGAGGGTGGGTTTGCAAGCGCCGCCGCCGCTCCCCGCGGTGCAACCGCGACCGCGGGCACCGGTTCACATCCAGGCCTCTCGGGCCAGGCACTTGATGAAGGCGAAGCCCATGCGACGATCCAGCGGCGGCTGTCCCCGCGACCGGCAGTATGCCGGCAGGATGCGGCGTAGTGCGCCGGGCGGCAGCGACATGCCGCCCCGGCCGCCGCCGTACGACGACGACGACGAGGACGACCCGGAAGCGCCGCCGCCGCTCGGCGACCCGCCGCCGCCGATCCAGGTGCCCCCGACGGAGCCGCCGCCCCTGCATGTCAGTGCAGCCCGAGCGTGCGCGCCGCGCGCCTGATGGGGTGCCGGTGCCACAGCGGCGGCTAATCCGCGTCACGCTGGCGCGAATCCGCAAACGCCGATTGCTCCGCCGCGGCCGCGGCCGCACAACCGTCGCGGAGATCCTGCGGCGGGGCTCCCGCGGCAGCGCGCGCGGACATGCTGCGAGGCCAGCTGGGGGCGCGAGAACGGGCATGCCGGGCATGTTGGCCACCATGCGTCGCCGTCACGCCGCAGCGCCCCGGCCTGGACCGCTGCCCGGCGCCCCCGCCGGCATCGGCGCCCGGAGCGCCGTCTCGATCCGCAAGCGGGCGGCTCCCGTGCAGCGC
>CAXTNV010000013.1:0-49893 GCA_964245755.1 uncultured Acetobacteraceae bacterium | reverse complement strand
GGTCGACGGCGCGGATCAGGTAGGGACCGGCATGGCCGCCCGGTCCGGCGATGATCGCCCGCTGGTCGCCCGCGGTGGCGAAGATCGCGCGCGCCCCCTCCGGACCGATGATGATCCCCGCCAGCCGCGGCAACTCGGTGCTGGCCACGGCGGCCTGGCCCGGACGGCGTGAGGGGCTGAACAGCGGCCGCTCGAGGATCGTGCGCACCCAGCCGTCCAGCGCCGCCGCCGCCACGACGGCGGGCGGCGGCGCGTGCGGCGAAGCTCCGGACGCGGCAGGGTTGGCGGTGGTGGCCGGCATATAGCCCAGCCGCCCGCCCGGCGCCTCGCCCGGCCGGGCGAGCTCGATCAGGATGATCAGCCCCAGCACGGCGGCGAGTGCCGCCGCCGCGAGGAAGGGCACGCGGTTCACCGGGTCCTACTCGTCGGCGGCATCGGCGGGCGGCAGCGGCGGCCCGGCTGCGGCGGCGTCCGGACGGCGGAAGCCGAGCACCGTGAAGGCGACGTTCAGCGGCGCCGTCTCGGATTGTCCGAGCAGCCGGGTGCCGTGGATCTGCAGGTCGTCGACCAGAAGGCTCGGCCGGGCGGTCTCGATCGAACGCAGCAGCCGCACCACCAGCGGGAACGGCGCCTCGAGCGAAACCCGCACCGCCACGCGGCGGTAGGCGCCGGCGCGCACCGCGGACAGCGTCTCCGTCGAGGACAGGCTCAGACCGGAGGCGGCCGCCATCGCCGACACCTTCTCCTGGATCGCGGCGCTGGCCACCGCATCGCTGCCGTCGATCAGGATGCCGGCCCCGGGTTGCCCGGCGAGGGCGGTCGCCTGCGCCTGGGCGCGCAGCGCCGGCAGGCGGCGCACCAGCAGCGACATCCTTGCCGCCAGGGCCTGGCGCTGCCGCAGCACCTCGCCACGATCGCCATACCAGTCGAGCAGCGGCTGCAGCAGCGCCAGCCAGAGCAGCGCCAGCGCCAGCAGCGCGAGCAGCAGCGCCAGGATGCGCCCCTGGCGGCCTTCCGGCAGCTGCAGCGCCGCCGTCATCGGGTCGGGCCACGCTTCAAGGCGCCACGCCGGCGCGGATCGAGAACAGGTCGGAGTTGTTCGACTCGATCCGGGTCACCGGGGCGGAAAATGCGGGGGCCACGAAGGCCGGGTCGGCGCTGAGCGAGGAGATCAGCCGCACCGCCCCGGAGGATTGACCGCTCAGGGTGATCACGCCTTCGCGCAAGGTGAGGTCGGTGAGCCAGGTATCGTCCGGCAGCACCCGTGTCAGCGCCGCGAGCAGGGCAAGAGGGTCGCCCAGGCGGGCACGCGCACCGGCGATGGCGTCGCTGCCCGCGGTGCCCGAGCGGATCCGCTCCCGCAGTGCCGCGACCTGCCGCACCTGCGGCTGCAGCAGCGCGATGCGACGCGCGGCACCGGCCTCCGCCCTGCTCTGCCGCGCGAACGGCAGCGCGATCGCCACCATCGCCAATGCCGCGCAGCCGCCGACCGCGATACCGAGCAGGCGGCGCTGCGCGATCCGCCCCCGGCTCATCGGGTGCGCGATGGCGATGCGTCGCGTCGGCTCGCGGCCGTGCCCGGGGACCTCGATCGCCGAAGTCCTGCCGCCCGCCTGCTGCAGCGTGTCGAGCGGGCCGGCGACCCAGGCGCGCGGCACCAGCGTCAGGCGCAGCTCGAGCCGGCCGGTGTCGCGGTTGCGCCGCAGCGGACGCGCCGACCAGAACACGTCGTTCGCGGCGAACGGTGTCAGCCGGTCCATCTCGTACTGCAGCACCCGCTCGTAGCCTCCCTCCGCAGCGAGCGGCAGCGAGACGTCGCGGCTCAGCAGGCGCTCCGGCGGCAGCCGCAGCAGCAGCGGCAGGCCGGGATGCTCGCGCAGCAGTTGCGGCAGGATCGACTGCCCGGGCGCCTGGCGGCCGGCGACGCGTTCCCGGCCGCCCATGCGCAGCGACAGCAGCACCGCGCCCGGTTCGGCCTCGCCGGGATCCGGCGTCGCCAGGATCGCGCTGGCAGTCGCCGGATCACGGCGCGCGACGCGGCCGGGAAGCAGATCGAGCATCTGCCGGGTCCACCAGGACAGGAATTCTGTCAACATCGGGGCCATCGTCTAGCAGAAGCGGGGTCGGCGACAAACCGCCGCGGCGGAGCCGGCGCCAGCCCTCCCGAGGAGTCGAGCGAACCGCCGCGGGCAGGGCATAGCAAGGCAGGTGGGCACACAAGTTTGTGTTGCGGTGCTTTCGCCGGAAACGGCAGATCCGGACCTGGGTTATTTGCATCCCAATATCGAGATCGGCTTGCACATGGCGCTTGCGTTCATCGCGCGGGGGGATTTGTCCCGCCCTGGCGCCTATGTTCCCGGCAGCGGGCGGGCGCACGAATGCCGACCGCAAGCGGATCCGAAACCATCCTGTTGATGCCCGAGCTGCCGGCGGCAACTGCGCGGCCCTCCCTTCCACGGGATCTGCAGCGGCTCGGCGCGGTGGCGCGCGATCTTGGCGAGCTGAAGCGCATGCGCGACCAGAGTGCTCCGGACAGCGTCGCCGAGCGCCTGTTTCGCCGCGCCTGGTGCCTGCTCGCGGCGGGTGCCGCGCCCGATGCGGTCTGGGCGGCGATCGTCGCCGACGCCCTGGCCGCTACCCGGCTCGCCGGGATCGACGCCGCGATGCTGCAGCGGCTGGGGCTGGACGCAGAGGCGCGCGCGACGATCCTGGGCCGTAGCTTCGACGCCGCGGCCGCGGCACTGCCGGCGTCCAGCATCGAAGGGGTGCGCGGCGCGCTCGGCACCCTGCGAGGGCAGGACGAGGCGACGCCTGTCCCAGGCTTCGCCGAGGCGCTGATACGGCAGCCGCGCGCCGGAGCGACCGCGCCCGGCCGGCCGCGCCTGGCCCTGGAGCCGGCGGAAAGCCACGGCGACCACTGCCTCGGGGTGGCCCGGGCCAGTGCGGGGGGGGCGCGGTCGTGGGGGGGCTTCGCGGGGGGCGGGCGGGCGCCGACCCGGCCCGGGTATTCCTCGCCGGCCTCGCCCACCACCTGCACAACGCCGCGCTCCCCGACACCGGCTTCGCCGGCGAGGTGCTGATCGGCGACGCGCTGGCGCCGATCGTGCAGCGGCTGTTCGAGCAGGAGCTGGCGACGCTGGCACCGGGTCCACGCGGCCAGACGCGCGGCGCCCTGGTGCTGATCGCGGACGCCGACACCGCGGAGGGCCGCGCCTTCCACGCCGCCGACGTGATCGATCGCGTGCTGCAGGCGCATCACCACGCCCGGGCCGCCGCCTTCACCGCCGCGCAGGCGCTCGACGACCTGCAGCTCGTGCACGAGGGGCCGCTGCGCCCGTTCCAGGCGCGGGTGCTCGCGCTGCTGGATCTGGCATGAGCACCGATCAGGGCCGACACGGCGCGCCCGCCACCGCCTGGCCGTGCGCGGCGCTGTCGAGCCCCTGTTCGGGCCGGCCGCTGCGCGCCCGCGGCCGCTCGCTGCTCGTTGCCGGCGACGAGACCTGGCCGGTGATCGACGACATCGCGTTCCTGCGCGCCGACCGCATCGAGCTGGCGCGTGCCGCGGTGGGACGGATCGAGGCGGACGACCTGGTCGGCGCCACGGCACTGCTGCTGACCGACCAGGATCCGTATGCGCCCGATCCGCCGCCGACCGCGGAGGCCTGCACCGCCCTGGCGCAGGCGCCGGACAGTTTCAGCTTCCGCGACGCCATGCGCAGGCTCGCCTTCGGCCGGGTCGCCGATTACTTCGCGCATCGCTGGAGCGATCCGACCTATCTTTCCGGCCTGGCGCTGCTCGGGCAGCTCGCCGGCACCGCCGGTCGTCCGCTGCTGGAGCTGGCCTGCGGCACCGGGCACTTCCTGCGCGCCTGCGCGCTGGGCGGCATCGAGGCGGCGGGCGCCGACCTGGTGTTCGCCAAGCTCTGGCTCGCGCGCCACTACGTATCCCCGCAGGCGCGGCTGGTCTGCTTCGATGCCTCCGCCGACTGGCCGCTCGCCGGCCGGTCGTTCAGGGCGCTGTTCTGCCACGACGCGTTCTATTTCCTGCCCGACAAGCCGCGCCTCGCCGACCGCATGCGACGTGCCGTCGGCGAGGGCGGCGTGGTGGCGCTCGGCCATGCGCACAACGCGGCGGTGGACAACCACTCCGCCGGCGAGCCGCTCGCCATCTCCGGCTATGCCGGCTTGTTTCCCGGCGCGCGCCTGTTCGACGACCGCGAACTTACCCTCGCCTTCGTCGAGGACCGGGCACCGCACGAGGCGGAGGCGGAGGCGCTGGCCGAGGTTCCGGCACTCTCGCTGCTGTGGCGCGCTCCGGCGGCGATCCAGGGGGCGGCTCCGGCGGCTCCCCGGGCGGTGCCGGAGCCGCCGCGCCTCGGAGATGCGCCCGCGCATGCCAGGATCCGGCTCAACCCGCTGTACCGGCGCGACGGCGGCACGGCCTGTATCGCCTGGCCCAGTCCGCGCTACGAGCAGGAGTACGCAGCACTTCGAACCTATCCGATGCGCTGGGAGGGCCCGGACGAGCTGGAGGCGGACGGCAGTGCCGAGACGCTGTCGCTGATCCGCCGGCGCATCTACGTCGACCTGCCGCCACGATGGTAGCGGCAGGGACCCGCCCTGCTGGGCACGACGTCATCGGCTGGGGCATCGCCGGCTGCGGCTGGGTGGCGCGCGATTACGGCGCGCCCGCCATCGCGTCGAGCCGCAACGGCAGGCTGGTCGCTCTGTTCGACCCCGATCCCGGGGCGCTGCGCCGCGTCGCGCCCGAGGACGATGCGGTGGCACGCACCGACCGGCTGGACGAGTTCCTGCGCCGCCCGGGCCTGGATGCGATCTACGTGGCGACGCCCAACCACGCCCACCGTCAGTTGGTCGAGGCGGCGGCGGCCGCCGGTCTGTCGGTGCTGTGCGAGAAGCCGATGGCGCTGGATGCCGAGGATGCCGCGGCGATGGTCGAGGCCTGCGAGCGGCGGGCGGTGTTCTACGCCACCGCCTTCGACCAGCGCTTCCACGCGGCACACCGTCACGCCGCCGGCATGATCGCCGGGGGCGCGGTGGGCCGCGTCGCGGCCGTGCGCCTCGTCTATGCCTGCTGGGTCGGCTCGGACTGGTCCGAGGATAACTGGCGCATCGATCCGGCACGCGCCGGCGGCGGCGCCCTGTTCGACCTGGCACCGCACGGGCTCGACCTAGCCGCGATGCTGCTCGGCGAGCCGATCGACGCGGCCCGGGTGCTCGGCCAGCGCCGGATCCAGGACTACGCTCGCGTCGGGGACGCCGCGGCAGCCGTCGATGACGGGGCGATGATCGTCGCGCGCAGCGCGGGCGGCGTGCTGATCCAGCTCCATGTCGCCTATAACTGCCCCGAGTTCCTGCCGCGCCGGCGGCTCGAGATCGTGGGCGACCGCGGCCAGATCACGCTGACCGACACCATGGGCCAGACCCCCGGCGGCACCCTGACGCTGCAAGATGCCGGGTCGCCGGAGCGCGAGGTGCGCATCGAGGCGATCGAGCGGTCGCCGTTCATCGCGCAGATCGAGGCCTTCGGCGACCACCTGCTCGGTCGCCAGCGCTTCGGCTTCACCGCGCGGCAGGACCTGCGGACGATGTCGCTGCTGGCGACCCTGCGCGACGCAGTCGCGGCGGAGGCCTGAGATGGCGCTGTCGCCGTTCGCCTGCAGCAATTGCGGGCACTGGCAGTTCTATTTCGCGGTGCCGCCGCACTGTCCGATCTGTTCGGACGTGCGCAACGACCTGCCGGAGGATGGCTGGGACTTCCGCACCCCCGACGAGCTGCGTCCGCGGCTCGCGCACCATCGTCGCGAGGTGATCCCCGGCATCTGGGAGTTCTGGAGCACGCCGCGCTTCGGCCTCAACAGCCACGGCTGGCTGCTGCTGCAACCGGACGGCAACGTCGCCTTCGAGGCGGCGCCGTTCTACGATCCGGCGAGCCTGGAGGCGATCGCGGCACTCGGCGGCATACGCGTGCTCGCCGCCTCGCATCCGCACGGCTACGGCGCGCTGTGGCAGCTGCAGCAGCGCTTCGCTCCCGAGCTGCTGATCCAGCGGGACGACCTGCAGTGGACCAAGGCGTTCCGGGTGACGCACCCTTGGGACGAGCGGCACGAGATCCGCCCCGGGCTGGTGCTGCACCATACCGGCGGGCACTATGAGGGACACGCGGTGCTGCACGACGCGGAGCGTGGCGCCGTGTTCGTCGGTGACGCGCTGAAGCTGGAGCTCAACCCGTCCGGGCACGCGGTCGGGCTGTCCTGCCACAAGGCCTACCACAAGCAGATCCCGCTCTCGCCCGACGAGGCCCGGCGCTACCGGGGCGTGTTCGAGGCGCTGGAGTTCGACAGCGTGTTCACGCCGTTCGAGTACGCGACCGGCGTGCCGAAGCGCGCGGTGCTCGAGCTGCTCGACAGGATGATCGACGGACCCGCCTCGACGCGGCCGGTGGCGATACCGGCCCTGGTCACGGCAGCGGCTCCGAGCCAAGGGATGCCCCGATGAACCTTCGTTACGCATACAACACGAACGGCTGCGCTCATCACGGCCTGGAGGACTCGATCGAGATGATTGCGGACGCCGGCTATGACGGGGTCTCGATCACCCTCGACCACGCCCACCTCAACCCGTTCGCGGTGGACCACGCGGGCGAGCTGAAGCGGGTCGCGGCTCTGCTGGAGGCGCGCAGGCTCGGCTCGGTGATCGAGACCGGGGCGCGCTTCCTGCTCGATCCGCGTCGCAAGCACGAGCCCACCCTGGTCTCGGCGGAGGCGGAAGGGCGGGCGCGGCGCATCGAGTTCCTGACCCGCGCCTTCGAGGTCGGCGCCGAGACGGGTGCCGAGATCGTCACCTTCTGGGCCGGCCGTCCGGCGCCGCATCTCGATGCGGCGCAGGTCCGCGACTGGCTCTATTCCGGCGTCGCCGAGGTGCTGCGCCGCGCGGAACGGCTCGGCGTGGTGGCGGCGTTCGAGCCGGAACCCGAGATGATCATCGGCACCGTCAGCCTGTTCGACAGCTTCGCCGCCGACTTCCCGACGCTGCGGCTGGCGCTGGATCTCGGCCACTGCTTGGTGAGCCAGGACGTCGAGCCCGAGGACGCGGTGATCGCGCAGGCGCATCGGCTCGGCACGGTGCACATCGAGGACATGCAGCGCGGCGTGCACAAGCATCTGCCATTCGGCGAGGGCGACATGAACCTGCCCGCGATCCTCGCGTCGCTCCGGCTAGTCGGCTTCGACAGGCTGGTCTGCGTCGAGCTGTCCAGCGACAGCCACCGCGCCGTCGAGATGATCCCCCAGGCGCGCGAGGCGCTGCGCGCCATCGAGTTCGCGCAGGGCTAGGGAGCGTCCGGTGAGGATCTGCTTCGTCAGCCGTCGCTTCTTCCCGGCGATCTCGGGGATGAGCGTCTACGCGCTCAACCTGCTGGGGGCACTGGTCGAGGCCGGCCACGACGTGACCATGATCAGCCAGTATCGCGACGATGCGTTCGGCCGCGGCGTCTATGGCGGCGGTCCTCCCCCGCCGGTGGCGGGCGTGCGGGTGATCGGCCTGGAGCAGAAGGGAGAGGCCGCGGACGGCGATTTCGAGCGCGACATCGACGAGATGGTGGCGACGATCGCGGCCGAGCACGCGCGGCAGCCATTCGAGCTGCTGCACGCGCAGTACGGCTATCCGACCGGCTGGGCGACGCTGCTCGCCGGGCGCGCGCTCGGCCTGTCGAGCGTCGTCTCGATCCAGGGCGGCGATGGCCACTGGGTCGGTTCCTGCTGCGAGACGCACCGGCTGGCGATGACGCGCACGCTCGATCACGCGGGTGCCGTGCTGATCGGCTGCCGCTCGTTCGCCGACGAGGTCGGCGGGCGGCTGGGCACAGCGCCGTCGCGCTTCACGATCGTGCCCGGCGCGGTCGATACCGCGCGCTTCGCGCCGGACCCGACCGTGCGTGATCCCGCCGCACCACCGGTGCTGCTGTACCACGGCCGGGTCGACCGCCGCAAAGGCGTGCTCGACATGATCGAGGCGCTGCGGCTGCTGCGCGACGAGGGTCTGACATTCCGGCTGGTGCTGTCCGGCATCGGCCCCGACCTCGAGGAGGCGGCAATCCGCCTCGCCGCGACCGGGCTCGCCTCGCGCACGACGATGCGCGGCTACGTCGATTACGACCACGCGCCGGAGGCCTATGCGGGTGCCGACATCTTCGTCTCGCCGACCTATGCGGAGGGTTTCTCCAACACCATCCTGGAGGCGATGGCGACCGGGCTCGCGACCATCTCCTGCCGCGTGGTCGGCGTGGTCGACTGCCTGCGCGACGGCGAGAACGGGCTGCTCACCGAGCCGGGCGACATTGCCGCACTGGTGTCCGGGCTGCGCCGGCTGATCACCGAGCCGACGCTGCGACGACGGCTGGCGGCGGCCGCGCTGGAGGAGTGCCGCCAGGTGTACTCCTGGCCCGCCGTCGCCCGCCAGATCATGCAGGTCTACGCGAGCGCGCGACGAACGCCTCCCGACACAGACTTCGAGACTTCGCTGCCGCGCGACCCGTGCCGGTTCCGCAGCGCCCCGCACCTGCTGTGAGCATGTTCCGGTGAGCGCGCGCGGAAACGGCGGCCGCGGCCGCACGGCGCTGCTGCTGTCCCCCCATCTCGACGATGTCGCGTTCTCCTGCGGCGGCATTGCCGCAGCCCTGGCGCGCTCGGGCTGGCGGGTGCTGGTCGCCACCGCCTTCACCCGGTCGGTGCATCCCGCCTCCGGCTTCGCGCTTGCCTGCCAGCGCGACAAGGGCCTCGCCGACACGATCGACTACATGGCGCTGCGCCGCGAGGAGGACCGCGCGGCCTGCGCCTCGCTCGGCGCCGAGCCGCGCCTGCTCGACCTGCCGGAGGCGCCGAACCGCGGCTACGGCTCGGCGGCCGCCCTGTTCGCACCGCCGCGCCGGGAGGACGACGTCCACCGCGAGCTGGCACCTCTGCTGGCCGGCCTGGTGGCGCAGCAGCGCCCGGCGCTGCTGCTCGCACCGCAGGGCTGCGGCCGCCACGTCGATCACCTGCGGCTGATCGAGGCGCTGCTGGACCCGTGTTGCCGGGAGCCCGGGGCGCCGCCGGTGCTCGGCTTCTACCGCGACACGCCGTACGTGATACGCGACCCCGGTGCCGAACCCGACGCGCGGGTGGCGGCGCACGCGCCCCACGACGTTGCGGTGCCGATCGACGACGCAGCGCGCGCACGCAAGCAGGAGGCGGTCGCGTGCTATCGCTCGCAGCTCGGCTACCAGTTCGGCGACGCGAGCCGGGCGCGTCATGCGATCGACGCGCTCGCCGGGCGCGAGGCGGCGGGGCACGGCCACGCCGAGCGCCTGCGCGCCGCCGACCCTGAAGCGCTGCTTTCCCTGCTCGAACTTTCCCTGGTCGCATGATGATGTCCCGATGAAGACTTGGCTCGTGACGGGAGGTGCGGGCTTCATCGGCTCGCATCTCGTCGACGCGCTGCTCGCCCGCGGCGATGCGGTGCGCGTACTCGACGATCTCTCCTCCGGCCGGCGCCGCCAGCTGGCGGACGCCGCGGCGTTCACGCGCGGCAGCGTCACCGACCGCACCCTGGTGCAGCGTGCCCTGGATGGGGTCGACGGCGTTTTCCACCTGGCCGCGGTGGCCTCGGTCGCGCGCTGCACCGAGGACTGGGTCGGCACGCACGGGGTGAACCAGAGCGGCACCGTCACGGTGCTGGAGGCGGCGCGCCGCATCGGTGGGTTGCCGGTGGTCTACGCCTCCTCCGCCGCGGTGTATGGCGAGGCGTCGCAGATGCCGCTGACCGAGAGCGACCGCACCGATCCGCGCTCGGCCTATGGCTGCGACAAGCTGGGCAGCGAGCTGCATGCGCGGATCGCGCGGCGCCTGTTCGGCACGCCGACCCTGGGCCTGCGCTTCTTCAACGTCTACGGCCCGCGCCAGGATGGCGCGTCGCCCTACTCCGGCGTGATCTCGCTGTTCCGGCGCAGGCTGGCGCTGGGCGAGAGCCTGGTGCTGAACGGCGACGGCCGGCAGACGCGCGACTTCGTCTACGTCTCCGACGTCGTCGCGGTGATGCTCGCCGGCATGGCGCGCCTCCCGGAGCTGCCGGCGGCGCTTAACGTCTGCACCGGCAGCGCGATCTCGGTGCGCGACCTGGCGCTGCTGCTCTGCGAGGAGGCCGGCCTGTGCCCGCGGCTGCGCGCCGGCCCGGCCAAGATGGGCGACATCGCGTACTCCCGCGGCGACCCGACGCTGATGGCCGAGAGCCTCGGCCTGCGCTGCCGCACCGGCATCCGCGAGGGGCTGCAGCTGCTCGCCCAGGCGGAACGCGTCGAACGCACCCGCGCCAACCGCGATGCGCTGCTCACCGGAGGCCTGCTCGCATGAGCCCCGACTACGCCGCCATCGCCGCGAGCTTCCGCGCCAGCATGCCGCGTGCGGCCGAGACCACGGTGTTTCGCATCGACGGGCTGGATCGTCTCGGCATCCCGGTTGTGCAGGCCAACCTGCTGTCGGCCGACCGCCCGACCATCATCGGCCACGGCTACGGGCTGACCGAGGCGGAGGCCGCCACCGGCGCGCTCGGCGAGCTGTGCGAGGAGGTGCATGTCGGCAGCTGGGTGATGCGCCAGCAGCCGGTGCACGCAAGCTATGCGTCGCTGCGCGCCCGGCTCGGCGCGCGCGGCGTCGCCGACCCGCTGACGCTGTGCCTGCCGGCGGGATCGGAGTACGATCCGGACGCCATGGATGCCTGGCTGCCGATGCGCCGCTACCCGTCGGACGAGGCGGTGCTGGTGCCGCTCGAATGGCTGGCGATCGCCTCCTACCAGCTGCGCGGTGCGGCCGGGCTGATCACGCCGATCACCAACGGGCTCGGCGCCGGGCTCGACCTCGCGCACGCGCTGGCGCACGGGCTGATGGAGCTGCTGCAGCGCGATGGCAACGTGCTGACCTACCGCGCTTTCGATGCGGGACGGGTGGTGCGGCTCGACGCGGCACTGCCGGACGACGTCGTGGCCCTGCTCGGGCAGCTGCAGGCCGCCGGCATCGACGTCACCGTCAAGCTCGCGGCGACCGATTTCGGCATCGCCAACCTCTACGTGGTCGGCGACGATCGCGGACCGGTGTCGCAGCCGATCCAGATCACCGCGTGCGGCGAGGCTGCCCATCCGGACCGCACCCGCGGCCTGCGCAAGGCGGTGCTGGAGTTCATCGGCTCACGGTCGCGCAAGGTGGCGACGCACGGGCCGGTCGAGACCCTGCGGCGGGTGCTGCCGGAGGCCTCTTTCGCGCGCCAGATGGCGGTGGCGGAGGAGGGCGGCGAGGAAGCCCGCGCGCTGCAGACGATGGCCGACTGGATCGGTCAGGACACCACCGAGCTGCGCCGCCGCCTCGTCGACGTGTTCGCGCGCCATTCGGAGACGGCGTTCTCGTCGCTGCCCAACGCCGCGGCGGACACGATGGAACCGAGCGCGGCGCGGCTCGACTGGCTGGCGGGGAAGCTCGCGGAAGCGGGCCACGAGATCCTGTGGGTGGATTGCTCGCCGCCAAATTCGCCGGTGCGCGCGGTCAAGCTCGTCGTCCCGGGACTGGAGAGCGAGACCATGAGCTACGGCAGGATCGGCTGGCGCGGCGTCGCGCGACTGCGCACCCGCGACGACGCCCTGGTCGCCGACCGCCCCCGCGCCGGCTTCGCGCCGGTGCGCATGCGCCCGGAGGATGCGGCGCGCGCCGGCGGTGCGGCGTTCCTCGACCTGGGCTCCATCGCCCGGCGGGTCGAGGCAGTCTATCCGCTGTACCGCGAAGCCAACCCGTTCTCGGCGCAGCTGGCTCGAGCACGAGCAGCTGGCGGAGCGCGCGCGGCAGGAATGCTATCATGATCGATGCGGCGACCTTCGACATGGACGGCGCACTGGCCGTTGCGCCGTGCGCGCCGAGGCGTGGCGGCAGGCGTTCGCCGGATCGGCGAGGACGCCGGCGACACCGGCAACCTCGGGGCGCATCCCGACGTCTTCGAGGCCGCGACGGCACGGCAGTCCGAAGTGGATGCCTGAAGCGGCGACCCTGAGCCAGCGACCGGACGCCCTGTTGGAGACCATCATGACGAAGGCCATCGGCTACGCCGCCCAGCATTCCTTCAGCTCGCTAAAGCCGATGTCGTTCGACCGCGACGACCCGAAGCGGAACGAGGTCGAGATCGAGGTGCTGTATTGCGGCATCTGCCACTCCGACATCCACCAGGTGAAGAACGAGTGGTCGAACACAGTCTATCCCTGCATGCCCGGTCACGAGGTCGTCGGCCGCGTCTCGCGCATCGGCAGCGCGGTCACGCGCCATCAGGTGGGCGACATGGTCGGCGTCGGCTGCATGATCGATAGCTGCCGGCACTGCGAACCCTGTCAGGCCGGCGAGGAGAACTACTGCGAAGGGCCGAACAGCTGGCTCGCCACCTACAACGGTCCGATGGTGGCGGCGAAGATGGCGCCGGGCGGCGTGAACAGCTACGGGCGCGACAACAGCTTCGGCGGCTACTCGAACCTGCTGGTGGCGGCGGAGGATTTCGTGCTCAGGATCCCGCCGACGCTGCGGCCCGAGGTCGCGGCGCCGATCCTGTGCGCGGGGGTCACCACGTGGTCGCCGCTGCGCCACTGGGGCGTCAAGGCCGGTGATGCGGTCGGCATCGTCGGCTTCGGCGGGCTCGGAGACATGGCGGCCAAGCTCGCCCGCGCGATGGGGGCGGAAGTGACGATCTTCACGCGCACGGCCGAGAAGCTGGCAGAGGCGGAGCGGCTCGGGGTGCGCGGTGTGCTGGCAAGCGACAAGGGCGCGTTCGGGTCGCTGAAGAACAGCTTCGACTTCATGCTGAGCACGATCCCGGAGAAGCACGACGTCAACCCTTTCGTGAGGCTGCTGAAGCGCAACCGTACGCTGGCGATCGTCGGCGCGCTGGAGCCGCTGCCGCCGGAGAACAACCAGGAGCGGGTCATGCATCGCAAGAGCGTCGCCGGCTCGCTGATCGGCAGCATCGCCGAGACGCAGCAGGTGCTCGACTTCTGCGCCGAGCATCAGATCGGCCCGGACATCCAGCTGATCGGGATCCAGGACGTCAACGACGCCTACAAGAAAGTCCGGCACGGCGACGCGCGCTTCCGCTACGTCATCGACATGGCCTCGCTGCAGGCCGACGCCAGCTGAGCGGGCCGGGCGCTCAGCTCACCAGCCGGAACAGCATCAGCGAGCGGTCGGTCACCGCGCAGCACGCGCCGATGGCGTAGGCGCGGCCGGAGGTCATCGCCGGGCGGTGGGTGTCGAGCAGCAGCTGCCAGTGCATGCCGCCGCTGCAGGGCGGCATGGTGAACTGCAGCGCCGCGTGATAGCCGTTGAGGATCATCAGCAGGGTCGCGTCGGTTCCCGGGCGGCGTATGCCGCTCACCTTGGCGCGCCCGTCCATCAGCATCGCGAAGCAGTGCACCGAGGTGTCGCGCCAGTCCGGGTCGCGCATCTGCTCGCCGGCCCGGTTGATCCAGGTGACGTCGCGCACCTCCAGCTCCTCGTCCCAGTCGCCGGTCATGAAGCGCTGCCGTCGCAGGATCGGATATTCCTGGCGCAGCTGGATCAGCCGCCTGGTGAACTGGAACATGGTCTGGTGCAGGCCGGCACGGGTCCAGTCCATCCAGGAGATCTCGTTGTCCTGGCAGTAGGCGTTGTTGTTGCCGCCCTGGGTGCGGCCGAACTCGTCGCCGGCCAGGATCATCGGCGTGCCCTGGCTCATCAGCAGGGTGGCCATCATGTTGCGCATCTGCCGGCCCCGCAGCTCGAGCACCGCCGGATCATCGCTCTCGCCCTCGGCGCCGCAGTTCCACGACCCGTTGTTGCTGGTGCCGTCGCGGTTGCCTTCGCCGTTCGCCTCGTTGTGCTTGTCGTTGTACGAGACCAGGTCGTGCAGCGTGAAGCCGTCGTGGGCGGTGACGAAGTTCACACTCGACCAGGGCCGCCGGCCGCGCCGGTTGAACTTGTCGGCCGACGCGCACAGCCGCCGCGCCAGCTCGGCTGGCGAGGACTCGCTCTTCCAGAACGCCCGTACGGTGTCGCGGTAGCGGTCGTTCCACTCCGCCCAGCCGGGCGGGAAGCCGCCGACCTGGTAGCCGCCGGGCCCGCAGTCCCAGGGCTCGGCGATCAGCTTGACGTCGGACAGGATCGGGTCCTGGCGGCAGCTGTCGAGGAAGCCGCCGCCCTCGTCGAAGCCGTAGCTCTCGCGGCCCAGGATGGTGGCGAGGTCGAAGCGGAAGCCGTCGACGTGCATCTCGGTCACCCAGTAGCGCAGGCTGTCCGTGACCATCTGCAGCACCCGCGGATGCGACAGGTTGAGCGTGTTCCCGGTGCCGGTGTCGTTGATGTAGTAGCGCTCCTGGCCGGGGATCAGCCGGTAGTAGGAGGCGTTGTCGATCCCCTTGAAGGAGAGCGTGGAGCCGAGCTCGTTGCCCTCGGCGGTGTGGTTGTAGACCACGTCGAGGATCACCTCGATGCCGGCATCGTGCAGGCGGGCGACCATGGTCTTGAACTCCGACACGGTGCTGCCGTTGCCGGTCGCGTAGCGTTCGTCCGGGGCAAAGAAGCCGAGCGAGTTGTAGCCCCAGTAGTTGGTCAGGCTGTGGCGGGCGAGGTGGTGCTCGTCGGCGAAGAAGTGGATCGGCAGCAGCTCGAGAGAGGTCACCCCGAGGTCCTTGATGTGGCCCACGATCTCGTCGGCGGCGAGGCCGGCGAAGGTGCCGCCGAGCCCGAACGGCAGCGCCGGATGGCGTATGGTGTAGCCACGCGCGTGGGTCTCGTAGAACACCGTGCGCTCCCACGGCACCCGCGGCCGGCGGTCGCGACCCCAGGTGAAGGCCGGATCGATGACGCGGCATTTCGGCATGAAGCGGGCGCTGTCGCGGCCGTCGAACGAGAGGTCGCCGTCGGCGTGCCCGATCTCGTAGCTGAATATTTCGGGAGCGAAACGCACTTGGCCGACATGCGCGCGCGCATACGGGTCGAGCAGCAGCTTGTTCGGGTTGAAGCGGTGGCCGGCGTCGGGCGCGTGCGGGCCATGCACCCGGTAGCCGTAGATGGTGCCGGGACGTGCGTCGGGCAGGTAGCCGTGCCAGACCTCGTCGGTGTATTCGGGCAGCTCGATGCGGTCGAGCTCGGTGCCTCCCGAGGGATCGAACAGGCACAGCTCGACCTTGGTCGCGTTGGCCGAGAACAGGGCGAAATTGACCCCGAGCCCGTCCCAGGTCGCACCCAGCGGATGGGGCAGGCCTTCGGAGAGCCTAAAGGTCCGGTGACGGCGTATCACAGATGGGTCTCCAGTGCTGCACGGGCCCGTGCGGGTCCGTGCTCGGTCGGTCGGTCTCGATCGGGCCGAGCTTAGGGGAGCAGTCACGCAACGGCCTCCTCAATTGAACAGCAGCCGGCGCAGGATGCCCGGCGCCAGCAGGGCGAGCGGGTTGACCCGAATCGCCGGCTGGTCGAAGGAGCCCGAGATGGTCACGGTGGCGGCGAGCAGCCCGCCGCCCGCCTCGGGGCTGAAGACCCGGCCGACGCCGGGCAGCTTTCCCGGCAGGGCGTTGAGCAGGTAGGAAGGCACGATGGTGCCGCGCAGGTCCAGCAGGCTGCGCCGCAGGTCGACGGAGCCGCGCAGGGTGGCGCCGAGGGCGTCGTTCGAGGCGTGCGCGTCGGTCAGCCGCATGGTGTCGCCGCGCAGGGTGAAGGGCACCTCGAAGCGGGTGACCGCGAGCTGCCGCCCCTTGGCGCCGCTCAGCAAGCCGTAGATCGACAGGTCGCGCGCCAGCCGGGCGGCGAACGGAGCGTCACGCACCTGGAACGGCCCAACCCTGGCCGATCCCGTCACCACCGGTCCGGCCGGCGCGTCCTCCACACGGCCACGCACTGCGAGGGTGCCACCCTCGATGCGGCCGATGCCGAACGCGCGCAGCAGCAGGCCCGCATCCTGCACGTCCAGCCGCAGGTCGCGGCCCTGCTGGCCGGGCGACAGCGCCGCGGTGATCGCGGTCGGCCCGTCGATCGCCAGGCTGGCGTCGCTGATGCGCGCACCCCTGGCCGCGGCATGCAGCACGACACCGCTGAGCGCGCGATCCGGCCCGAGGAGCACGCGGGCGAAATCGAGGTCGGCGCGCCAGGGCATCCCGCGATCGGCGCCCGGTCGCGGCGGCGCAGCCGCCGGCTGCCGGCCCTGCCCCGCGGCCGGCTTCGAGACCTGCTGCAGGATCGGGGCGATGTCCAGCACGCTGCCGCTCAGGACCAGGCGGGTGGGACGCGTGCCGCGCGGCAGTTCGATCCGGCCGTCGCCACTGCTGCGCCCGATCCGGAACCGCTCGACCACGACGGAGCCGGCGTGACCGGCCTCGATCTCGGCGCGCCCGTCGAGCAGCAGTTCCGGACCGCTGGCGTGCAGCGCGTCGATCGAGACCAGCCGGCCGTCCTGCAGACCGAGCACACCGGACGCCTGCGCCGCCTGCCCGGCGGGCTTGCTCCAGAACGGCGAGCGCAGGCCGGAATCGGTCAGGTCGAGAGCCAGCGCGACCCGGGCGGCGCCGTCGCGTCTGTGCTCGTAGCCGATATCGAGCAGGGCCGCGCCGGTGAAGCGGTCCAGCGCCACCTGCAGCCCCTCGCGCCGCAGCGCCGCCTCGTCGATGCGCGCCGCGAGATGCGCGGTCTCGACGTTCTGGCCGGGTGGGCCGGCTCGGAAATCCCTGCTGTAGGAGAGCCTGGACGCCAGGCCGCCGACCTCGCCGCTGCCGCGCAGCGTCAGCCCGTCGTTGCTCGCGTGCAAATCGGCTGCGGCGTGGTCGAGGTCGCGTCCGGCAGCGAGCCCACCGAGATGCAGGTCGGCGAGCGAGACATCGGCGCGGATCGGGATCTGGTCGGCAGCCACCGCGTCGGTCAGCGGGATCGACAGGCCGAGCTGCCCGTCGAACGTGCCGGACGGTGCGGTGAAGGCGAGCGGATGGCGCGACAGCAGGCGCAGCCGCGGCTGCGACAGCAGCGCCAGCAGATCCGGCAGCGCCCCGTGCAGGTGGGTGTCGAGGCGTCCGAGCTGATCGTGGCCGCTGAGGCCGGTGATGCGCATGCTGCTCGGACCGGCCGCGAGGCTGCCGCCCCCCGGCTGCAGCCGGTCCTCGACGGCGTGGCGGGACTCGATGCGCAGCGAGTCCGGCCCCTCCAGCACCAGGTGCGCGTCCATGTTGCGCAGCGGCAGGATCGGACGCAGCCAGTAGAGGATGAGGTCGGAGGCGTAGAAGCCTCCGGAAAGTGCCGCGAGATGCAGTCCGTCCCAGCCTCGATCGGAGGCGAGGCCGATTGTCACGGCGAGGTCGCGGCCGCTGCCGCCGACGATGTTGCCGGTGACCCAGCGTCGGGCGCCTGGGGCGAGCCCTTCGGGCCACAGCAGCTGCAGCCGCGCGAAGTCGAAGCGAGCGATGCCGGCCTGCAGGTCGGCGCGGATAAGGCCGCCACTGCGCGACAGGCTGCCGGCCAGGCTCAGAACCGGCGCATCCGGCGCGACGGCGGTGACCAGCGTCGTGTCCGACAGCACCGCCCGGGTCGGCCCGTCCGGATCCGCCGGAAGGCTCAGCGCCAGATGCAGGCGGCCCTGCCGGACGCTCAGCCCGGCACCCGGCTTCGCTGCGGGCAGAATGCTGCGGATCGTGCCGGCGCCGAGCCAGGCGTTCAGGTCCAGCGTGCGCGGCAGCATCAGGCGGCCGAAGCCGCCGGACAGCGTGAGGTCGAAGGCGAGGCGGACCGGCAGGTCGAGCATGGCGAGCGGTGCCAGCGAGGGCGCGAGTCCGGCGAACGCCGCCGGCACCGCCGCATCCGTCCGCATGTGCCAGACGATGGCGCCCTGCGGATCCTCCCTCGCCTCGCCGTCCAGCTTCAGCCTCGGCGCCCCCGGGGCCTGCGTGCTCCCGCCGCCGCAGGAAAGCGACGCCGCGAGGCGCCCGGCCAGGCCGATCGCCGCGGGGCGGCGCAGGGTCTGCAGCTGCAACGCTGCGATGTCGACGTCGCAGGATCGGGCCGACGCGACGTCGCGCAGCGTGACCGTGGAGTGCTGGAGCTGCAGCGTGTCCAGGTGGTCGAGATCAAGACGGTCCGGCGCGGAACCCGCCGTGCGCCGGGAGCGCCGCGCCGTGCCGTCCCCGCGCTTTCCCGGCGGCCACAGGCTGATGGTCCCGTCCGCGTCGCGGTAGAGCGTGACCGCGGCGTCGCTCGCCGCCATCGCGATGATCACGGCGCGACCGTGCAGCAGCGCCGCCACGTCGAGCGAGACGGAAACCCGCGCCGCGCGGATCGGCCCGGACCGCGCCCCGAGCCGCACCTCGTCCGCCATCAGCCCGAGCGGCGCCGCCGGGCCCAGCCGCCAGCCGTTCCAGTCCAGCCGCACACGACCGACCGACAGCTGCGGCACCGCGTGCGCGGCCAGCCGCCGCACCGCGCCGGTGACGTCGAGCGGACCGATCCAGAGCCGCGCCAGCAGCAGCAGCGCGGCGAACACCGGCAGCGACAGCAGCACCAGCAGGGCAGCGAGCAGGAAGTGCCACCAGCGCGCCTGCCGCCGCCCTTGACGGACCGCGCTCACGCTTCGCACCGTCCGGCGAGGCCCGCCCGGGTCGATGGAGCGTCATGGCCGCCGCCCGATCGTCCAGCTTCAGCTTGCCCAGGCTGTGGCCGCTTCCCGCGGACCCTGGGGGCGCGGCGCGTCTGGCAGAGCAACTCCCGGCACCGCACGGCCGCGCCGCCGACGCCGGATCGGTCGCCGCACTGATCGCGTGCCTTGGCGGCAACAGCCCCTACCTCGCCGGCCTCGCGCTCCGGGAGCCGGTGAGCTTCGAGACGCTGCTGCGTCGCGGTCCCGACGCGGCGGTCGAGGACGCGCTGTCGTCGCTGCGCGCGCTCGATCCCGGGGTTTCCCGGGCCGCGCTCGCGAGGGCGATGCGCCAGGCCAAGCGCCAGGTCGCGCTGGCCGCGGCGGTCGCCGACATCGGCGGGCTTTGGCAGCTCGAGCAGGTGAGCGGGACGCTCAGCCGGCTGGCCGAGGCCGCGCTCGGCGCCGCCGTCCGACACCTGCTCGGCACTGCCGCGGCCAGGGGCGAGCTGACGCTGGCCGACCCGTCGCAGCCGGAATGCGGCAGCGGCTTCGTCGTGCTGGGCATGGGCAAGCTCGGCGCCGGCGAGCTGAACTACTCCAGCGACATCGACCTGATCCTGCTCTACGACCCGGACGCGCATCCCGGCCGGGAGGAACTGAGCCGGCTGTTCGTCCGCCTCGGCAGCGACCTGGTGACCCTGATGCAGGCGCGCGACGCCGACGGCTACGTGTTCCGCACCGACCTGCGCCTGCGCCCGGACCCGCCCTCGACGCCGCTCGTGGTCTCGCTGCCGGCGGCGATCGCCTACTACGAGAGCCTGGGCCAGACCTGGGAGCGTGCGGCGATGATCAAGGCGCGCCCGGTCGCGGGCGACCTCGCGCGCGGCGCCGGCTTCCTGGACACGATCCGCCCGTTCGTCTGGCGTCGGAACCTCGACTTCAGCGTCGTCGACGACATCCAGTCGATGAAGCGCCGCATCGACCGGCGCCGCGGCACGCTCGCGCCGGCGGTTCGCGGCGTTGACGCCGCGGTGCAGCGCCTGCTGGGGCGCGATCTCAAGCTCGGCGGCGGCGGCATCCGCGAGATCGAGTTCCTGGCGCAGACCATGCAGCTGGTCTGGGGCGGCCGCGCCCCGGCGCTGCGCGACCCTACCACATTGGGCGCCCTTGCCCGGCTGGCGGAGGGCAGCTACATGCCGGCGGGCCTGGCCGACGACCTGGCGGCGAGCTACCGGCTGCTGCGACGCGTCGAGCACCGGCTGCAGATGCAGGACGACCGGCAGACGCACAGCCTGCCCGCCACCCGGGAGCGCTTCGAGGCGTTCGCGTGCTTCATGGGCAAGGCCGGTGGCGCTGCCGGCGGCGAGGCGCTCGCCGACGCGCTGCTGGGGCCGCTCGGCCGCACCCGGCGCGCCTTCGAGGAGCTGTTCGCGAACGGCTCCGGCCACCTCGCCGGACCAGCCGCCCCGACACCCGATCTCGATGCGCCCGACCTGTCGGCGCAGCTCGACGGGCTCGGCTTCCCGTCGGCGCGCGCGGCTCCGATCCTGCTCGCCTGGCGGGCGCGGCAGCTGCGCGCGCTGCGCAGCGACCGCGCGCAGTCGCTGCTGCGCGAGATCCTGCCCAGCCTGCTGCAGGCGCTGCGCGAGCAGCGCGACCCGATGCTGGCGCTGGTCCGCTTCGACGCGCTGCTGGCGCGGCAGAACGCCGGGGTGCAGCTGCTGTCGCTGTTCGCGCGCAACCCGCCGCTGATCGGACGCATCGCCGGCGTGCTGGGCGCTGCGCCGTCGCTCGCCGATCATCTCGCCGCGGTGCCGGCAGCACTCGAGGGCCTGCTGGTGCCTGAGCAGGGGGTCGAGGCGGAGCGGCTGCTGCGACGCCTGGTGGACGCGCAGTTGCGCAGCGCGAGCGACGTGGAGGACGCGATCCGGCGCGCCCGCACCCTGGTGCGCGGCGAGGAGTTCCGGCTGTCGCTGGCGCAGCTGGACGGAAGGCTCGATGTCGACCGTTCCGGCGTGGCGCGCACCGCACTTGCCGAGCGGGTGATCGCGGGCCTGCTGGAACAGGTCCGGTGCGAGCATCGCGCCCGCTTCGGCCAGCTGGCGGGGGGCGGCCTGGTGGTCGTCGCACTCGGCAAGGCCGGATCGCGCGAGATGATGGCCGGATCCGACCTCGACCTGATGCTGATCTACGACCATCCCGAGGCGGTGGTGGAGAGCGTGCTGCCGAGGTCGCGCGCGCTGCGGCCGATGCGCCGGCACACGCTGCCGGCGAGCCAGTACTACACCCGCTTCGCCCATTCCCTGATCGCCGCCCTCAGCGCCCCCGGCGCGGAAGGGCCGCTCTACGCGCTCGACATGCGCCTGCGTCCTTCCGGCAGCAAGGGACCGGTCGCGGTGTCGCTGGCGGCGTTCCGGCGCTACCACGCCGAGCGTTCCTGGACCTGGGAGCGCATGGCACTGTCGCGCGCCCGCGTGGTCGCGGGACCGCCGGCGCTGCGCCGCCGGGTCGCGCGGGCGATCCGCGCTGCGCTCGACCGGCCCGGGATCTCGCGCGAGGTGCTGCTGCGCGACGCCCGTGCCATGCGTGCGCGGATCGAGGCCGAGCTGCCGGCGCACGGCGCCTGGGACGTCAAGCTGCGGCGGGGTGGCCTGATGGAGGTCGAGTTCATCGCCCAGACCCTGCAGCTTGCCGCCGGCACTATGCGGCTGCGTCATCCGACGACGCGGATCGGGCTGCGTCGCCTGGCCGATGCCGGGGTGCTGACGCGGTCCGACGCCGTCAGCCTGATCGAGGCGGACCGCTGCTGGCGCGCCGTGCAGGGCATGCTGCGCATCCTGTTCGGCACCGTTCTGCCACCCGGCCTCGACGACGCCACACCGGCGACGGTGGACGCGCTGCTGAGCGGAGTGGCAGCATCCTGCCCGGTTTCGGCCGGCGTCGCCGACGTGGCAGCGGGCGCCGCCGGCCTGGCGGCGCTGGAACGACGCATGCAGCGGACTGCGGAGACGGTCCGCGCCGCCTTCATCCGCCTGATCGGCGATCCCGGCGACGTCAACCTCCAGTAGCAAGGAAGCCCATGCCCGCATCACCCTCCTGCAGCGTTCCGCTCGGTATCGGCGACAGGCTGCCCGACTTCGACCTTCCCGCCAGCTGCGGCAGGCGGGTGCGACTCGCGGGACTGCTGGGCAGGCCGTTCGTGCTGTATCTCTACCCCAAGGCGGACACCTCTGGCTGCACCCAGGAGGCAAGGGAATTCCAGCAGGCGCTGGACGACGCCGCAGGCGACGCGGTGCCGGTGATCGGCGTCTCGCGGGACCCGCTGAAGGCGATCGACGCCTTCGCCGCGAAATTCGAGCTGCGTTTCCCGCTCGCCGCCGACGAGGCCGGCACGCTGCTCGAACCGCTTGGGGCCTGGGTAGAGAAATCGATGTACGGGCGCAGCTACATGGGGGTCGAGCGCAGCACCTTTCTCCTCGACCAGCAGGGCCGGCTCGCCCGCATCTGGCGCAAGGTCAAGGTCGCGGGACACGCCGCCGAGGTGGTGCGGGCGGCCGAAGCGGCGGCCGAGGCACCGCCGGACTAGCCGCGCCCCCAGGCGCGGCGACCGGGTTCAGTAGCCGCCCTGACCGTAGCCGTAGCCGGGATAGTAGGCCCCGGGCGGCGGCGCCGCGTAGACCACCGGCGGCGGTGCCGCATACACCACCGGCGGCGGCGCATACACCACCGGCGGCGGCGCCGCCGCCCTGGCACCCAGTGCGCCGATCAGCGCCCCCGCGGCCAGGCCACCGACCAGCGCGCCGCCGACGCCGACGCCGCGATGGCGGTCGTAGCCACGGTAGTACGGCCGGTGATAGCCGCCGTAGCCACCATAGCCGCGGTGCCATTGCGCCTGAGCCGCCGGCGCCGCGGCGCCGGCGAAGCCTGCGACCAGCAACGGCATGGCCAGGAAACGCATTTTGTCGCGCATGACGAACTCCGAACTGCGGGCGGCGGTCACGCCGCCATCACGACCGATATGGTGATCGGTCCCACACTCCCACAGGAGCCCGCCTCGAAGGCTATTTGACGGCGGAGGCATGGCGGAAGCGGCGCAGGCCGCTCACGTCACGGCGAGGTCGGACCGGTGCTGGGCGCTCCCGCGCCGCGCGCGTAGGGGGCAGGGCCCTCCGGATGGGCGACTCGGCTGAACCCCGCCGGCGGACGGAACAGCGAGGCGTCGAGCGGACCGTAGCTCACCTGCTCCGCCACCAAGCGGCCTCGTGCTCCCTGGGAGTCCGCACCGGCGTCGCTGAGCACGACACCGTCGTCGGTGACGCAGGCGACGGAGTTCCCCGACGGACCGGTGATGGTCCAGTGCCGGCAGGCGAGACCTGCCACCTGGTCGGCCGGGCCGGCAGCGAAGCGCATGCTGGGGTCGAGCAGGAACGGGCTGCGCAGTTCCTCGCGCTCCGGCAGCTCCATGTAGACGCGTGCCGAGTTGATCACGACCGTCATGAGCCGCTGGTCGCGATCGAGGATGGTGGCGCCCTGGCCGCCCGGGGCGTCGATGCGCATCAGGCGCCCGGCGCCGCTGAACGACACGGTGATCCGCTGTGCCGACGGCGCAGCGTCGGGCTTCACGTCGTAGGACACCCGGACATCGCGCGTCGGCATGAACGGTGGATGCGCGGGCTGGGCGCGCGACGGCGACGCCGCGCCGGTCGACAGCGAGGCGCCGATCGACAGCATGGCGAGACTTGAGGTCAGGCAGGAGCGGCGCATGGCATGGATCTCGATCTGCTACGGCTCGCAGGTGGAACCGCCGCGCGCGGCTTTCAACGGCGCGGTCCCGCCGACGCCCATGCGCTCGATCTCGCCGCGGATCGCGCCCTCCTCGATCACCCAGCGCCCTGGCCGGGCGGTCGCGGCGTCGAGCAGCGTCAGGTAGCGTGCCCGCGGCAGCTCGCTCGCGCCGAACTGCATCAGGTGCGCGGTGATGAACTGCGTGTCGAGCAGGGTGAAGCCGCCGAGCCGCAGCCGTGCCACGAGGTGCGCCAGCGCCACCTTGGAGGCGTCGCGCCTGCGGCTGAACATGCTCTCGCCGAAGAACGCGCCGCCGATCGCCAGGCCGTACAGGCCGCCGCACAGCATGCCGTCGTGCAGGCACTCGACGCTGTGCGCGTGTCCTTGCCGGTGCAGCGCCAGGAACAGCGCGCGGATCTCCCGGTTGATCCAGCTCTCCTCGCGGCCGGGAGCGGGCTCGGCGCAGCCATCGATCACCGCCTCGAAGTGGCTGTCGACAACCACCCGATACTCTTCCGACAGCACGGTGCGGCGCAGCCGGCGCGGCAGGTGGAAGCGGTCCAGCGGAAGGATGCCGCGCTGTTCCGGATCGAGCCAGAACAGGTCCTGACCATCCCGGGTCTCGGCCATCGGGAACAGGCCGCTGCGGTAGCGCTGCAGCATGACAGCGGGGCTGACCTCGGCGCGTCGTCTGAACATCGCCGCAGGTTGCTTTTCCGCCGCTCCTGACGCAACCGAGGAAGCAGGCCGCGGGCAGTCGGGCGGACGACTTCCGGGCAGGTGACGGTTGACAGGCGGCGTCGGACAGGGCGCAACCGGCCGCGGCGAAAGGCGGCTCCATGCAGTTCGATCTGGCGACACCTGTCCGTGATGAAGTACCGGCTATGTCGGCGCCGGGCAGCCGCGGGCGGGGCGGAAGCTGATGCGCATGACGCTGGTGTTCAGCGCCTTTGCGGCCCTGGCGGCACTGGCGGCGCTGCTGCTGCCGCACCTGGCGCGCGGCATCGGCCTCGACATGATGCTGATCTACCTGCTGCTGGCGGTGCTGTCCGGCCTGTTCGCGCTGCTCGGCTAGCCTGCCGAGCCGCGTTCCGGAGGCTCAGGCCGCGGCCGGCTTCTGCGCCAGGCCCGCGCGGATGGTCTCGACCGCCTCGCGCACCAGCGCCGCTCCGTGGCTGCGCTCGAGCCTGCGTATGGTGAAGTGCGCCCGCGCCAGCGCGCGGTAGTGGGCGAGGAAGGCCGCGTTGAGCGAGGCGCCGCAGAGCGCCCCGGCTACCGGCATCATCTGCAGCGACACCTTGCGCGACAGCGCCAAGCCGTAGTGCGACGAGACCTCGGAAAGCAGCATCACCACCGGCCGGCCGCGCAGCACGGCTCGGGCGGAAAAATACCCCAGTTCGCTCTGCTCCTCGCCGGCCTGCCACGAGCGCAGCGCGAACACCTCGAGACAGGCGCGCCGGCCTTCCGGGTCGGAAAGGTCCTCTCCCTCCTCGCGCGCGATGCGGGCGATCTCGCGCATGATGGTCAGGGTGGTGAAGCCGATGTCCGGGATCAGCCCGGACAGGCCGGCGAAGCCGCCGACGGCACCGGAGGCGGTGACCGCCGCCTGGGTCGCGAGGTCGCGCCAGCGCCGGTCCGGCGGCTGCTCCTGCAGCGGCGCAGTGGACGGCCCCTTCAGCCCGATCACGGCGACGTCGAAGGCGCGCACGATCGCGCTCTCGCCGATCCCCTGCAGCTTGATCTGCAGCGTCGGTGCCATGCCGATGCCGCGCAGGCCGAGCCGGGTCACCTGCCCGACGGCGCCGCCCATCAGGTCGGCGAGCCGAACCAGCATGCCGCGGCCGGTCTCCACCTGCCCCAGCGCGCGCTGCAGCGCCTCGATCGAGGCGTCGCTCAATCCTCGACCATCGTCTAGCAGCGCGGTGAGCTCGTTTCGTGCTGACCCCGTACCTGTGGCGGCGCTCATCGCGATCTCCTGTTACCGCACGTCTAACGCGTCAGCGGAGATCCGGCTTCACGTCCCGGGAACGATCACGAGCGGCTCAGGCGGCGTCGGCGTCGGCAGCCGGGTTGGCGGCGAGCTTCTGGGCCACGTGCATCAAAACGGTGCGGTCCTCCGGCGGGCAGCGCCGGAACAGGCGCAGCAGCGACATCTCCTCGGCGGAAAGCACGCTGTCGGTGGCGAGTCCCTCCCAGCCCTCCTTGAGCATGCTGACCGAGACTCCGAGCGCCTCGGCGATGCGGCGCAGCTTGCCGCTCATCTGGCCGGCGCGGCCTGTCTCCCACTGCGCGACCGCGCTGCGCGAGACCCCGGTGGAGACCGCGAGCGTGTCCTGGGTCAGGCCGCGCGCGCGGCGCAGCGTGCGGATGCGGCTGCCGATGGTCACCGCAGGGCTGTCGTCGCCGGGCACGCTGCGCATCGCGACTGGTGCCTGCGCCGGGCCGAGGTTCGGCACGTGGGCGCCGAGGTGATCCGCTACCAGTTCGGGTGCACGATTGGCTGTCGGGTCGCGGGCGCAGCCTGGAGCCTGCATCAAAAACCGCCGATCATCTCGTTTCGGGTACAGGCACATACCGCGGTCTGGCGGCGAGCTCGGTTCACAAAATCTTGAGAACCCTGATTTACGATTTACTAACGTTTAATAATCAAAGTGTTGCTGCATCGATCCCTGCGGCAACGGCGGGAACCGAAGCGCCGCCGGCGACTTGATACGGTAGATCCCCACACCTTTATCACGCGCACCGACCACGCCCGCTGCAACCCATGCTGGAGTCGCACGTCATGACCCATCGCTTCTTCCGCGCGACCGCAGCCGGCATCGGCGTCGGCCTCGGCGCCGTGATGTTGCTGGGCGGTCTGGCCGCCGCGCCGGCTTCGGCACAGGCACTCCGGGCTTCTTCGTCAAATTCGCTCGCCGCCGGCGCCACCGCCGACCGCAACTCGACGCCGACCTCTTCGACCACCGGGTTGCCGGGCGCGACCGCTCGGCAGACCACCTCGACCGGCACCGGCTGGCGCTCGCCGGTCAGCATCCTCGGCATGCCGCTGCGCATCGCGGCGCCCGTGACACCGGCATACAACAACGCCGCCGCCTTCAGCACCTTCGCCGGCCAGCCGGAGAACGGCAAGGACGCGGTGCTGCAGCAGAGCATAGACGGCGCGCCGTAGCCGTCGCGCTTTCGGCTCCGGGCGGATCAGCTCCAGCCGCCCATGCTGGCGATGGCCTGCCAATGCGCTTCAGTGACCGGCACCACCGAGAGCCGTGGCTGGCGGATAAGCGCCATGGCAGCAAGCTCGGGTTCGGCACGCAGTTCGGCCAGGGTGACCGGACGGGCGAACCCGCCGCGGGCGCGCACGTCGACGCAGACCCAGTCTGCCGCCTTGGCGCCCACCTTCGGACCAGCCCTTCCCCTCGACAAGCTTCTGGTTCGAGAGGCTCCCGCGGGTTCCGCCGTCGGGTCGGGATAGGCTTCCCGCGTCACCTCGACCACGCCGACGATCTGCCTGCCCAAGCCGGAATGGTAGAAGAAGGCGAGGTCTCCGCATCGCATCGCCATCAGATTGCGCTTCGCCTGGTGGTTGCGCACCCCGGTCCAGGGCTCGAAGTCGCGCTGCACCTGCTGGTCCCAGGAGAACGCGTCCGGCTCGGACTTCACCAGCCAGCGGCCGGATACGCTCATTCGGCGAGCGCACCATCGCGGAACACGGTCCGAAAGCCGCGTATCACCGTGCTCTCGAACAGCTCCGCCTTGGCGTAGGGATCGCTGGCGGCGAAACCCTCGGCCTCGGCACGGTCCGCGACGTCGATCACCAGCAGGCTGCCGCAGGAGCGGCCATCGAGGTCGAGCAGCGGGCCGGCATGCACCAGCTTCTCGACGTAGCGTTCCAGGTAGGACAGATGGCTGGCGCGCACCGCGAGCCGGGTTTCCAGCAGGCCGGGCTTGTCGATGCAGGTGATGGCGAACAGCATGACGTTCTTCCCCGTTGCGCATGCCCGTTGCGCGTGCCCGATGCGCGTGCATGTACTGAAGCGGGATCATGATAGGATCAGCCCTTGTCGCGGGACAGGGGCGCTCTATCCTCTCACCTCCCGCCGGCGCTCTGTCTCGCCTGCCTCGTCACCCCTGGGGTCCGTTGCCTTGGATGCCACGCCGAGTTTCGCCAAGCCGCGCGCCAGGATGGCCGGCGGTTTCCTGCACCGGTTCGCCAATCCCGGCCGGTTCCTCCGCCTCGCGGCGCGAGTGCAGCCCTGGCTCACTGTCACGGCGCTGCTGCTGACCGGGTGCGGGCTGGCTTGGGGTCTGTTCTTCTCGCCGGCGGACTGGCAGCAGGGTGACGCGGTCCGGATCATGTACGTGCACGTGCCGGCGGCCTGGCTGGCCTCCGCCGGCTATGCGGCCCTTGCAGTCTGCTCGGCGCTGTCGCTGGTCTGGCGGCATCCGCTGGCCGACCTGGCGGCGGCCGAGATCGGTCCGGTCGGAGCCGCCATCACCGCGATCTGCCTCGCCTCGGGCTCGCTGTGGGGCAAGCCGATGTGGGGTGCCTGGTGGGTTTGGGACGCCCGGTTGACCTCGGTGCTGGTGCTGTTCTTCCTCTACCTGGGCCACGTGGCGCTGATGCGCGCCTTCGACGAGCCGCAGCGCGGCGCCCGGGCGGCGGCGATCCTGGCATTGGTCGGCGCCGTCGACCTGCCGATCATCAAGTTCAGCGTGCAGTGGTGGAACACGCTGCACCAGCCGGACAGCATCACCCTGACCGGCGCGCCGACCATGTCGCTGTCGATGCTCTGGCCGCTGCTGGTCTCGACGCTCGGCTTCAGCCTCGGCTTCGCCGCGATCGTGACCGCGCGCCTTCGCGCCGCCGTGATGGAGCAGAAGCTGCGCACGCTGTTGCTGGGACGCAGTGCCGGACGAGTCGGCCGGGAGGCGATGCCATGACCCACCTGCCCTTCATCGCCGCCGCCTATGGCCTGACCCTGGCGCTGGCCGCCTGGCTGGGCGTGGGCGCCGCGCTGCGCCTGTCCCGGGCACGCACTCGTCTGGCCGCGGTGGAGGCCGGAGCGGGCAGGCGCACGCGTTCGCGCGAAGGCTCGGCATCATGACGCGCAAGTCGCGCCGGCTCTGGCTTCTGCTCAGCTGCGGGCTGGGGCTCGGTTCGGCGACCGCCCTGGCGCTCGACGCGTTCAGCGCCAACATCGTTTTCTTCATGGCCCCCTCGCAGTTGATGACGCAGAAGCCCGCACCCGGACGCACCATCCGGCTCGGTGGAATGGTGGTCGCCGGCTCGTTGCGCGAGGAGCACCGGCAGGGCGAGCCGGTGGCCCGCTTCTCGGTGACCGATGGACAGAATGCGGTGCTGGTGCGCTACGTCGGCGTGCTGCCGGACCTGTTCCGCGAGGGGCAGAGCGTGGTGGCGCTCGGCGCGCTGGACGTCGACGGCAGCTTCAGCGCCTCGGAGGTGCTGGCCAAGCATGACGAGACCTACATGCCCAAGGAGGTCGCCGCAGCGCTGCGCAAGTCCGGCAGGTGGGATCCGCGCTTCGGTCCCGCGCCTTCGGCGGCGAGCTGGGACCGCATGACCGGCGTCCCGGCGGCCGCGACCACCGCCGTCGCCACCGCCCGGGGCAGCTGAGCGATGAGTCCGGAGCTCGGCCGGTTCGCCCTCGCACTTGCCTGCTGCCTGGCGCTCGCCCAGGCTGTGCTGCCGATCATCGGCGCCGGCCGCCGCGACATCCGTCTGATGGCGACCGCGCCCGCATTGGCGTTGGGGCAACTGGCGGCGCTCGTGGTGTCGTTCGCATGCCTCGCCAACGCCGCGATCACCGACGACTTCTCGGTGCAGAACGTCGCCGAGAACAGCGCCCTGGCCAAGCCGCTGCTCTACAAGATCACCGGGATCTGGGGCAACCACGAGGGCTCGATCCTGCTGTGGTCGCTGATCCTGGCGTTGTGCGGCGCCGCCGTCGCCGGGTTCGGGCGCAACCTGCCGGCGGCGCTGCGCGCCCGGGTGCTCGCCGTGGGCGGCGGGGGCGCAGCGGGCTTCGAGCTGTTCTGCCTGCTCACCTCGAACCCGTTCGACCGGGTCTGGCCGGCGCCGGTCGACGGCAACGGCATGAACCCGCTGCTGCAGGACCCCGGCCTCGCCTTCCATCCACCTATCCTCTACACCGGCTACGTCGGCTTCGCGGTGCCGTTCGCCTTCGCCGTCGCCGCCCTGATCGAGGGCCGCGTCGATGCCGCCTGGGGTCGCTGGGTGCGTCCCTGGGCGCTCGCCGCCTGGTGCTTTCTGACCTGCGGCATCGCGCTCGGCTCCTGGTGGTCGTACTACGTGCTCGGCTGGGGCGGCTACTGGTTCTGGGACCCGGTGGAGAACGCGTCGCTGCTGCCCTGGCTGACCGGCACCGCGCTGGTGCATTCGGCGGTGGTGGTCGAGAAGCGCGAGGCGATGAAGATCTGGACCGTGCTGCTGGCGATCGGCACCTTCTCGCTGTCGCTGTCGGGTACCTTCCTGGTGCGTTCGGGCATCCTCAACTCGGTGCACGCCTTCGCCAACGATCCCGCCCGGGGCGTGTTCATCCTCGGGCTGCTGGGACTGGTGATCGGCGGCTCGCTGCTGCTGTTCGCGCTGCGCGCGCCGAGACTGAGCTCCGGCGGCGTGTTCGCGCCGCTGTCGCGCGAGGGCGCGCTGGTGCTGAACAACATCCTGCTCTGCTCGATCTGCGCGGTGGTGCTGACCGGCACCATGTATCCGCCGTTCGCCAGCCTGCTGTTCGGCGCGACCCTCTCCGTCGGCAAGCCGTTCTTCGACGCCACCACCATACCGATGACCATCCCGCTGCTGGCGGCGATGGCGATCGGCCCGATGATGCCTTGGAAGCGCGCGCAGATGGCGCCGGTGCTGACCCGCCTGTGGTGGGCCAGCCTGTTCGGACTGCTCGCCGGGCTCGTTGCCGCCTTCAGCCTGAAGGGCGTGCTGCCGGTGCTGGCGTTCGGCTTCGCGGTGTGGGTGATCGCCGGCGCCGCCGCCGACCTCGCGCACAAGGTGCAGCTGTTCCGTGTCCGGCCGGCGCAGAGCCTGCATCGTGCCCGCATGCTGCCGCGCGCGGCACTCGGCGCGGCACTCGCGCATGTCGGCGTCGGGGTCACGGTGATCGGGCTCGCCGGCATGTCGCAGGCGCAGCACAAGATCGTCGAGATCCACGCCGGCGACAGCGTCGCCCTCGCCGGCTATCGCTGGACCCTCGACAGCATACGCGACGCAGCCGGCCCGAACTACGTCGCGCGCACCGCCACCATCAGCGTGACCCGGGGCGGACGGCTGGTCACCGTGCTGCACCCCTCCAAGCGCAGCTTCGCCAGCCAGAACCAGACCACCAGTGAGGTGGCGATCCACACCAACCTGATCTCCGACCTGTATGCGGTGCTGGGCGACGAGCACGGCAGTACCGCGGTGCTGCGGCTGCACGATAATCCGCTGGCTCCCTGGATGTGGCTTGGCGCGCTGGTGATGGCGCTCGGCGGCGGCCTTTCGCTCAGCGACCGCCGGGTGCGGGTGGGCGCGCCGCGTCGTGCCCGCCTCGCCGGGCTCGCCGCCGCGGTGCGCCCTGTTGGCTGAGACCGGCGGGCTGTCGCGTCGGCACGCGCTGACGCTGGTGCCGCTGGGTGCCGCGGTGGCGGCGGGAGGCGGCTTCTGGGCGATGCTCGCCGGCATGGGGAGCGGCCGCTTCGACCCGCACGACATCCACGCCCCTGCCGTCGACCGTGCCGTGCCCGCGTTCGACCTACCGGCCCAGGCGCCTGGACAGGGCTTCTCCTCGGCGCTGCTGGCGGCCCAGACGCGGCCGGTGCTGGTCAACTTCTTCGCTTCCTGGTGCATCCCCTGCGTGCTGGAGGCGCAGACGCTGGCGGCGATGGCGGCCACGCTGCCGATCTGGGGCATCGCCTACGAGGACGACGCGCGCAACGCGCAGGGCTTCGTCAGCCGCACCGGCAACCCGTACGCGCGCGTCGCTTCGGACCGCGCCGGACTGACGGCGATCGACTGGGGCGTCTCCGGCGTGCCCGAGAGCTTCCTGGTGGCGCCCGGCGGCACCATACGCTGGCACGTGGCCGGCCCACTGACCGACGATGTGGTGCGCACCGAGCTGCGTCCGGCGCTCGACGGGCTGCGCCGATGAGCCGGCGCATCGCCCGGGTCATGATCCGGGGCCTCTGCCTGCTGCTGCTGCTGACGCCGGTGACCGCGCTGGCGGTGGACGACCCGTCGGAGATGCTGGCCAACCCGGCGCAGGAGGCTCGCGCCGAGGCGATCGGCGCGCAGCTGCGCTGCCTCGTGTGCCAGAACGAGAGCATCGAGGATAGCGGGGCGCTGCTGGCGCGCGACCTGCGCCGTGTGGTGCGGGTGCACGTCGCCGGCGGCGAGAGCAACCGGCAGATCATCGGCTGGATGGTCGAGCGCTACGGCAACTTCATCCGGCTGCGACCGCCCTTCAACGCCATGACCCTGCTGCTCTGGGCGATGCCGTTGCTGGCCCTGGCGCTGGGCGCCACCGCCGCGGTGCTCGGCGGCCGCAGCCGTCGGCCGGCGCCGCAACCGCTGTCGGACGGCGAACGCAAACGTCTGGACGAGCTGCTCGAGCTCCACTGAGCATGATCTGGCTCTCGATCGTCCTGTTGAGCGGGCTCGCGCTGATCCCGTGCGCCCTGCTGCTGCGCGGGTGCCTCGGCGCGCGCGACCGGCACGAGGCGGCGCTGGCGCTGCACCGGGCGCAGCTCGACGAGCTCGAGCGCGACCGGGCCGACGGACTGATCGTCGACAGCGAGCACGCCACCGCGCGGCTGGAGATCCAGCGACGCCTGCTGGCAGAGGCCGACCGCACCGCCGAGGCAGGCCGGATCGGCTCGCGCGCACCGGTGCTGGCGCTGCTCGCGCTGCTGCCGCTGGCATCGCTCGGCCTCTACCTGATCGGCGGCCATCCCGGCCTGCCGGCGCAGCCGCTCGCGGCGCGCATGCAGCAGGCGGTTGGGGGCGGCGACGAGCAGCGCCTGATGCAGCTGCTGAAAAGCCGCCTTGCCGCGCTGCCGGCGGGCTCGCCGCAGGCGCACGAGGGCTACCTCCTGCTCGGCCAGGCGGAAGCGGCGCAGGGCGACTGGCCGCAGGCGGCGCTGGCCTGGCACCGGGCGCTGCAGGACGGGTTCGAGCCGACGCTCGCGGTGCAGACCGCGGAAGCCCAGGTGCGCGCCGACGGCGGCGTCAGCCCCGACAGCGCCGCCCTGTTCCGCCAGGCATTGGATGCGGGGCCGAGGAACGCGCCGTGGCGGCTGCTCGCCGAACAGCGGGTGGCGCAGTCGGAACACCATTGAGGGAGCCGCGATGCGGCGCCTGCGCGACCTCCGCGCTCGGATCCGGCTTCACTCGACAGGCGCCGGCTTTGCGCCAATATGCACGGGCTCGCCTCCTGGAGGAACAGCATGTCCGACAATCAACCGGGACAACCGGTCGCGGCGTCTAGCCTGGTCAACGTGCCCCGCCTGATCACGTCCTATTTCTCCGGCAAGCCGGACGCCTCCCTCGCCGCCGAGCGGGTGGCCTTCGGCACCTCGGGGCATCGCGGCACCGCCGGCCAGAACAGCTTCAACGAGTCGCACATCCTGGCGATCAGCCAGGCGATCTGCATGTACCGTCAGGAGGCCGGGATCGACGGCCCGCTGTTCCTCGGCCGCGACACGCACGCGCTGTCCGAGCCGGCCTTCGTCAGCGCGGTCGAGGTGTTCGCAGCGCACGGCGTCGCGGTGATGGTCGACGCTGAGGACGGCTACACGCCGACGCCGGTCGTCAGCCATGCCATCCTGACCTACAACCGCGGCCGCATCGACGGCTTCGCAGACGGGGTGCTGATCACGCCGTCGCACAACCCGCCCGAGGATGGCGGCTTCAAGTACAACCCGCCGCACGGCGGCCCGGCCGGCTCGGATGTCACCGACTGGATCGAGCAGATGGCGAACCGCATCCTCGCCGAGGGTCGCGAGATCCGCCGCCTGAGCTACGCCGCCGCGCGCGGCTCCGGCTTCGTGCGTCCGCACGACTACGTCGCGTCCTACGTTGGCGATCTCGCCGCGGTGATCGACATGCAGGCGATCGCCGCCAGCGGGCTGCGCATCGGCATCGACCCGCTCGGTGGGGCGGCGGTGCGCTACTGGGAGCCGATCATCGCGCGCTACGGCCTGCAGGCGACTGTGGTCAACGAGCTGGTCGATCCGACCTTCCGCTTCATGACTGCGGACTGGGACGGCAAGATCCGCATGGACTGCTCGTCCGCCTACGCCATGGCCGGGCTGATCGGCGAATGCGCGCGGTTCGACCTCGCCTTCGCCAACGATCCCGACGCCGACCGGCACGGCATCGTCACCCGCGCCGGGCTGATGAACCCCAACCACTACCTGACGGCGGCGATCGAGTACCTGTTCACGCACCGTCCGGGCTGGAGCCCGCAGGCCGGGATCGGCAAGACCATCGTGTCGTCGAGCAGCATCGACCGCATCGCCGTCCGGCTGGAGCGCCGCCTGGTCGAGGTGCCGGTGGGCTTCAAGTGGTTCGTCGACGGGCTGACCGACGGCTCGCTGGGGTTCGGCGGCGAGGAGAGCGCCGGCGCGTCGTTCCTGCGTCGCGACGGCTCGGTGTGGTCGACGGACAAGGACGGGCTGATACTGGGGCTGCTGGCTGCCGAGATGACCGCGGTGACCGGTAAGGATCCGGCGCAGCGCTACGCCACGCTGAGCGAGAGCCTGGGCGTGCCGGCCTATGCGCGGATCGACGCGCCGGCCTCGCCGGCGCAGAAGAAGCTGCTGAAGAGCCTCAGGCCGGAGCAGGTCAGCGCCGACCGGCTCGCCGGCGAGCCGATCCTGCAGCGCCTCACCGCGGCACCCGGCAACCAGCAGCCGTTCGGCGGCCTGAAGATCGTGACGGAGCGGGGATGGTTCGCGGCCCGCCCGTCGGGCACCGAGAACGTCTACAAGATCTACGCCGAGAGCTTCAACGGCAGCGAGCATCTGCGACAGATCCAGCAGGAAGCGCAGGCGATCGTGGCACAGACCTTCGAGGCCGCCGGGCTGTAGAAGAAAACAAGTGAATCGGGGAGGAAACAGATGAGCAAGCCGGACTTCAAGGCACGCTACGGCAACTTCATCGGCGGCGAGTGGGTCGAACCGCTGCGCGGCCGCTACTTCGAGAACCCCTCGCCGGTGAACGGCCAGGTGCTGTGCGAGGTGGCGCGTTCCGACGCCGGCGACGTCGAGCGCGCGCTTGATGCCGCGCACGCCGCGCGCGATGGCTGGGCTGCCACCAGCCCGGCCACGCGGGCGGCGGCGCTGATCGCCATCGCGCAGGTGATGGAAGACAACCTGGCGCTGCTGGCGCAGGCCGAGAGCTGGGACAACGGCAAGCCGATCCGCGAGAGCATGGCCGCCGACGTGCCGCTGGCGATCGACCATTTCCGCTATTTCGCAGGCTGCATACGCGCCCAGGAAGGCGGCATCTCCGAGATCGACGGCGACACCGTGGCCTACCATTTCCACGAGCCGCTCGGCGTGGTCGGCCAGATCATCCCGTGGAACTTCCCGCTGCTGATGGCCTGCTGGAAGCTGGCGCCGGCGATCGCCGCCGGCAACTGCGTGGTGATCAAGCCGGCAGAGCAGACCCCTGCCTCGATCCTGGTCTGGGCCGAGCTGGTCGGCCACCTGCTGCCGCCCGGCGTGCTCAACATCGTCAACGGCTTCGGCCTGGAGACCGGCAAGCCGCTGGCCTCCAGCCCGCGCATCGCCAAGATCGCCTTCACCGGCGAGACCACCACCGGCCGGTTGATCATGCAGTACGCCAGCCAGAACCTGATCCCGGTGACGCTGGAGCTGGGCGGCAAGTCGCCGAACATCTTCTTCGCCGACGTGATGCGCGAGGACGATGACTACCTCGACAAGGCGATCGAGGGCTTCGTCATGTTCGCGCTCAACCAGGGCGAGGTCTGCACCTGCCCGAGCCGGGCGCTGATCCACCACTCGATCTACGACCGCTTCATGGAGCGCGCGCTGCACCGTGTCGCCGCGATCCGGCAGGGCGATCCGCTCGATCCGCAGACCATGATCGGCGCGCAGGCTTCGGGCGAGCAGCTCGAGAAGATCCTCAGCTACTTCGACATCGGCCGGCAGGAGGGTGCGGAGATCCTGATCGGCGGCGAGCGCAACCATCTCGAGGGCGACCTCGCCGGCGGCTACTACGTCAAGCCGACGGTGTTCCACGGCCACAACAAGATGCGCGTGTTCCAGGAGGAGATCTTCGGCCCCGTGGTCTCGGTCACCACCTTCCGCGACGACGACGAGGCGCTGCAGATCGCCAACGACACGCTCTACGGGCTGGGCTCGGGGGTGTGGAGCCGCGACGCCAATCGCTGCTACCGCTTCGGCCGTGCGATCAAGGCCGGACGGGTGTGGACCAACTGCTACCACGCCTATCCGGCGCACGCGGCATTCGGCGGCTACAAGCAGTCCGGCATCGGGCGGGAGAACCACAAGATGATGCTCGACCACTACCAGCAGACCAAGAACATGCTGGTCAGCTACAGCCCGAAGAAGCTCGGCTTCTTCTGATGCGGGTGACGGCGACGCCACGGGCGCTCGAGCTGATCGAGCGCCTGCGCACGGAGCACGGGCCGCTGCTGTTCCACCAGTCCGGCGGCTGCTGCGACGGCTCGTCGCCGATGTGCTACCCGCAGGGCGAGTTCATCGTCGGCGATCACGACGTGCGGTTGGGCGCGATCGGCGGCGTGCCGGTCTATATCGGCGCCGGGCAGTTCGCGGCCTGGCGCCACACCCAGCTGATCATCGACGTGGTGCCCGGGCGCGGCGGGATGTTCTCTCTGGAGAACGGCAGCGAGCAGCGCTTCCTGACCCGTGGCCGCACCTTCACTGCCGAAGAGGCGCGCCGGCTGGAGGAGATCGAGCGCGCAGGCGCGGCACCGGACTGACCCGGCGGTGACGACCGGCGCGATGACGATGCAGCAGGCGGCGGCGTTCGCCACGATCGCACTCGGCCATGTCGGACGCGAGTATCCGCACAAGCTTGACCACGTCCTGGCCGGCCCGCCGGACGCGCCGCTCGCGCCATCGGCGCTGCATCCGGTGTTCCATGGCAGCTTCGACTGGCACTCCTGCGTGCACGGCTACTGGCTGCTGGCGAGCCTGCTGCGCGAGCAGCCGGATCTGCCGCAGGCCGCAGGCATCATCCGGCTGTTCGATGCGCGGCTCACGCAGCCGGCGCTGCAAGCCGAGCGCGACTACCTGCTCGGCCCGCACGCCGCTGCGTTCGAGCGGCCCTATGGCTGGGCCTGGCTGCTGATGCTCGACGCCGAGCTGCACCGTCACACGGGCCCGGGCGCGTTGCGACGGGCATCGGCGATCCGCCCGCTCTCGGCGCTGGTCGCCGAGCGTCTGCGGCTGCACCTCGCCCGCTCGCCCTACCCGGTGCGCCACGGCGCACATGCCAACACCGCGTTCGCCCTGGCGCTGGCGGTCGAGTACGCGTGGATCCACGACGACGCCGCATTGCTCGGTGCGCTGCAGGACGCCGCCTGCCGCTGGTACGGCGGCGACCTGGACTGCCAGGCCTGGGAGCCGGGCGGGGACGAGTTCCTGTCGCCCTCTCTGATCGAGGCCGAGGCGATGCGTCGGCTGCTGCCGCACGACCGCTTCCTCGCCTGGTTCGACGGCTTCCTGCCCGGTCTGGCGAACGCGCGCCCGGCCAGCCTGTTCGTCCCGGCGGAAGTCACCGACCGCAGCGACGGCAAGATCGTGCATCTCGACGGCCTCAACCTGAGCCGCGCCTGGTGCCTGTCCAGCCTGGCCGGGGCGCTCGCGGCAGAGGATGGCGTCAAGGCGGAGGCGATGCGCGTTGCCGCGGCGCGGCACCTGCGGGCCGCCCTGCCCCAAGTTGCCGGCGACTACATGGGCGAGCACTGGCTGGCGAGCTTCGCCGCCCTGGCGCTGCGCAGCGCGGCCACGGAAGCATTCGGCGCGGCGTGACCCGCTTGCGGCGACCGCATTCTAGGAGGATAGAGCCTGCAGAGCCGGAAGTCAGCCGGTCGATGGGAGTGAACCCGCCATGTCAGACAATGCCGATCATTGGACGCCAGGTGCGGCCTTGATCCAAGCCATGACCGATGACCAGTTCATGGTCGCGTGGCACGAGGCGGTTTCATCGAGCGACGAGGAGAAGATCCGGCTGATCGAGGGCAATGCGCGGCATCGCTTCCCGACCGGCGACTGGCGCGCCCGCTACGTCAGCCAGCATCCCGAGCAGACGCGGTACCAGAAGGCCACATGAGGCCGCGGCCGATCACGGGCTGATCCGGGGGGACGTTCCGGCCAGCCTGCATGGGTCGACGACGACAGGAGCCGCCCGTGACCGACCATGCCCTGACGGCGCGCAAGCAGATCGACGACATCGTCGCCGAGGGCGGCCGCCAGGGCCTGTCCAAGACGCTGGGCAAGGTCAGCATCACCGCGATGGGGGTGGGCGCGATCATCGGCGCCGGCATCTTCGTGCTCACCGGCACCGCGGCGGCGCGCTACGCCGGACCGGCGATCATGCTTTCCTTCATCCTGGGCGGTGTCGCCTGCGCCTTCGTGGGGCTTTGCTACGCCGAGCTTGCCGCCCTGCTGCCGGTCAGCGGCAGCACCTACACCTACGCCTACGCGACCATGGGCGAGCTGGTCGCATGGATCATCGGCTGGGACCTGATCCTGGAGTATGCCGCGGGCTCGGCCACGGTGGCGGTCGGCTGGTCCGGCTACTTCGTCAGCCTGCTCGGCAGCTGCGGCCTGCACTTTCCTGCCCGCTTTGCCGCGGCGCCCGGCAGCCCGGTCACCCTCTCAGGCGGCGGCCACGCGCACGCCCTGGCCAACCTGCCGGCGGTCGGGATCGTGCTGCTGCTCACCCTGCTGCTGATGCTGGGTACCAGGGAGTCCGCGCGGCTGAACACGATCATGGTGGCGGTCAAGCTGATGGTGGTGCTCGCCTTCGTTTGCGTCGGGGCCGCCTTCGTGCATCGCGGCAACTGGTTCCCGCTGATCCCCGCCAACACCGGCCGGTTCGGCGCCTATGGCTGGAGCGGCATCCTGCGCGGCGCCGGCGTGGTGTTCTACGCCTATATCGGCTTCGACGCGGTCTCCACCGCGGCGCAGGAGTCGCGTCGTCCGCAGAGCGACATGCCGGTCGGCATCCTCGCCTCGCTGCTGATCTGCACCGTGCTGTACATGGCCGTCGCCGCCGTGCTCACCGGCGTCGTGCCGTACGCGAAGCTCAACGTCGCCGATCCGATCGCGGTCGCCACCGACGCGATCGGCATCGGCTGGTTCTCGCTAATGATCAAGATCGGCGCGCTGACCGGGCTGACCACCGTCATCCTGGTGTTCCTGTATGGCCAGAGCCGCATCTTCTACACGATGTCGCATGACGGGCTGCTGCCCGCCCTGTTCGCGCACGTGCATCCGCGCCTGCAGACACCGTATCGCAGCCAGGCGCTGATCGGCTGCAGCGCCGCCCTGGTGGCGGGACTGGTGCCGCTCGCCGTGCTCGGCGAGATGGTCAGCATCGGCACGCTGTTCGCCTTCATCCTGGTGTGCGGCGCGGTGATCCGGCTGCGGCAGACCGACGGCCGCATCAAGCGACCGTTCCGGGTTCCAGGGGTGCCCTGGGTGCCGGTGCTCGGCATCCTGTTCTGCCTGGTGCTGATGGCCGGGCTGCCGCTCGCCACCTGGCTGCGCCTGGTGCTGTGGCTGATCGTCGGGCTGGGCGTGTATTTCGGCTACGGGCGGCACCATTCGAGGCTGCGCGGCCGGCAGTGACGCTGCGGCGGTTGCTGGCTCAGCCGGCGGGCTCAGCCGAACGGCGGCAGCCTGGCCAGCAGGCCGACCAGCTCGGCCTGGCTGCGCGTCCGCGTCTTGGCGAACACCTGCTTGATCTGCGAGCGGATGGTCTCGTGCGACACCTTGAACAGCCTGGCCAGCTCGCCGATCTTGTTGCCGCCGGCGAGCCCGATCGCGAGCCTGGCCTCCGCCGGCGTGAGGTCGAACAAGCCTTGCAGCATCTCGCCTCCGGGAAGCGCGCGCGACGACAGGCTGGTGATGACGACCAGGCTGCCTCCCGCGAGGGCGGCCCCGCCGAGGCCGGACTCGTCGAGGCTGGCCCCGTCGAGGCTGGCCCCGTCGAGGCTTGCCCCGTCGAGGCCGTCCATCGGTATGAGCTGCAGGACCGCCGGCGGCTCGCTGGCGGTGGTCGGCAGGAAGATGCTCAGCCGCCGCGCCGGGCCGGCGCGCTGCTGCAGCAGCGCCTGATCGTAGCGCTGCATCACCTCCGGGCGTGAGAGCACGATCCTGCCGTCGTTCACGCGCACCCCGTGCGCCGCGGACTCGAACAGCGCATTGACGGCCAGCACCCTTCCGTCGTTGCAGATCGCGGCGGCCGGCAGCCCCACCAGCCTGAGCGCCTCGACGGCATGCTGCGCCTGCTGCATGCGCTAGAGCGGCGCGCGGCAGGCGGACGGGCAAGACATGATCGAACGGACCATGTTCTCGTATAAGTTTGTTATAGCAGACATCGTCTCGGGATCCACTTGCCGCCGCAGTATTGTTGGCGTTCGAGAGATCCGTTCAATAGAGGTTGGCCAGATATCGTTGAACCGTGCGGGCGTTAGCGGATTTTTATTTCAACCCCCGGCGCGAGACGGGCATTGCTATTACGCTACATACGGTTGAACGCGTCGAGTGCCGCGATCTTGTAGGCTTCCGCCAGCGTCGGGTAGTTGAACGTGTTCTCGATGAAGTAGTCGATGGTGCCGTGCAGGTTCAGCACCGCCTGCCCGATGTGCACCAGCTCGGTCGCGCCTTCGCCGATGATGTGCACCCCGAGCAGGCGGCGATCGTCGGTGGAAAAGATCATCTTCATCATGCCGCCGCGCAGGCCCATGATGTGGCCGCGCGAGGTTTCGCGCAGCCGCGCGATTCCGCACTCGTAGGGGATCCGCTTCTCACGCACCTGCTCCTCGGTCATGCCGACGGTGGAGATCTCCGGCACGGCGTAGATCCCGTAGGGGAAGAACTTCGGTGCCGGCGGCAGCTTCAGGCCGAAGGCGTGGCAGGCGGCGATGCGTCCCTGCTCCATCGAGGTCGAGGCGAGGCTGGGAAAGCCGATCGCGTCGCCGGCGGCGTAGATGGTGGGAACGCGGGTCTGCAGCGTCGCCTCGTCGACCAGGATGCGACCGCGCGGATCGGGCTCGATGCCGAGCGCCTCCAGGCCCAGCCCGTCGGCGGCGACCACCCGGCCGGCGGCGTGCAGCAGCATCTCCGAGCGCACCACGCGGCCGCCATCGAGGCGCACCACGGCCTGGCCGTTCTCGATCGACACGCTGTCGACCTTGGAGCCGGTGCGCAGCGCCACACCGCGGTCGCGCAGCTCGTGCACCAGTTCCTCGACGATCTCCCGGTCGATGAAGTCGAGGAAGCTGGAGCGCCCCTCGACCAGCGTCACCTTGACGTCGAGCGCGCTGAAGATCGTCGCATACTCGACCCCGATCACGCCGGCGCCGATCACCGTCAGGCTGCGCGGCAGGTGGTCGATGCCGATGATCTCGTCACTGTCGAGCACGATCCGGCCATCGAACGGCACACCCTCGGGACGGCGCGTGACGGTGCCAACCGCGATCAGCACCTTGCCGGCGTGAACGCGCCGCGACTCGCCGGCACTCATCAGCACCTCGATCTCATGCGGCGTCTCGAAGCGCGCGGCGCCGCGCAGGGTCTCCACCCGGTTGCGGCTGAACTGGTGCTCGAGCCCGTCCACCTCGAAGCCGAGCGTCTTGCCGAGACGCTCGGTCAGGTCGGCGGCGGCGATGTCGTGGCGGGCACGGTAGCCGCGGCCGTAGAAGCCGCGCTCGCGAAAGCCGGTGAGGTTGAGCACGGTCTCGCGCAGGGTCTTGGACGGGATGGTGCCGGTGTGCACGCATACCCCGCCGACGCGCTTGTCCCGCTCGATCACGAGCACCGAGCGGCCGAGCTTGGCCGCCTGCACGGCGGCGCGGCGTCCGGCAGGCCCGCTGCCGATGACGGCGAAGTCGAAATTGTCCTGGATCACGGTGCTCTCCTTGGCGTGCCTCGGGCCGGCCGCCGGCTCAGCCGAGCCCGATCTCGCGCAGACGCTGCAGCAGGTAGGCGTGGGCGGTGATCGGCTCGGAGAAGTGGTCGGCGCCCTCGCTGGCGACGCATCCGGGCAGCGAGCGGATCTCGTACTCCATGTTCGGCGCCAGGAAGAACGGCATCGAGTAGCGGCTGACCGAAGCCGCGTGACCCGCCGGCCCTGGCGCATTGACCACCCGGTGCGTCGTCGAGCGATAGACGCGGTTGGTCAGCCGCTGCAGCATGTCGCCGACATTGACCACGAGGCTGCCTGGCGCCGCCGCGATCGGCAGCCAGACGCCGTCACGCGTCAGCACCTGCAGGCCGGACGCGGTGGCGCCGACCAGCAGGGTGATCAGGCTGATGTCCTCGTGCGCCGCCGCCCGCACCGCCGGCAGGTCCTGCGGCCGCACCGGCGGATAATGCAGCGCACGCAGGATCGAGTTGCCGTGGTCGGTCAGGCGGGCGAAGAAGTCGTGCGCCAGCCCCAGATCCGCGGCCATCGCCGACAGCACCACCGCACCGGCCTGCTCCATCGCCGCATAGAGCGCCAGCGCGTGGGCGCGGAAGGCCGGGACCTCGTCGGGCCAGAGGTTCGGGCACAGCACCGGATCGTCCGGGAACGCGCCATCGCGGCCGACATGGAAGAACTCCTTGAGGTCCGGGACCGAACTGGTACGCGCGGTCTCGACCTTGAAGCCGACATAGCCGCGTCCGCTCGCGGGTCGGGCATATCGTTGCTTGGCCGCCTCCGGCAGCGCGAAGAAGTGCTCGAACGCCGCGTAGGCCGCGTCGATGCGATCCTGGGGGATCGAGTGGTGGCTGAAGCAGCAGAAGCCGAAGCGGCGGTAAGCGGCACCCAGCTCGGCGACGAACGCCCTCCGGTCGTGGGCGAACCTGCGCAGGTCCAGCGTCGGCACGTGCATGCTAGAGCATCCCCTTCAGACGCAGCATCCCGAAGGCCGCGATCGTCACCATGCAGCTGATGCGTCCGTCGCGGATCATCGCCTCGACCTCCGCAAGCGGCAACTGGCGGCTGATCATGTCCTGCTCGGTGCTCTCGCGCGCCTGCTCGCGCTGCGTGAGCCCGGTGGCCAGGAACACGTGGCCCTTCTGGTTGGAGTAGCCGGCTCCCTGGAACAGCACACCGGCATGGCGCATCTGGGCTGCGACCAGCCCGGTCTCCTCGCGCAGCTCCCCGGCCGCGACGCTCTCCGGAGTGGCGTCGGGTCGCTGCTCCCACATCCCCATCGGCAGCTCCCACAGCCGCTGTCCGATCGGGTAGCGATACTGCTGCACCAGGGCGAGCCAAGGAGCCGGCGCGATGCCGAGAGCCGCGATCACCACGAAGTCGCTGCGCTCGACGACGCCATACAGGCCGTCGGAGCCGTCCTGCCGGCGGATGATGTCCTCGCGCAGACGCAGCCAACGGTTCTCGTAGGCGATCCGGCTCGACAGGGTGACGATCTCGGCCATGCGCGCACTCCAAGCAGCAGTCATGAGCTTGCCCTTCGAGACGCAAGATGCAACGACCGATGCGCCGACGCGAAACGACCTGCCCTCGCCCCGGGCGGCACGCCGCATGGCATGATCGATGCGGCCCCGCTAGGCTCGGCCGCATGATCCATCCCGCAGAGTCCGGCACCACGCCGCAACCCGCCGCCGTCGCCGTGTTCTGCGGATCGCGCTTCGGTGCCAATCCGGCCTACGCGACCGCGGCGCGCGCCGCCGGTGAGGGCCTCGCCCGCGCCGGCATCAAGCTGATCTACGGCGGCGGCAAGGTTGGCCTGATGGGCCTGCTGGCGGACGCGGCGATCGAGGCCGGCGGGAGGGTGAGCGGGATCATCCCGCATTTCCTGTCGACGCGGGAGGTGATGCACGAGCGCGTCGCCGACCTCACGGTCACGGACTCCATGCACAGCCGCAAGCAGAGCATGTTCGCTCAGGCCGACGCCTTCCTGGTGCTGCCTGGCGGCCTCGGCACGTTCGACGAGGCCATCGAGATCATCACCTGGCGCCAGCTGCGGCTGCACGACAAGCCGATCCTGGTCGCCGACATCGGGGGCTGGGCGCAGCCGCTGCTGGCCGCGGTGGACGGCGCGATCGAGGACGGCTTCGCCGACGCCTCGGCGCGACGGCTGTTCAGCGTGGTGCCGAGCATCGAGGCGGCGCTGCAGCAGCTCGGCGCCCTGCTGCCGCAGCACCACGCCCCGCAGGCCGCGGATGCCGCGCGGCTGTAGCGCCGGCGCTTTGCGCCGCGGGTCTGGATGGCGGATCCGGCACCGGTTCCGGCCGCGGCGACCGGCTGCTTGCGCCGGCTTGCGGCACACCGGCCCCGCCTGTATACGCGCTCGCAGCCGGAGTGTAGCTCAGCCTGGTAGAGCACTGTGTTCGGGACGCAGGGGCCGGAGGTTCGAATCCTCTCACTCCGACCAGGGCTTGGCTCGACTTCCTCCGATCGGGACCGCCGCGGCGTGAGTGTCGATGCGGTGCAATTCGGCCCGCGCTGGATCGAGCGCGGCAGCGCGCAGTATCGCCGGGCTTCCCTGGCGCTGTTCCTGTCCGGCTACGCCACCTTCTCCCTGCTGTATTGCGTGCAGCCGTTGCTGCCGCTGTTCTCCCGGCAGTTCCAGCTCGACGCCGCGCAAAGCGCGCTGTCGTTGTCGCTGGCGACCGGCCTGCTGGCGCCCGCGATCCTGCTGGCCGGCGCGATCTCGGAGTCGGTCGGCCGCAAGGCGCTGATGGCCGCCTCGCTGGGCAGCGCCGCCCTGCTCAACCTGATGGCCGCGGCGGCACCGGGCTGGAGCACGCTGCTGGTGCTGCGCGCGCTCGAGGGGCTGGCGCTGGGCGGCGCGCCGGCGATCGCGATGACCTACCTGGCCGAGGAGATCCACCCCGACGGCCTCGGCCTGGCGATGGGGCTGTATGTCGGCGGCACCGCGATCGGTGGCATGATGGGACGACTGCTCACCGGCCTCGCAGCCGAGCTGTCGGGCTGGCGAGGCGCCCTGGCGATGATCGGGCTGCTCGGCGCGGCGAGTGCCGCCTGCTTCGTGCTGCTGCTGCCGGCATCGCGCAACTTCGCGCGTCGGCCCGGCTTCAATCCGCGGTTCCACCTCCAGGCCTGGACACGCCACCTCGGCCGCCCGGCACTGCGCGCGCTGTTCGCGATCGGCGGCTTGCTGATGGGCAGCTTCGTCACCCTCTATAACGCGCTCGGCTACCGGCTGCTGGCGCCGCCCTACGACCTCGATCAGGCGGAGATCGGCGCCGTGTTCGTGATCTACCTGCTCGGCACCGGCGCATCGACGCTGGCTGGCGCGATGGCCGATCGCATCGGCCGCGAGCCGGTGCTCGCCGCGGCATTGGGCAGCGCCCTGCTGGGCCTGCTGCTGACGCTGCTGGCGCCGCTGGCAATGCTCATCACCGGCCTGTCGCTGTTCACCGTCGGTTTCTTCGCCGCTCATGCCGTGGCGAGCGGCAGTGTCGGCCGGCTGGCCCGCGGCGACAAGGCGCACGCCGCCTCGCTCTACCTTCTCGCGTACTACTTGGGGTCCAGCCTGCTCAGCCTGATCGGCGGCACGCTGTGGGAGGTGGGCGGCTGGGCGGCGGTAGCCGGCTTCTGCGCCGTCCAACTGCTGGCGGCGCTGCTGCTCGCCCTGCGGGCGCATCACCTGGCGGCGGCACCACGGGCCCTGCCGCCCGCTGCGCCGCTGCTGCTCGCGCTCGTGCTGGCGGTCGCGTCTGGCGCATCCCCGGCCCTGGCCAGGTCGATCCCGTCCCCCTTCCTGCAGCAGATGATCCGCGCCGAGCTGTCGCCGTCGCCGCCGCCGCCCGGAATGACGCCGCTCTCCCCGATCCGCATCGCCGGCTTGCCGGTGCTGCTCGGCCGCACGCCGATCGCGACGCTCGCCCATCGCCTGGAGATCCCGGTCGAGCATCAGGGCGATGCCGGCGACAGCGTCTACTGGTTCTGCGTCCGGCTCGACGTGCCGGCCCGTACGGCAAGGCCGCCGCGCGACGCGGCGGCGCCGACGCTGTGGGTGATCGGCGATGCCGAGGCGAGTGCCGCGCACGCAGTGACCGCGATCGCGCTCGACATCGTGCACGGAGAGGGTCGGCGGTGTCCGGTGCCGCGCCGGGAGGTCGACCTCACGCTCGACCCCCGGATCGTGCGTCCGGGCACCGGCATGGAGCGCATCGCGACCCTCTACGGTCGCGCCGCGGCGCCCGATGGGCGCAGCACCTACGGCCTGCCCGGCACGCAGCCGGACGCGGAACCGCTGGCCTTGACGCTGCTGCTGCGCAACCGCCTGGTCGAGACCAGCTGGCTCGCCGGGACGCCCGAGGACTGAGACGCCCTGCTTGGCTTCACGCGCAATACCCATTCTACTCCCGACTTGCCGCAGTCCCAGAGGACGCTCAGAGGATCTTCATGCAGTCCGACCACCCGCTCCCCAACGAGGCCGGCGCACGCCGAGGCGTCGTCACGGTCACGATGAACCCGGCCTTCGACCTGACCTGCTTCATCCCGGTCCTCCGGCTCGGAGAGGTGGGACGGCTGCGCGCGCAGAGGCTCGATTGCGGCGGCAAGGGGATCAACGTCGCGTGCTTCCTGGCCGGCTACGAGGTGCCGGTGATCGCCACCGGCTTCGTCGGCGATGCCAACGCGGAACCGTTCCGCCAGCTGTTCCGCGACAGCCAGGTCGAGGATCGCTGCATCCAGGTGCCCGGAGCCACCCGCACCAACGTCAAGCTCGTCGAGGAGGAGGAGGTTCGGGTGACCGACCTCAACGCGACCGGCTTCACGGTGCGCCCCGAGGACGAGCGGCGGCTGATCGATGGCGTGGCCGACGCGGCGCGGAGCTGTCGCTGGGTGGTGGTCGGCGGCAGCCTGCCGCTCGGCTGCCGACCGGAGCTGGTGCCGCGGCTGGTCGAGGCGGCGCGGGCGGGGGGCGCCAAGGTGATGCTCGACACCTCCGGGCGGCCGCTGGCGGCGGGGCTGGAGGCGCATCCGGACGCGGTGAAGCCGAACCGCAAGGAGCTGGGCGACGTGCTCGACCGCCCGATCGACCGCGACTTCGACATCGTGGACGCGGCGCTGGCGCTGCAGCGGCGCGGTGTCGGCACGGTGATCCTGTCCATGGACGCGGAGGGCGCGGTGTTCACCGACGGCAGCGAGGTCATCCGTGCGGTCGGCACCGCACGCTCGGTGCAATCGACGGTCGGCGCCGGCGACGCCCTGGTCTCCGGCTACATTCTCGGCAGCCTGCGCGGACTCGACCTGGGGGCGTGCGCCCGGCTGGGTACGGGCTTCGCGCTCGGCGCGCTGGAGACGGTGGGACCGCACCTGCCGTCCCGCGAGACCATCGAAGCGCTCGCCGCGAGCGTCGCGGTCAGCCGTTTCGACCGGCCGCAGCCGGTTCCGGCCTGAGACAGCGGTGGTCCCTGACCTGGAGCTCGTCGAGGTCGCGAACGACGAGTCGTTCAAGGTCTGGTCGCACGGCTATCCGTTCAAGACGGTGCGCTGGCACTTCCACCCGGAATACGAGATCCACCTGATCGTCACGACCACCGGTCGGATGCATGTCGGGGACTTCATCGGCGAGTTCGCCCCCGGCAACCTGGTGATGATCGGCCCCAACCTGCCGCACAACTGGATAAGCGACGTGCCGGTAGGCACCCAGATCACGCTGCGCTGCATCGTGCTGCAATTCACCGAGGCGTTCATCAGGCGCGTCATTGAGACGCTGCCCGAGGTCGCGGTGATGGATGAGCTGATGACGGAGTCCAGGCGCGGCATCGAGTTCACCGCGCCCACCGGCGGCTCGGCGCTGCCGCTGATGCGCCAGCTGCTCGACGTCGACGGCGCGCGCCGCGTCGAGCTGTTCATGTCCCTGCTCGACCTGCTCTCGCACGGCTCGCGCAAGCCGCTGGCGAGCATCGCCTACGAGCTCAATCCGGAGGATTACCTGTCGCGGCCGCTCAGCCGCGTGCTTGCCTATATCCGGGCGAACCTCGGTGCCAAGCTGCGCGAGGGCGACTTCGCCGAACGTGCCGGAGTGTCGACGAGCAGCTTCCTCGGCGCGTTCCGTCGCCATGCCGGAATGAGCTTTGCGCAGTACGTCAGCAGCCTTCGCATCAAGACCGCCTGCGACCTGCTGATGGCGGGCGACCGGCGGATCACCGAGATCTGCTACATGACCGGCTTCAACAACCTCTCGAACTTCAACAGGCAGTTCCTGGCCCGCAAGGGCATGTCGCCTTCGGAGTATCGCCGGCGACACGCGGAGAACATCTCGTCGCAGCAGCACACGGTGGGCCGCGCGAGGCGCACCGCGCCGGACGACGACCAGGCGGGGCGGCATCGCCACGGTATTCCGGCGAGCCGACGATAGAGTTTTCGAGGCCGACGGCGGCGCTCCGGCTCGGTAACCGTATCTAAAGGAATTACGCGCAGGATTGCCCGGGTCGAGGCAATGGATGCAGAGCATGATCTACCGGATAATCCTGACGCTTCCCTGCGGAAGTCGTCACGTCGCCGGCAGCCTGTCCGAGGCGGCGCTGATGATCGCGCTCGGATGGCGGCTGCTCGCGGTGCGCGGCCACTCGCTTTCCCGCGAGTTGATGAGCTGACTGAGGCTCGGTCTGCGATGATGCACGCCTGCCGCCGTGGCCGCCTTGGTCCCTGCACGGTCGCACCACCCGCCCGCCGGTAGCCCTCCGGTCGCTGCACGCTGACGATGCGAGTGCCTTCTGTTCTTCCCCGGGCCGCACGACAGGCGGCCGCCAGTTTCTAGCTCGCTGCGTCGGCTGGTGCGTGACATCGCGCCGGAACCCGGCCTGCTGTGGCCCGCCAATACGCTGTGGACCGCGCAGGCGCCCCGGCGAGCACTTCGAGACGTTCCGAGGCATCCGGATCCGAGATGCCGGCAGTGATCGCCTTCCTCACGTGCCCGGTGGATGGTAAGCGCCGCTGCGGTCACCCGTCGACATCGAAGGCCATCCGGTCGAGTGCCCGCCCCGCGGATCGCGCCAGGTCACGAGGCTCCGTGCGGGCCGCCTCTCGGGCCGCCTCGATGAAACGAGGAACGCAGCTACGCCGGTGACGGGTGCGGGTGGCTCCCGATCCAGAGGTCATTGCCGTCGCACTATGAGAGCCGCCGCTCGGCGGCGTCGGTGCGCTGCAGAAACACGCAAGAATTGCTTTCGCGGTGTATTACCGGTTTGTCTAAAAACCTAGACGTTACATCAACTAATCAGTAAACTGCTTGTGAAGTCAAGAATAGGAGCCGAAGAAGATGCGTTATTAATTCAGTATAGTATCGAATTGGTATCGACGGCGCTCTGCCGCGAATGATACCAGCCTCCCAGCAAGATGAGGGTGGCTGCAATGCGTGTTCTTCTGGTCGAAGACGGCGCTCTGGCGCAGACCGCGTCGGCCTTGAGGTCGTCCGGCTTCACGGTCGATCATGCCGGCATGGGTCACGAGGCCCTGGAGATGGCTCGCCGCTACGACTACGACCTGGTGCTGCTCGAACTCATGTTGCCCGACATCGACGGCTACGAGGTGATCCGCCGTATGCGTTCCGCGCAGCTGGCTACACCGGTGATCGTGCTGTCCACCTTGTCCCGGCCGCAGGCCAAGGTGAAGGCGTTTGCGGTCGGCGCCGACGACTTCGTCACCAGGCCGTTCGACCAGACCGAGCTCTCGGCGCGCATGCAGGCGATCCTGCGTCGCAGCAGGGGATACAGCGAACCCACCCTGCGCGTCGGCCCGCTGCAGCTGAACCTGGACAGCCGCAAGGTCTCCGTCGACGGCCAGCCGCTGCGCATGACCAACAAGGAATACGCCATCCTCGAGTTGCTGGTGCTGCGCAAGGGAAGTGTGGTCAGCAAGGACGCCTTCCTGAGCCACCTCTATGGCGGCATGGACGAACCGGAGATGAAGATCATCGACGTGTTCGTCTGCAAGGTGCGCAAGAAACTGCAGGCGGCCGGCGCGAGCCACCTGCTCGCCACCATCTGGGGACGGGGCTTCATACTGCGCGATGCGGAAGACCGGCCGCCGATGCTATCGGCAGTGCCCGTGGTCGGCATGATGCCCACGGCCGCGATGCTCGACCTGCCGATGCCGCTCTCGGCTTGAGGCTGCATGCTGTATCGTGTGCGCTGATTTGGTTGCGGGGACAGGATTTGAACCTGTGACCTTCAGGTTATGAG
>CAXTNV010000012.1:0-51594 GCA_964245755.1 uncultured Acetobacteraceae bacterium | reverse complement strand
GATAACGTCGATTCATCGCATCGGCAGCATTGCCTTGTTCAGGTCGGATCGTCGACCGGGGCCGGTCTAGCGCCTGATTTCGAGCACTGGACGCAGGTCGTGTGCTTCCAGATCCTCAGCGGCTCGCTAAACTCGTGCCTGCAGCTAAGCGCGGCCATCATCTGATGTCGCGGGCGGAGGTGTCAGGACACAGCCGCCTGGACGGCAATCCGCCACGCGCTCGGGATGCGAGCGACGCTGCTTGCTCACGACGCCTGCTTCATCGAGATGCGACCGAACTGCCCCGGTTCCGACCGATCCCGGAAGGCGAGCGCGTACGCCCGTGCTATCCTCCCGCGCAGATCAACAGGAAATCGGGCGGATCTTCCGACTCAGGATGGCGCCGGCTCCGGCGAGAGGGATCACCCTGAAAGGTGTTTTCGATCTTTCGGTCCGCCTGCAGCGTTGAGTTGGAGACCGCAGCTGAGCAGCGTTCATCTCGGCGAGCGGTATCTGCCGATAATCTTGCCACCGCTCTGCGCGAGCCGTAGACGCCGATCCCGACATACTGCAGTGCACCGGTCTCCACTTCGCTGGTCGCTTGGCTGAAGGCAGCGTAGTCGATGGTCTCCTGTCCCTGCACGGGGAAGTCCACCACGTCCATGCCATGCGCCAGCGCTTTGGCGCGCAAGCTGCCGAGCTCTGCGGCAGGAGCGCCCAGCACCGCAATGCCGATCGGTATCAGGCCCGGATGCTCAACGCCGGAACGGTCCACCAGATCTGGCCCGGCCAGGCCTGGGCGCCGCTTGCCGAGTGTCAAGGCGATCACCGGTGCCGCGTTCGCCGCCCGACCGGCAGGCAGGGCCTCGTTCACGACAATGACGCAGCGGCCCGGTTCGCCCCGTTCGATCCTATCGCGCATGCTTCACCTCCGGGGGGTGGTCTCGGCGCACCCGTGCGACAGTGGGCTATCATCTTGCGAGGAGTTGGCGCAGTGCTCCATCGACCGCGACGGCACCTATGACGGTCACGAGCATGGGCGCGCGGGCTGCTGCGGCCGCGGCGGCGATCGCCAGCGCGGCCAGGCCTGCTGGCCGGGTCGAGACGAAGTACGGCGCGATCACCGCGATGAGCACGCAACCGGGCGCGGAGTCGAGCATTGCGCTGCCGCGCGCACCGAATATGCGGCCCTGCATGAGCAGGTAGCCAATCAAACGTGTCGCGTAGGTGACGACCGCCATCAGAGCGATAGTGGCGAGATCAGCTACCGGAATCATTCGGTCAACGTCAATGCGAAAGCCGCACCAAGTCCCGCGAGCGTGCCGGCCACCACGTACCATGCTCCGGGCGTGCTGATGGACGTGACGGCGGCGACCACGAGGCTGACCGCCCACGGCGCCGCGTTGCGAGCGCCCTTCCACATGCCTGCAATGATCACCAGGAAGACGGCGGGCAACGCCATGCCGAAGCCGAAGGCAGCGACGTCACCGAGCACGTAGCCGGCCATCGCTCCTAGCGCGGTCGAGCCGAGCCACGTCAGATACATCGTGCCGCCGACGCCGAAATAATACCCCACGCTGAACGGCCTTACGACGCCCCGCTGCTCCCGCCTGCAGGTATCGCGATAGCTGAGCGCCCAGGTTTCGTCGGCCATCAGGAAAAGCACCACCAGCCTTTTCCACCTGGCAAGGTGGTGGATGTACGGGGTCATTGTCGCGCCCATGACGATGTGGCGGCTGTTAATCAGGAAGGTCACCGCCGCGATCAGCAGGACAGGCGGCGGCGAGGCCCACAGTCCCACGGCTGCGAACTCCGATCCGCCGGCATAGTTGGAACCAGTCATCAGAGGCACTTCAAGAAGCCGCAGACCTTTCTGCGAAGCCTGTGCGCCGAAGACCAGCCCGTAGGCTGCCACTGCGAGCAGAACAGGAAGGGCTTCCATCAAGCCGCGAAGCGCCTCGGAGGCGGCTGGAGCTCTTTTGGCACCTCCTGTCGGAACATCCGGTGCCCCTGCATGTCTCGGTTCCATCCGGACACGGTAGCGCAGAGCCGACGCAATCGGTTATCAAAGACGTCGCCTTGCGGCGGTGTTCTGGTACAAGATTGCAAGGTTCGAGCGAAACATGGTGTTCGATGCCAGGCGACCTGGACGAGATCGACCGCAAGATCCTGCGCACGCTCCAGCGCGACGGCCGGATCGCCAACAACGATCTTGCCGAGGCCGTCGGGTTGTCCCCCTCGCCCTGCCTGCGGCGCGTCCGGTTGCTGGAGCAGAGCGGGGTGATCGACCGCTACGTGGCGGTGCTGAACCCCGCCAAGATCGGCAGGAACCTGACGGTGTTCACCCGCATATGGCTGAAGGCGCAGGACGAGGAGACCATCGCCCAGTTCGTGGCCGAGGTATCACGGCTGCCTCAGGTGCTCGAGTGCTACCTGATGCTGGGCGACTGCGACGCGTTGCTGCGGGTAGTGGCCGCCGACATCACCGATTATCGCCGTTTCCAGGCCGACCACCTCAGCCGCGTGAAGGGCGTGCAGAACGTCAAGACCGACATGCCTAGCCAGACTGTGAAGCAATCGTCCGAGCTACCCTTGTAGGATAGGCGAATCGTGAACCATTGCTGCTGTAGGCGAAGGGTCGTCTATGGCCCCCTCCTGGGGGCACTGATCTTCTCGTGATGCAAAGTTCTACGCGAGCATGAACCGCGAGAAGCCGCCTCGGATGGTCGGCAGGCCGGACCGTCGCTCGCTGAGATGACCATGATGAGCGGTGCCAGCACAGGCCGGGGCAGTGTGATCGGCAGGGCGCTCGACGCCTGCCGGTCAGCAGGCCTCGGGCCAATTCAGGCACACGGCATCACCGTGGCATCCAGATCGTTTAAATATCGTTTTCGTTCGGGATGAAAGAGATGGACACGCATGGTTGACCTGACAACGCCCGAGGTGGTCATCGAAGTTCTGGATGCCGCGTATAACTGTGGAGATCTCTCGACGATCCTGCAGCACTACGAGACGGAGGCGTTGCTCGTTCCAGAGCCGGGCCGGGAGGTTCGTGGATTAGACGCCATCGAAATGTTCTATCGTCGCTTCATGCAGCCTGGACTATCGGCCACGCAGGAACGGACACATGTCCTGACCGCTGACGGCATCTGCCTTTTCACCTCAAGGTGGGTGCTCCGCACGCCGGACGGTGATGCGCGCAGGTTTGTTTCCACTGTCGTGCTGCGCGCTCAATCAGACGGTAGCTGGAAGGTCCTCATCGACAATGCACGCGGCCCCGAGGTCCTGTAATGGCACTGATCAACGATTTCGGTGCTGTCCGCGTCTCATTCATACCCCGGCTGCGCGATGTCGGCGGCGGCTTTCTCTATGGGTTGCTTCAGCGCTAGTGGGTCAAGATGCCGGCACCAGCCGCTTGCACTTTCTCCCTCACGCCCGACGTGAGGATGCAAGTCGGATCACGTGCAGCGGCCGGCCCGGAGGCGACCGATTCCACCGGCGTGAGCCGTAGCTACTGCTTCACCCCGCGCCACGCCAGCCAAGGCTTCAGCCTTGGGCGATGATGAACGCCGCGGCTCACGGCTAGTAGAGCACCGATCTCAAACGCAAACGCTTCCCTGGACAACAGCAATAGGTTTCCCCCGAGGCAGGGCGGGCGTTGCCTCGAAGCTGCGATGAGCGGCTGCACCGTGCATCCGCTCGGCTACTCGAAGCGTATTCTGACAAGGTGTAATTACACGCCTCAGGCTGTTTGCCATGCTCAACCGCCTACGCCGTCTCTTGAAATCGGTGATGCAGGATGATTGGGCTGGAGCGTGGCACGTTGCTGAGCGGAAGCCCACTAAGGCTGACGATGCTGCGGCTCCGAAGTCCAAGCCTGGTGGCCGCGCTCTCCCGCCAGACGAAGATGATAGGGCAGGGGTCGGCAAGGACGCCGGGGCCAAAGGCGGCAAATGAAGAATGGTCGAGATCCAGGCGTGCTGTAGCGCTTGTCTGGCCAGCATCCGGGCGACCGGTCGCAAGCGACCTCCAGGCTGCACCTGAGCCTTGATCGCCCTCGGTGGCCACTACCGCGCGGTTCAGCCTGCGCCCGATCCCTCGCTTACCGTGCGGCGTCCGCTGCGCGCACCGCGTCGAACATCCGGTTCCAGGTCGGTGAGATCAGGATCTCGTTGACGCACACATGCGGCGGCAAGGTCGCGACGTAGCGAATGAGGTCGCCGAGGTCGGACGGCTGCAGCATGCGCGCCCGCGCTGCGGCCGAGGTCGGGGTCGGTCGCCGGTCGAGGATCGGCGTCGACACCTCGGCGGGGCAGAGTGCCGTCGAGCGGATGCCGTGCACCGCTTCCTCGGCGTTCAGCAGGTGGCTCATCGCGACCACTGCGTGCTTCGCCGCCGAATATACCGCGCCCGAGACCGGCGCGAGATGTCGCCCGGCCCAGCTCGCGGTGTGGATGATCACGCCACCCCCACCGGCGCGCATCATCGGCAACGACACGAGCACGCAGTAGAACGCCGAGCGCAGATTGGCGTCGATCACCGCATCGACGCCGTCCACGGTCAACGTCGACCAGGTGCGATCGGGGATGTTGGCGCCCGCATTGTTGACCAGGATGTCGAGCCGCCCGTGGTCGGCCGCGATACGCGACGCGATCGCCGCGACCGCGTCCTTGTCGGTCACGTCCCCCGCCGAGGCGACCGCGCGTCCACCGGCGGACGCGATCGCACTCGCGACCGCCTCGAGCGCCTCTTGCCGCCGTCCGGTCAGCACCACGAGAGCGCCTTCCGCGGCCAACGCCCGCGCTGCCGCCTCACCGATGCCGCTTCCCGCGCCCGTGACCCAGGCGATCTTGCCGTCGAGCTGACCCACCGTATTCTCCCTCCCGTAGCGGCAGAGCCCCGATCGTCCTCGAGACCGACGCCCGTCAGCCCGACATTGCCACGTCGAGGGCGCTCGGTCGAAGTTGAGCGGCTCGCGCAGGCCGGCAGCATGAGCCAGCTACCTCACACACCACGTGGGCACCCCAACCCGACCGGGATCATCAGCGAGGCGGTCTGGCTGTACCACGTGTTCAACATGAGCCTGCGCTTCTTCAGGCGCCCACCCGGCAGCCTGCAATACAGGCTGCGTCGCATCTTCACCGACGGCCTGTGCAGCCAAAAGGGGCCGTGCTCCGCGACGTCATGCCCGGGCTCAGGCACCGGCAGAGTCGATAGCTTTACGACAGGGCCGAGAGGTTCCACCGGCACAGGCGTCGACGGGAAAGGCTTCGCTCCACGCCACCAACTCATGCCGTCCGGATCCTCGTCGTCGAGCCGATGCTCGGAAGTCTTGGACAGACCGCTTGATGCTGGCTCGCCGGGACCACACTCGTCGACTACCCCAGGCTCACCTCAGCCAGGAAAAGCTCGATCTTGGTGGCCAGCTGCTCGGCTTCGCGTGACATCTCGGAGGCAGCCGCCAGCACATGCTGTGATGCCTCCTCGGTTTTCTCTGCTCCTCTACCGACCTGCAGGATGTTGCTGCTTACTTCACCCGTGCCGGCAGCGGCGTGAGCTACGCTGAGCGTGATCTCCCGCGTCACCATCCCTTGCTCTTCCACCCGGGAGGCGATGGTCGTGCCGATCCCTTCGATCGCCGCGACAGCTTCATGGGTGGCGACCTGCATGTGAGTGATCTGCAACCGTATCTCCTCGGCCGGCTTCTCCAGCTCGTGCCGCCTCAATGGTAGCATTCAGGGCGAGCAGGTTTGTTTGTCCCGCGATCGCGTTGATCAGCCGACCACGTCGCCGATCCGCCGCGCTCCGTCGGCAAGGGCGTGCACCATCTCGTCAGTGCGGTGTGCGTCGTTGGCCGTGCGCCCCGCAATGCTGGCGAACTGCACTACTTGTCGACTGATCTCAGCCACCGAAGCTGCGAGTTTCTCCGCCGCCGCAACCGTCTGCACGTTCATCGAAGCCTGCTCGGCCGCAGCCGCCACGATGGCCACCCGCCCGTTGGCTCGCATAGCCAAACCGGACATCGATCCCGCTGCAATCCGCAGCCCGCTCGCCGCCGAGGATACGGTGCTCACCCTTTCGCCGACCTTGGCCTCGAACAGTTGAGTGACCTCAGCAAGATGGTTGGCTCGTTGCTGCCTTGACTTCTGCTCCACCCCTCGTCTCGCAGCATCCGCACGCGCGATCAACGCCTGCTCCTTGAACACCTGGACAGCTTGCGCCATGCGACCAACGCCCACGAAGAGGATACCGACCACCTCACCCGCGGCGAGCTGGGTGCCGCGCCCGCGAGATCCTTCAGGACTGAGAACGTTCGTGCTCACCCGCAGGTCACCGCGAAAGATGGTGGCGCCGCCGCCGACAATGTTGCGCATCCTGTCCACCATCTGCTCGTCGCCGTCGAGCACGTAACGGTTCGCGGCGATCAGGCGACTACCCTGAAGGTGGAGCGGCGTGTTGGCAGTTTTTCCCTGCAGCAGCTTCTGGGCAACCTTCAAACTGATATCCATCTGGTCCTGAGCATGCGCGATCATCGATAGCTGGAGCTGCCAAACCACCAGGCAGGCGGTCAGTGCAACAGCAACCGAGACGATAGCGCCAGTGGATGCTCCCAGCTTCGCTGCGATGCTCCCATGCGATGGATGTTTCCGGATCGACGAGAAGCGAGATGGGAACATGCGGCACCGGCGGGATCATCAGCGCGGAATATGATCGAGATCCGTCAACAGGAGGTCACCTGCATCGAGCCGGGCCGCCGCGAATGGCTCAGCGGCGCGGTGGGTGCAGCCGTCGGACAGGTTCGATGGCCCGGCATCCCGCAAGATCGACCGCTGCGCAATCCCGGCCGGTCTCGAGGCAGACGAAGACGCGGCGCTCCAGGCCAACGCGGCCGCCGGCATCATCCTCGGGCGCTGGAGTAGGCGCGGACGCAGGAGCACCGGGCTGTCCGGCTGCCCCGCCCACGATCAGCGATCCAGAGCGGATGATGCGCGTCCCGCGCCCTGTAGACGCGGCTGCCTCGCGGTCCACAGCATCGGCTCCCACGATCACAGCCAGATCAACGCGCCGCGCCGGCCCGGACGACTTCGTCTTACGCGAGATCGAAGCGGCTGCGGCCGTGGCGCCACGGGAGGCATTTCGACAGGGGGTCGGCCCCGCCGGCAAGCAAGAACGACGAGGCCTGCCGAGCGGAGCTATTATGTCCGGACGCCCTGGCGCGCCGCACGTCGGCGTGACATTCATCGACCTGCAGCGAGGCGACTAGCTTAACAGGCAGCCGCTCCAAGAAAAAGCTGATACCGGGAGAGAAAACGATGGTGGACGACGTGATCCCTGCTTCGTGCGAGCTTTCCTCTGCATCGCAACGTGCGGTCTCTGGCGACAGCCGGTGCGCCGGATCGCATGCCGTGTCTCGCCGTGTCACGGTAGCGAGCATGCTTGCCGGTGTCCTGACTGCAGCTGTCAGCCGGCCGCGTTCCGCTTATGCCGCATCTGGTCGCCCCACCATCGGTGTCGTCGTCCCGACCCTCGCGGCGCAGTTCTGGAACACCTATGTCAGTTTCATCCGCAAGGGCGCCGACCAGCTCGGCGTCAACCTTGTCGTCCTGAACGCGGATAATAATCCCGACCAGATGACCAAGTCGCTCGAGGATCTCGTCGCGCGGCCGGTCGATGGCATCATCTTCACCCCCTATTGGGACACCGCGGCACGCGGCCTCACGCTGGCCCGCGACGCGAGCATCCCTGTCATCCTGACCGACAGCTATCCCCCCTTTCCGCCACAATCCAAGCGCTTCCCGAACTACCTCGCCTTCGTCGGCCCGAGCGACGAAGATGCCGGACGGCAGATGGCGGAGGCGCTGTTCGCTGCCATGAGTTCCGGCGCGAGCGGCAAGAAGATCATCGGCGTGGTCAACGGAACCGCTGGCACCTCCGTGGCGATCGACCGTCGCAAAGGTCTTGCCGATGCGCTGAAGAACCATCCCGACGTGCAGATCGCGGGCGAGGTGGATGGAAATTTCGTTCGCGACACGTCGCAGACGGTGTTCGAGTCGCTCTACCAGGGCCATCCCGACATAAAGGGTGTCTGGGCAGCCAACGGGGGCACGGCCACCGGCGTCCTGACCGCCCTCAAGAACGTCGGCAAGGTGCCCGGCAAGGACGTCCTGGTCGTGGCCATGGATCTGAACCCGGAAAACGTCGAGGCGGTGCAGAAGGGCGAGCTACTGTTTGACATCGGCGGCCATTGGCTGCAGGGCGGCTACGCGCTTGTCATGCTGTATGACGCGATCAAGGGAAAAGCGGTTTCGGCGGACCACGACCTCATCAAGCTGAAGCTGCTGCCCTTGACAAAGGACAAGGTTGCCGAGTTCAAGGCAGACTTCCCCGGCGGCGTGCAGCCCTACGACTTCAGGCAACACTCGCGGGTGTATAATCCGGACGCGCCGCCCCTCGTGGTGGCCGTGAACTACACTCACTAGGGTATGCCCACAGCCACGGGTCATGGACTCGCGGTCGCAGGATCTCTCACTTGCAGGTCGTAGCGCATCATATCAGCAGGGCGTTCGGGAGCACGCGCGCGCTTCACGACGTCTCGATCGCGCTGGAGCCTGGCCTGGTGCATGCACTGGTCGGCGAGAACGGCGCCGGCAAGTCGACGCTGCTCAAGATCCTTGCGGGCGCCGAGCGCGCCGACGCGGGGGAGGTGCTCCTCAACGGCGAGCCTTTCGCGCCTCGGTCGCTGGCCGAGGCGGCGGGACGCGGCGTGGGCCTCGTCTTTCAGGAGATTACGATCAACCCGGCGCTGAGCATCGCCGAGAACATCTATATCGGGCACCTGCGCCGCTTCCGGCGCGCTGGTCTGCTGGCCGGCCGCCGCATGGAGCGCGAGGCGCAGCGCGTGCTCGACAGCTTCTCGGCCGGCATCTCCGTCTCCCGGCCACTCAACAGCCTCGACCTCGGTCAGTGGAAGTGCATCGAGATCGCGCGTGCCCTGTCGCTCAACCCCGGCGTCCTGTTGCTCGACGAGTCCACGGCCTTTCTCAACCATCGCGAGGTCGATGCCGTGCTTGCGGCGATGCAGGCGCTCAAGCGCGAGAACATGGTCATCGCGTTCGTCTCGCATCACCTCGCGGAGGTAGAGCGCGTTGCCGACCGCCTGACCATCCTCAAGGACGGCCGCAAGGTCGGCGACTACGACCGGGCCTCTATCGGTCGCGACGAGATCCAGGCCCGCATGGTCGGCCGCGGCCTGTCGACCAGCCGGCCAACGCGCGCGCCTGCGCTCCTGGCGGCAGAGCCGGTGCTCTCGGTCCGGGCGGTCGCCTCCGGCACGCGTCTCGCGCCGCTTTCCCTGGAGCTTCGCGCCGGCGAGATCGTCGGCATCGCCGGTCTCAAGGGCGCCGGCGGGGAGCGTCTGATGGAGCTGATCGCCGGGATCGTGAGACCCGATGCCGGCCGCATGGAGCTCAGGGGCCAAGTCTACGGGGTGCGCAAGCCGGTCGACGCGTGGCGGCACGGGGTGGCCTATCTGCCGGGAGACCGCACCGCCGAAGGCCTGATCGTCGGGGCAAGCGTGCTGGACAACCTCGTCATGGCGCGGCCGCCGCGACGTGGGCCGTTCTTTGATCGGCGGCGTGCCGGGCGCGCCGCGAATGCGCTGATCGATCGCCTGCGCATCAAGACCAGTTCCAAGGACGCACGGTCCGGCTCGCTGAGCGGCGGCAATCTGCAGAAGGTCGTGCTTGGCAAGTGCCTGGCCATCAAGCCGAGCGTGCTGCTGCTGCATAATCCCACGCGCGGGGTCGATATCGGCGCCCGGCTCGAGATCTACCGCATCCTCCGCGAGGAGGCCGCCTCCGGCCTGGCGGCGCTGGTGCTCAGCGAGGACCTCAACGAGTTGATCAGCCTGAGCGACCGTATCCTGATCATGCGCGGCGGCACGATCGCGTATATCCTCGACCGGCCGGCGGACGCGACCGAGGACGACATCATCCGGCACATGACGTGAGCTGACAGAGGCAATGGATCAGTTCGACCCTGAGGCGCCTGCCGCCACTCCTGCCGCTTCCACGAAAGCCGCGCGCCTCGGGTCGAGCGGCTTCAGACAACTGTTCCCGGTGCTGCTGCTGCTGGCGTTGGTGATCGTGTTCTCCGTCTTCTCGCCGCGGTTTCTGCACTTCAACAACCTGATGATCGTGGCGCAGCAGGCTGTCGTGCTGCTGGTCGCGGCCCTCGGCATGACCTTCGTCATCATAGCCGGATCGATCGACCTTTCGGTGGGCGCCATCGTGGCGCTCTCCGCGCTTGCCACCGCATGGTCGGTGCCCAGGCTGGGGGTCGCGGCTGTGCTGCCCGCCTGCCTGATCGGGCTCGTCTGCGGCCTCGCCAACGGTGTCATCGTGGCCAAGGGCAAGGTGCCGTCATTCATCGTGACACTCGGCGCCATGGTGATCTACCGCGGCATCGTTCTGTTCTTCACCCGCGGTGCGCCGATCTCGATCGACGACGAGACGTTCCTCGACGTCTTCTCGGGGCGCGTCCTGGGCATCCCGAGCTCGGCGCTCATCGCGATCGCCTTGATCGCCGTGACGCTGGTGATCCTGAACCTGACCGTATTTGGTCGGGAGGTCCGTGCCATCGGTGGCGGCGAACGCATCGCCTTCCTGACCGGGATCAAGGTGGACCGCGTGAAGATCGGCCTGTTCGCCTTGCTTGGCATACTCTGCGGCATGGCGGGACTGCTGCAAGGCGCCCGCGCCATGGCCGCGACGGCGCAGCTGGGCGAGGGCCTGGAGCTCGACGTGATTGCGGCGGTCGTTGTGGGCGGCACGCCGCTGACTGGCGGCATCGGCAGCATCCAGGGCACGATCCTCGGCGCACTGATCATCACCACCCTCTCGAACGGCATGAACAGCATTGGCCTTGACCCCTACTTCCAGAACATCGTCAAAGGTGGGGTGCTGGTCCTGTCGGTGTTCGTCACGATCGACCGCAAGAAGATCGGCATCATCAAGTAGCTGGAGTCCCTCGTCCTCGCCGCCCAAGTCGGGCAACCGTTACCTCCCGTCGCGGCACGCAGTTTCGGTGCTCACGAAGCCGTGCCATAACGTTCCACCTCGGCCGATCTCGCGAAGAAGGAGCCTCCAGTCATGGCTGACATCACGCCTACTCCGGCCGTCAAGACGGTCCCCGCGCCCCGCGACCAGCATCTGCGGGACATGGCCGACTGCATCAGGTTTCTGTCCATGGACGCCGTGCAGCAGGCCAAGAGCGGCCATCCTGGCGCGCCCATGGGCATGGCCGATATCGCGACGGTTCTCTACAAGGATTTCATGCAGTTCGACGCGAGCGATCCGCATTGGTTCGACCGCGACCGTTTCCTGCTCTCGAACGGCCACGGCTCGATGCTGCTCTACAGCCTGCTCTACCTCACCGGCGTCAAGGACATGACGCTGGACGAGTTGAAGCGGTTCCGCCAGATCAACAGCAAGACCGCCGGCCATCCCGAATACAAGCACGCCGACGGCATCGAGACGACGACCGGTCCGCTCGGCCAAGGCATCGCGAACTCTGTGGGCTTCGCCCTGGCCGAGCGGATTCTGAACGCCACCTTCGGCGATGATCTCTGCAAGCATTGGACCTACGTCTTCATGGGCGACGGCTGCCTGATGGAGGGTCTCAGCCAGGAAGCGATCTCCATGGCGGGCCACTTCAAGCTCGGCCACCTCATCGCCTTCTGGGACAACAACTCGATCTCGATCGACGGCGCGACCAACCTCTCGGTGTCCGACAACGAGGTCGAGCGCTTCCGCGCCTCCGGCTGGCACGTCCAGGTGATAGACGGCCACGACACCGATGCGATCCGCGATGCCATCACCGCCGCACGCAGCGTAACGGACAAGCCGTCGATGATCGCCTGCAAGACCATCATCGGCTTCGGCTTCCCGACGAAGGCCGGCACCCAGAAGGCCCACAGCGACGCTCCCGGCGAAGAGGAAATCGCCGGTGCGCGGCAGATCCTCGGCTGGAGCTCGCCGCCGTTCGTGATCCCGGACGACTTGCTGCGCGAATGGCGGGAGATCGGCGCCAAGGGCCGGGCTGCCCGCCATGCATGGGCCGACCGCGTCAAGGCGTCGCCGAAGGAACTGCGCGACGAGTTCGAGCGACGGAACGACGGCAAGTTGCCGGCCGACTGGAAGAAGGCGATCGCAACCGCCCGCGACGAGTTCATCACGAGCGGCAAGGAGTTGGCGACCCGCTCCGCCAGCGGCGCCGTGCTCGACCATCTTGCTGCCGCCATCCCGGAACTGCTGGGAGGCTCCGCCGACCTGACGCCTTCGAACAACACGAAGGCGAAGGGCATGATCGAGATCAAGCCCGGCGAATACAACGGCAGCTACATGCATTACGGCGTGCGCGAGCACGGCATGGCGGCCGCGATGAACGGCATCGCGCTGCATGGCGGCCTGATCCCCTACGGCGGCACCTTCCTGTGCTTCTCGGACTACTGCCGCCCATCCATCCGCCTCGCGGCCCTCATGCAGGTGCGCACGATCTTCGTCATGACGCACGACTCGATCGGCCTCGGCGAGGACGGTCCGACGCATCAGCCGGTCGAGCATCTCGCGGCGTTGCGGACCATCCCGCACCTCGCGGTCTACCGCCCGGGCGATCCGGTCGAGACCGCCGAGTGCTGGGAGCTGATCCTTGACGCACCGCGCCGCGCTGCTTTGATCGCCCTGTCCCGCCAGCCGATGCCACTGCTCCGTCGCGAACCCGGCAACGAGAACAGGTCGGCCAGAGGGGGCTATGTCCTGCTGGAGGCCGACGGCGGCGAGCGCATGCTCACCATCCTGAGCACCGGCTCGGAACTGCATCTCGCGGTCGAGGCACGGGAGCTTCTGCAGAAGCAGGGCATCCCGACGGCTGTGGTTTCCATGCCCTGCCGCCTGCTCTTCGAGGAGCAGGACGCCGCCTACAAGAAGGCCGTCCTCGGAACGACCCGCGCGCGCGTCGCGGTGGAAGCGGCGGTGGAGATGGGCTGGGAGCGCTACATCGGTCTAGAAGGTCGCTTCGTCGGCATGCACGACTTCGGCGCGTCCGGCAAGATCGCTGACGTCTACAAGAAGTTCGACATCAACGCCGAAGCGGTGGTGCGCGCCGCCCATGAGACGCTGGCGGAGGTTGCGGCACTCTGAAGTCGACGGTCGAGCAAAGGCGCGGGTCCCCGCTTCCATCGCACGGTGGCAGCGGCATTCGGATCGGAGCGCGCCTGGCCGGGCGGAGCCGGGCAGCAGTCCGGCCCGCTATTCAGGCGCCGCACGGTTGCCGCCGTCCGATCGGATCATCGGGCGCGGCCGCGACGTTCTGTAGAGCGGCGATGGCAACGACCCGGCTCGATCGGCGCGACCGTCAACCGGCCTCCCTCAGCACGTCCATGAACGCCCGCAACCCGGGTAACAGGTTGCGGCGACCGGAATAATAGAGGAACAGGCCGGGGATGGGCGGTGACCAATCCTCCAGCAGGGTGACGAGGACGCCGCCTTCGATGAACGGCGCGGCCAACCGGTCCGATACGTAGGCAACTCCGAGGCCTGCTGCCGCTGCCTCCAGCATCAGGCCGGGATTATCCAATGTCAGCCGACCGGGCACGTCCAGGATCAGCTCCTGGCCGTGCTGCTCGAACTCCCAACGGTAGGGCTTGCCGCTCGGGAGGCGGACGCGAATGCAGGAGTGCCGCTGCAGGTCGTCCGGTGTCTGCGGCGGCGCATGATTGGCGAGATAGGACGGAGCCGCGACGACCACGAAGCGGATGCTGCCGCCGAAGCGCACGGCGATCATGTCTTGCGGTACAGCCTCGCCCAGCCGCACTCCGGCATCGAAGCCTTCGGCCACGATGTCGACCAGCCGGCCTTCGGTGACGAGGTCGAGCGACATCTCGGGGTAGCGCTTGAGGAAGGTTGGCACCACGGATCGCAGCAGGAGCCGGGCTGCAGGCTCCGAGGCGTTGATCCGCAGCCGGCCGGCCGGCTGGGCGCCGAACGCTTCGGCTCCGGTCAATGCGTCGTCGAGGTCATGCAGGATCGGCCTGAGTTGGGCGACAAGCTGTTCACCGGCCTGCGTGGGGGCGACGCTGCGCGTGGTGCGGTGCAGCAGGCGTACACCAAGCCTGGTTTCCAGACCGCGCATCATGTGGCTGAGGTTCGATGGCGACAGGCCGAGCTCGTCGGCTGCCATGCGGAAACTGCGGTGCGTGACGATGGCAGCGAAGGCGGTGAGGTCGCCGAGCGTCGGCCGGGCTTTCATGAATGCTGTTCACCGGTGCATGTGAGATTGACCAGATTATAGCATCAAAGCCGAGCGCCATCTGATCCGTGTGGAGCCGCGATCATGCGGTCTCCCATGGAGAACGGTCATGGCGAAGAGATGGTTGATCACCGGTGCGTCGTCTGGCATCGGGCGGAAGCTGACGGAGCTGTTGCTGGCGCGTGGCGACCGGGTCGCGGCGACGCTGCGCAGGGTCGGCGCCCTCACCGACCTCCAGGTGCAGTATGGCGACCGGTTGTGGGTGGCCTCGCTGGATGTGACCGACCCGTCGCAAGTGCGAGCGGTCGTGGATCGTGCCTTCGGCGAGTTCCGTATCGACGTGGTCGTCAGCAACGCCGGCTACGGGCTGTTCGGAGCCGCCGAGGAGGTGAGCGACGAGCAGATCCGCCAGCAGATCGACACCAACCTCCTGGGGTCGATCGCGGTGATCCGTGCGGCGCTGCCGCACCTGCGTGCGCAGGGTGGGGGACGGTTGCTGCAGGTGTCGTCCGAGGGCGGCCAGGTCGCCTACCCGAGCTTCAGCCTGTATCATGCCAGCAAGTGGGGCATCGAAGGCTTCGTCGAGGCGGTCGCCCTGGAGGTGGCACCGTTCGGCATCGAGTGCACCATCGTCGAACCGGGCCCGACCCGCACGGAATTCGGCGGTGCCCTGGTTTGTCCGCCCCCGATCGCAGCCTATGAGGGCACGCCGGCGGGCCAGGTGCGCCACGCCGTCGCCACCGGAGGTTTCGTGATCAAGGGCGACGCCGGCAAGACGGCGCAGGCGATGATCGATGCTGCCGACGTCAGCCCGGCGGCACGGCGGCTTACCCTGGGCAGCCAGGCCTACGCCAACATGCGTCTCGCGCTGACCGCGCGGCTGGCAGCCCTGGAAGCGCAACGGGAGGTCGCACTTTCGGTGGATGCCGAGGAGTGAGTGCGGCAGAGGTATCGACGATCTGGCCGAGACTACGACCGCCGATGGGCAGCCAGCCGCTGGAGTTGATCTTCCCGACGCGATCGCTTCAGCAGGCAGCCCACCGATCGCCCGCATCCAGCTTCACTCCGCATCTCTGTCGAGGATGTGCCAGCGCATGCAGCAGGTAGATCTCGGCCGCCGGTCATTTGCTCAGCTATAATCGGAGGTGCCATAAGCAACGATCAAGCGTCGGGAGAGCTGCTATGTTCGGAAACCTTGCTTGGAAAGCGAGCCGTGCCGTCGCTCGCAGCCGTGGCCCGCTTCCCCGTCTGCTCTACAGCGCAGCGACGGTTTACGTGCGGTCCTACAAGAACCTGAACTATGACATGACAAGCAACGGCGAATTCCTTTTGTTGAGCAGGCTGGCCAGACTGAACATCAGGACTGTTTTCGATGTCGGTGCCAACCAGGGCGCCTATGTGAACGCATGCCTGTCACGCTTCCCGAACGCCTCGATACATGCCTTTGAAATCGCTCCTCCGACGTTCAAGAAACTGCATGCCAATCTGGCGTCGTCGGAACGCGTCCTGCTCAATGCATATGGATTGTCCGATACAGTCGGGACGCTCGAGATAAACTACAATCCGGATCATGACGGTGCGTCGTCGTTGTTGAACGAGGTCAAGGAGATTCATGACGCCAGGTGGCAGAAGGTGTCAGTGGGTGTCACCACCGGTGATCGATACCTGAGCGACCATCCGGTTCCCCTGGTCGATCTCCTGAAAATCGACGTCGAAGGCGCGGAGAACTTGGTTCTTGAAGGGTTTCGGGACACCCTGGCCCAAGGCAGAATATCTTCTATCCAATTCGAGTTCGGCCTTGCCAACATATACTCGAAGTTCTTGCTGAACGATTTCTGGAAACTGCTCGGAGGACATGGCTTCGTGCTCGGGCCGATCATGCCGGACGGGGTCGATTTCAAGGACTACGATCCGTGCGACGAGGACTTCCAAGGGACGCCGAACTTCTTCGCGGTGCGTAAGGACCGGCCCGACATGATCTCCGCGGTTCGACGGCAATGATCGGCCCATGCGGCGCTAGCCTCTTCTTGGCAGGCCGCCTGATCCAGGCAGGGCGGGCGGGGTGTCATGGTCAACCCGCCATCGCATGCTGGATCTGTATGCAAGCACCGAGCACGCCGCCATAGACCGCCTGTGCCAGCACGGTGACAAGCGGGGTCTGGTAGCCGTAGTTCATCGCCAGGAAGCCGGGCGGCTCAAGCTGGCGCAGCCGCGTGACGCCATGATGCTCCGAGGCCATGCGCGGGTGGACGTACGGCAGCAGCGGTATCACGCAGACGAGCAGGAACAGGCCATGTATGAGTCCGAGCATCGCGCCGGTCCACCAGTTGCCGATGCCGATGCTCTCGAAGAACCGGAAATAGAGAAAGGCGAACAGCCAGCCGCCGGTGACGTAGAACACGAAGCCGAGCACGGTAGCCCGGCCGCGGTTGCCGCTGAGCGCCGAGCCCAACAGGAACGTCAGGCTCATGCGCGACAGTCCGAACCCCTGACTCGCCTGCAGGATGCTCGCCATCGCGGTAGTCGCCACCAGTCCCCAAAGTGCCAGGGACAGCATCATCTGCATCGTCATGGCGGCAGTCCTTCGTCCTGCTGGCGGTGTCGCGCCTGCTGTATGGCGAGGGCGACGTTGACCAGCCCGACATGGGAGAAAGCCTGGGGGAAGTTGCCGAGCGCCTCGCCGGTCCGGGCGTCCAGTTCCTCGGCAAAAAGCCCGACGTCGTTGCCAAGCGACAGCAGGTGGGTGAATTGTTGTTCGGCGAGCGCGCTCTCTCCGCTCCTGGCCAGCTGCTCCAGAGCCCAGAAGCTGCAGATCCAGAAAGCTCCCTCGTCGCCCTCCAGACCGTCGACCCCCGGCTCATAGCGCTGCAGCAGCCCGTCGCGACCCAGCCTCTGGCAGGTCAGGTCATAGGTCGCCCTCATGCGCGGGCTCCTGGCGTCGCAGTAGCCGACGCTCGACATCAGGAGCAGGCTGGCATCGACTTGGCTTCCGTCGAGTTCCCCGGTGTAGGACTGGATCGCCGTGTTGAAGCCGCGGGTCTCGATCAGCTCGACGATAGCTGCCCGTTCGGCCTGGTATGGGATGAGCCTGTCGCCTAGGTCGATGGCTCCGAGCTCGTGCAGCGCGATCAGCCGGTCGAACGCGGTCCAGCACATCACCTTGGAGAAGGTGTACTGCCGGCGCGCGCCGCGTATCTCCCAGATGCCGCTGTCCGGAGTTCGCCACAAGTCGCAGACGACCTGGCCCAGCCCTGCAAGCATGCGCGCGCCGGCACTGTCGATCGTGCCGCCGGCGGCGACGTAGGTGTGGGCGGCGAGGATGACTTCGCCGTAGATGTCGGTCTGCTGCTGGCTGTGAGCGCCGTTGCCGATGCGCACCGGCCGCGAGTCCCGGTAGCCGGCGAGGTGTGGCAGCGATCGTTCCTCCAGGCCGCTGCGGCCGTACAGGTCGTACATGATCTTGAGCTTCGGCCAGGTCAGCCTGGTGGCATGCAGCAGCCAGTCCAGGAAGGCGGTCGCATCCTCCCGGATCCCGAGCCCGATCAGGGCCTGCATCGTCAGTCCGGCGTCGCGCAGCCAGCAGTAACGGTAGTCCCAGTTGCGATCGCCTCCGATCGTCTCCGGCAACGAGGTCGTCGGAGCGGCGACGATGGCGCCCGACGGCGAGAAGCTGAGCAGCTTGAGCGTCACCGCACTGCGCACGATGGCATCGCGGTGTGGTCCGTCGTAGACAACCTGCGCCGACCAGCGCTTCCACCAGGCGAGCGTGCGGCTCAGGCGCTCGTCCGCATCCTCGCCCAGCGTCGGGATGACCGCCGGTTCGCCCTGCGAGTAGCAAAGGCTGAAATAGCGGCGCTGCCCCGGGGCGAGCGAGAAGGTGCCTGACAAGGCGCCCGAAGACGTGCCGGACGACGAGACTTCGGCGGCGAGATCGACGTCGCTGTGGACGTGCAGGATCTCGTCACCCCATGTAGCGGACCAGCCCAGGAGGCGGCGGAACCTGAGCCTCGGCACGCGCCGGGCATAGTCGGGCTTGAGATCCATCGCCGCCCGTAGCGAGATCGTCCCGGTGCTGCCCTCGACGATCCTGAGCAGCTCGCGCATCGGGCGTATCTGCCGGATGCCGTCGAGCACGGGAAGACAGTCGAGGATGCGTGCCGAGCCGGTTGGCGTCTCGAACGTCGTCTCCAGCACCGCCGTGCCGTCGATGTAGCGGCGTGTAGCGGTGAACGGCTCGGTCGGGCTGAGCGAGAAGTGGCCGCCGCCTAAATCCAGCAGCCGCGCGAACACCGAAGGGCTGGAGAACTCCGGCAGGCAGAGCCAGTCAATAGACCCGTCGCGCGAGACCAGAGCGGCGGTGCGGCAGTCGCCGATCAGCGCGTAGTCGGCGATCCTGGCCGCTATCCGTTCCATACGGGTCGTCTCCGCAAACCTATCAGAATGACCGCTTGGCATGCGCAGGTGGCTTAGGCTCAGGATCTCAGCCGAAGGTGAACGCGAAGGCCTGCGCGCCAGGCTCGAGGAACTCGATGCTGAAGTCCCGGTCGGCCACCTGGCTGTTCTGGCGCACCAGTTGATACAGGCGCTGACTGGTGATCACCCCGTTGCCCTGCGCGTCGACATCGGCACCATGGTCCTTTAGCGGCGGCCTGCCGTCGATCAGCACCCGGAACCGGACCGGTCGCCCATTGACTTCGGGACCCAGCACCAGATGCAGGTCGCGGGCGTGGAAGCGATAGCTGATGCGGCCTTCCGCGTGATTGAGCGAGGCGCTCTCGCCGTTGACCGTCCAGTCGCCATCCAGGGCCCACTGGTTTAGCGCGAGTTGCGACGGGACGGCGTAGGCATGTGCCATGTCCCGAACCGGCCCGCCCGGGGAAACGAAGTTCGCAGCTCGTTCGTAGCCGACATAGGTCTCCGGTGTCGCAACATCTGCAGTGTCGGCTGCGGCCTCGACGCCGGCGCCGTTCACGGAGATGAGGTCACTCGGAACGCCGGCATGGCCTGCCTCCACCAGGAGCTTCTGGATCGCGTGCTCCGACTGGTCGTAGTCTCCCTCGCCGAAATGCGTCTCGCGGATCTGACCGTGAGCATCAACCAGGTAGTGTGCAGGCCAATACTCGTTGTTGAAGGCGCGCCAGATGGCGTAGTCGTCGTCGATGGCCACCGGGTAGTCGATCTTCAGGTCGGCCACCGCGTGGCGAACGTTCCCGACCTCCTTCTCGAACGCGAACTCCGGCGCATGCACGCCGATCACCACCAGCCCCTGGTCTCGGTATTTCCGCGCCCAGGCCCTGACATAGGGGATCGAGCGCAGGCAGTTGATGCAGGAGTAGGTCCAGAAGTCGACCAGCACCACCTTGCCACGAAGCGCCTCGGGCGTGAGCGGCGGCGAGTTCAGCCACTCGGTGGCGCCGCGAAACGAGGGCAGGCGGCCCAGCACAGGCAGCGGCCCGCTCTCCGCTGCCGAGGTTGCCACGTCGCTGCTGCGGACCTGAAGGGTCTGGTCGAGCAACGCTTGTTCCACACCCGAGGTGCGCGCCAGCGACACTCGTGTCAGCAGTCCGGTGTCGAGCCCGAGGGCGATCGCGGCAACGCCTGCCAGCACCGCGATCCCCAGGCCGCGCCTTATCCACTCGCCGATCCCCAGGGAGCGCTTCATCGCCGCGAACACGCGGCCTCCGATCAGCAGGGCGATCGCCAAAGAGGTAGCGGCGCCGGCGGCATAGGCCAGCAGCAGCAGCGAGGTACCGGCACTCGCGCCCTTGAGAGCCGCCCCGGTCAAGAGAAGCCCGAGGATCGGTCCAGCGCACGGAGCCCACAGCAAACCGGTGGCAATGCCGAGGATGAAGGACGGCCACGCTGTCTGCCCGGTACCCGCACCGTCCGAGGCAGTCTGCGACAGGCGCGACCCGAGATTGACCAAGGGCTGCGTCAGCCGGGCCGAGATCCCCGGGAACAGCAGGGTGATGCCGAACAGCGCCAGCAGGGTGATGGCGGCTAGGCGCCCGTAGTGGTTCGCCTGCACCGCCCAGCCGCCGCCGACTGCAGCCAGGGTCGCCACCGCGGCGAAGGTGATCGCCATGCCCAGCAGCAGCGGCAGGCCGCTGCGGACGAACGGTTGGTCGGCCCGCGCAAAGACGAACGGCAGCACCGGCAGGATGCAGGGACTAAGGATCGTCAGCGCCCCGCCGAGGTAGGACGCGAGTAGCAGGAGCATGGCGAGGTCCTTCAAACGTGAGCAAGCGCGCGAGTGCGAGATCCTGTCGCCGCAGGGCCGGAGGTTCGCGGCGAAGCTTCACGGAGCCTCAGGATCCGCAAGGTCGTTCTGAGTCTCTGACTTATCCGTTCGCCGGAGGCCGCCGGTTACGACCGCACTCAGCGATTCACCTGCCGGCGACCGAAGAAAACCAACCGAGTGTTCCAAACCCGGCTGCGTGCCATCCGCATCATGATGACACGGCGTAGATACGGCCGAGAAGCGCATGCGGGTTGGCGGCAACCCACCTCCCGTTTTGGCGAAGCAGGTGATCGAGCCCGAGGCTGCGCCCGGCGCAGGCGGCGGCAAACATGCCGCGAGCGAAAATGATCGCCATGTACGTCCAGGGCCATTCGGCAGGATCGTTGTAGAGGCCGAGCCAGAGCTGAACCGTAAAAAGCACCGCAACAATACCAGACAATCGCACAGCGATGCCGAGCGTCAGCGAAATGGTAAAGAGGATCTCTAACAGATAAACCAAGGGCTGCAGCAGGGCTATGTGTGGAATGAACAGGTCGTGCATGAGCGTGCCCAGCAGCGGCACCGAGCTGTATTTCGCCTCCTGGTCCAACCAGAAGCTGAAGCCGGCCGCGACGGGCAAGGGGAGCTTCCAGATCGTGCCTTGGATCCACATGCCCGCGGCAACAATGCGCATTCCGGCTACCCAGAAATGGTAACCGGTGCGTTGTTCAGGGTCGCGCGACCAGTTCAGCAAGGCAACGTCACTCAATGCGACGGCTTCGCGAGCCCGATCTTGACTATCGTCTCGGGCGCAACCGGCGTGGTACCGGCCGCAGCGAATGTCGGCAGACGGCGCAACTGCTGCGGCGTGTAGGCGACGATCTCCATCTCGGCGCCGAGCAGCACCGTGGCATCGAGCGGAACCGCGATCGGCCTGGTCCCGATGCCCAGGAAACCGCCGTACGCGACCACGACCTCGATCGTCCCGCTGCTGTCGCGGACCACCTGCGTCACCCGACCGACCACGTTCTGGCTTTCGACCGGCCTCAGCACCATCCGGTGCAGCAGGTCGCCTACCCGCACCGGCTGCGGAAAGCGCATCGCGTTGGATTGCGCCAGGCTCATGCCGGACGGTGGCGGCATGCCGCCCGGCGTGTGGCTCTGCGCCAGCGCCGCCGTGCTCAGCGGGATGCCCGCCACAACCAGGATACAGCGTGCCACGCGCCGCCTCATCAGGACCCGGCGAACCAGGAGTAGCCCGACTTCTCCCAGAAGCCGCCGGGAAAGGTGTTCGTCACCTCGATCGCGGTGATCCATTTCGGGTTCTTGTAGCCGAGCTTGGTAGACATGCGTAGACGCAGCGGGTAGCCGAACGGGTCCGCCAGGGTGCCGTCGGCGTAGCGGGTCGCGAGCAACGTCTGCGGATGCAGCGCCGTCGCCATGTCGATGCTGCTGGGGTAGTCGTCTGCAGTCCGGAAGGCGACGTACTTGGCGCGCAGGTCCGCACCGACACGTTCCAGGAAGGTGCGGAACGGCACGCCAGACCACTGGCCGATATAGTCCCAGCCCTCGACGCAGACGTGCTTGATAATCTCGGTCCGCTGCGGCAGCGCGTTGATCTGCTCCAGGGTCCACGGCCGCTTGTCGGCGATCAGGCCGGACAGCTCCAGACGCCAGCGGGCGCCATCGACCGGCTTGACCTTCATCACGTCGTAGTAGGCATTGAACTTGGGAGGGTTCAGCACCATCGAGGCCGGGTAGGTCGGCGCCAGCTTGTGCGGGTCGAACAGCAGCGCCTGCACCTCGTCGTTCAGGTCACGGATCGCCAGCAGCGCCGACTGCACCGAGTCCGGCCGGCGCACGTTGCACCCCGTCAGCATGGTCAGCGCGCCCAGCGACAACCCGCCCCGGATCAGCCGCCGTCGCTCCAGCGACTGGATCAGCGGTCGGTGATCATCGAGGATTGCCGGGGACGGGACGTCCTTCGGCCGAAACGGCGATCTCATGGCGGAGCTGCCGGTTCGCCATGCCCGGACGGGCCAACTCGCGGGCCTCCCGCCAACATAGCCCACAAGGTCTGCGGCACCAGCAGCGAAAGCAGCACGTGCACGACGAGGAATCCGACGATCACGCTCATGCCGAGGAAGTGGATGATGCGCGCACCCTGGAAGCCGCCCAGCAAGGCTACCAACCCCGAGAACTGGACCGGCTTCCAGATCGCCAGCCCGGTTACGACTTGCGAGGCGGCTGCCAGGATGACGACGACGTAGAGCACCTTCTGCACCGCGTTGTAGGTGGTCAGGTCCTCGTGCGCGATCCTGAGGTGCAGCGTGTCCCGCACCGTGGTGACCAGGTCGGAGAAGCGGATCGGCAGCAGCCGCTCGCGGAGGCGGCCGGTGACGATTCCGTAGCCCAGGTAGGCCAGCCCGTTGAGGACCAGCAGCCACATGCCAGCGAAATGCCAGTTCAGGCTCGGGGCCGCCCACTCGCCCAGCCGGAGCGCCTGCGGGAAATGCAGCCCACGCACGACCACGTCATCGTCGTAGATCCCCCAGCCGGAGGTAATCATGACCAGCATGGCAACCGCGTTGCTCCAGTGCATGATCCTGACCGGAACGGGATGCAGCCGCCGGCCGCTCCGTCCGCGGGCTGCCGATGCAGTTCGACCCAACGCGTCCTCCTCGCATAATGCATAGCTTTCGCCCGGGACGTCAGGAAGGTTACCTACCACCGCGGTGCTGCGCCTCGCCTGACACCCTCCTGCGATCGACCTGCACCATCACAGGCTCCAGCGCAGGCCGCAGCCTTGGCAGGGCTTGGGCGGCACGTCGCCTAGCAGGCCCGTGCGGAAGCTGCGGTAGGCGCCGCCGTTCCAGATCTCGCGCAGGGTCTGCTGGGTGGCGTCGCCGAGGGTGTAGTTCTCGTAGCCCCTGGCGGAGAACGGCGCGATGCAGCATGGCAAAGCGCGACCATGAGCCGTGAAGTACATCAGCGACCACGGGCGCCGGCACATCGACCAGGGCTGGGAGCCGTCAGTGTTGCGCGGTCTCATCCCGGGCTCGGTGGCGCCGGACGCGTCGAGCGATACGCCAAGCTCACGGCCCATTGCCTCGGCTGCGGTGATCGCCGCCTGCTCTTCCGCCCGGTTCTGCTCGAACAGCGAGCTTTCCGCACGCGCCAGGCCGAAGCCGACTTCGTCGAAGACCAGACGTTGGAGGTGCACTTCGCGCACTCCCATATCGGCCGCGAGGCGCACGAACGCGGGCAGCTGCAGCACCGTCTCCTTCAGCCCCGTCAGCCATAGCGAAATGCGCGGCGTGGTGGCGCCGGCGGACCGCTGGAAGTCGGTGAACAGACGCACGTCGCGGACGATGCGATCGAAGAAGTCCTTGCCCCGAACCTGCTCGTAGGTTGCCGCATCGGCGGCATCGAGCGAGACCCGCATCTCGTCCAGGCCGGTCGCGATGTACTGCCCGAAGCGGGACGGCTTGAGCAGGGTGCCGTTGGTGTTGAACAGCACATAGACGCTGCGCTCCTTCAGATAGCGCACCATGCGCGGCAACTCGCGCACCATCATGGGCTCGCCGACCCCGTGCAGCACAGCCCGCTTGAGGTTCGGCACCTGGTCGACGATGCGCGTGAACAGCTCCCAGCTCATGTCGGCCGGAGGCTCCAGCGTCTCGAAGGTGCGCGGGCAGGTCTCGCACAAGAGATTGCAGCGATTGGTGACTTCCAGGTACAGGCAGACCGGTGCCGACAACGCGTCCGGCGCGCGCTCGGGCGCAACCTGCTCGAAGTAGCGCCGCGGGTCGACGGCGGCGGCCCGGACGGCGACGGTCATGGGTGCTTCCTTGCGGCAGATGAGAAAAGACGCGGGAGTACGGCGCGATCTGCCCGCCATTGCAGGCGCAGGGCCGCGGGAACCGGAGCCTGGGTGCAGCCCAGCGGTGGACGAAGCCGGAGGGTGAACGTGAGGCATTCTCCCGCTGCGTCTCGAACCGCACTTGGTTGGGCGACTGCGTGTCGATCCCTGACACCGATGGGCCAGACCTTGGAACAGCTGGTTGGGGAACTAAGGCAAGCCCCAGCGGGGGCAAGCACACTCGTCACCGTAAACAATCAGAGACATCCTGTGCCGGGTTTGCGGTCTACGTTACAAGGTTTTCTGCTCCGGCAGAACGTGTAAAAGCTCAGTCATTCCTTCTCCAGGTCTCAAAACCTCATCTGAGTCTCCTAAACCGTTGACCAATGCTTGCGACGGTCTGGGCCGTGCGAGGCAATCTCAAGCTTAAGCAGTTGGCTCAGCGTAGCCGCTGCGCTGGCCGCCCCCTTCACACGACGAGGATCCATCTGCAAGCATAGCCCCTCCGATCATCGATCGAACGATGAGATGTAGGCGCCGGCCTCACAGCGTCTGTGCCGTTGCCACGCTTGAACCGTATTTGCAGCCTTACACCGGCGGAGCTGAGCCAGCTTCCGCCACTTCGAAGCAACAGCCAGCGCCTAAGGCGACGGAGTCCCGCTCTGGCGCGAGCACCGGTTGATTGCTATCTCCGGCCTCAACGCCTTGAACTATACCTCATCCGATGTCTTGGGAGCTCAGGACGATGAAGACCGCAAGTCGACCGGTCCCGGCTGTCGCTGCAGCGCAATGGCATGACCAGCTCGCGGAGCCTTTCCGACGAGGACCACTCGACGCCCTTGGTCAAGTAGCAGTCGTGCGCTATCGCAATATCGATCATCGGCTCGATCAACCTCCCCTCCTGGAGAATCTTCTTTCAATCCACCTCGGTGGCGCCAAGCGCGTCACCCGATGGTGCGGGCGTCATCACAGTGTTCATGATGTCGCTCTCAAGTCGTTGACGATAATGCCGGCTAGGCATTCATGTCGCTGGAGTACCGAAGGCCCGATCGACTTCGCCCATATCGTCTTCGGGCACGGGTTGCTCAGCCAGGTGGCCATCGAGGAGCACGATCGATATCCCTTCGACCTTGCATTACGCGACGGCGTCGGCATCGTGGACAAAACGGTGCGCACGTTGTTTTCTGCCTTGCTTGACGATCTTGATCGCCCTGAAGCCGGGCAATTGTATCGCGAAAGCCTTCTGACGGTCCTGAGCTATCATCTGGTTCGCGACTACTCGACGCTCTCGTTGTCAAACAGGCAAGGGCTGACAGGCCGGTCACGCATATCACCGTCGCGCGGCGGCATGTCCGGCTGGCAGTTGCGTCGCGTAGTCGAGTTCATGCACGGTCATATGGTTGAAGACATTCGACTCATAGATCTCGTGGCGCTGACGGGTCTGAGCCGTGCGCAGTTCTTCAGGGCGTTCACGGTGTCAACCGGGTTCAGCCCGTTCGCGTTTCTGACGGAGCTTCGACTTCAAAGCGTGTTACAGCTGTTGAAGTCCACCAATCTAGCACTGAGTGCTGTTGCTGCTGGCGTCGGTCTCACGCAAGCGCAACTCTACAGCCTGTTCCGCCGGCGGATGGGGATGTCACCTTCCGCCTATCGGCAGTCGCTTGGCGGCCGTTCGGAGGAGCGGCTTCATGCGAAAGCGAGGCTGAAACAAGAGTTCTGACGACGGAAGATAATGGCTATGCCCCCATAGAGGGTGAGGCTTTATCTCGCACAGGTCCCGTCTGGTGCGGAGCGTCGCGCGGGAAGATGACGCATGGGCTGAGGCTGCGGCATTGTGATCCGCCGTAGGACGCTCCAGCCTGAACTGAGACGCTGCAGGGTGCCTCCTCGTCGTGCCGAACAAACCACCCGACATGCCTTCCAGCCAGCGGGTCCCGAACGTGATCATCAGCCGCCCCGCGCGGCTCTACCACCTGTTTAGTCTGACCCGGCAAGATGTCGGGCTGCTCCCGGCCTGGCGGAGCTCAGGCGGCCGGGTTGCCAAGCCGTGGGAACAGGGCTTCGGCATTCAGGTAGTTGATGGCTTCGAGTTGTGTCGGAGCGAAGCCGTCGTACTTGTCGAGCTCACCGGTGAACCTGCGTTGCACGTCCAACGAAATGTAGGGATTGTCGGCACCGAACAGGATGCGCTGCGGATCGGCAAAGGCCATCAGGCTCGGCATGCCGTCGGGCGCGGATAGCGCCGTGTCGAAGTAGAATTTGCGAAACTGCGCGGCAAGTTCGTCCTCGGACTTGTCCTTCAACGCGTAGGCATGCAGCAGCACGGCGAAGCGCGTGGCGGCGTAGGGCAGGAAACCCCCTGCATGCGACAGGATCACCTTCACGGACGGGCAGCGCTGCAGCACCCCGGAGGTGACCATGTGCAGGGCGGTGCGGGTGGTATCCATGGGGAAGTCAAGGATCGGCTGCGGCAGCCCAGGCAGCGGCTCGAGTTGCGGGTTGGATGGATGAATGAATACGACCGCCTTCCGGCGTTCCAGCTCGTCCCAGATTGGGGTAAAACTATCGTCGCCCAGGTAAGTGCCATTGTAGTTGCTCAGCAGCAGCACGCCGTCAGTGCCGAGTTCATCGAAGGCACGGCCGATCTCCGCGAGCGCACCTTGCACATCAGGCAACGGCACCGTGGCGAGATAGCCGAGGCGGTCAGGCTTTTGCTTCAGCAGGCCGACCCCGAAATCGTTGACCCTTCGCGCCATGTCGATGCGCTCGTCACCCTCCCAACCTGCCACGGAGGGTGCGGCGAGCGAGATCATCGCCCACTGCGTTTCCAGATGATCCATCACGGAGACGGCGGAGTCTAACGACCAATCCGGCGTTCCCCACATCGGCTTTCCGATCTTGGCCGCCAACGCGTCGGCCCAGAAAGGCGGGATCATGTGGGTATGCACGTCGATGCGGCGGCTGTTCATCCAGCAGTGCCCCATGAAATCTGATCGATCAAGGTTGTTCCCCAAGGTCAGAAGGAGCAATACGCTCTTTTCTAGGCGGTCAGCGCCGACAGCCCGTCGATGAACAGGCCGTCTTATGTGTTTCCGGCATTCCCGAGGCTGCGTCAACGATGGGGCCGCCATGTCGCATGTGTGCGACCTGAGACCTGCCGTGCCCATCCACCGGGGCACTTCCCGCGGGTCGGCGAGCCTGCCCAACACCGGCGCGGCCAGGGCCTGCAGGCTCGACCAGGTCACCAATATTCATCTGCTTGTCTGCAACCCGCGTCGGACGGTCCTGCGGCGACGGAGCGGCCGCCTGGAGTACGCAGATCATGATCACGAAGCAGGTCGAAGACTTGGAGGCCTGGGCCTACTCGCTCTCCACGACCAACGTCCTGCTGTTCTTGCTGACGTTGAGCCTCCGGGTCCAATCCGGCGGATCATCCGCCGCTACGGTCGAGCTTTCGCCGCCGGCAAGCGCACGACCAAGTTTGCCACTACGTGCGAAGCGTGATCGGGATGACCGGGAGCCGAGCGAACGAGCGCCTGCCTGGGAGGCCTGCATCGTCTGTTTATGACGTCTTCGGGACGATGCCGGTGCAGCTTTCAGGAGACGAACAAGATACTGGGAGCGGCCGCTCAGCATCCCCGGATGACGAGATAACTCGGCGGCAAGGTTACGATCGGCGAGATCGATTGCACTTGCGGCGAGAGGAGCGAAAGCAGCCTCGCGATCTTGCCGGCTTGATGCGTGCTTGCCCCTGCGAGCGCTACTGGCTCCTGCGGTGCATCGGGGGCGGCCTGTCACTGGAGTGCCAACCTCCGGCGAGCGATGGTGCGCCCGATCCCGCCAGAGCGCCGGGATCCGTCCTTGTTTCCGGCATCGCCTCGTCACACCTCTTCTGGACGTCGGGATCCCAACCGGCCGCTGTGATGTTCCGGTTCGTCGACATGGCGCGCAAGCCGGTTTGTTCGGGAACTAGAGCCATCGCGGCTGGGAGCAACTGGGAACCTCATGGATAGCGAAACACCGATCCTGCCGACGCACATCGAGGATACGATCCGCTCGATCGCTCGGCTTCATGCAGAACATCATCGAAACGCAACGACATTGCAGCGGATCGTCGACCGTCTGACTGCCTTCGTCGGTCGTCCACGCTTCATCGGGATGCTGACGGCAGGCGCCATCCTGTGGCTCGGAGGCAACCTTGCGCTTCTGTCTCTCGGCAGGACGCCACTCGATCCGCCGCCATTCGCCTGGTTCGATGGCGTGGTCTCGCTCGGCGCACTCTACATAACGATCCTGATCCTGACCACGCAGCGGCGCGAGGATCAACTGGCCCAGCATCGCGAGCAGCTCACGCTTGAGCTGGCCATCCTCAGCGAGCAGAAGACCGCCAAGGTGATCGAGCTGCTCGAGGAGATGCGCCGCGACAGCCCCACGCTGCGCAACCGCGTGGACGAGGAAGCCGCCGCCATGGCGCTTCCGGCAGATCCGCAATCCGTGCTCGAGGCGATCAAGGAAAGTCACGCCGAAGCGGAACTCTTCGAACCGACCTCCGAGACTTCTTCATCTTGAGCGGGGAACCGGGCATCTGCCGACGCTGAGCTGCACGGGCGGATGCCGCAGGGCGGCGCCCGGCGAAGCAGGAGGGCAGGGGCAGCAGCGTACGGCCCTCGGTATGAGGAGACGGATCCTTGCTGCGGCCTGCCGAGGAGGCGCTCGAAGAACTGCTTGGCCGACATCGGGTACCGCCTCGGTTGCGCGGGAGGTCGAGCACGACGCAATGCCGTTCGTCGACAAAAGCGCCACCCTGTCGGGAGGCCGAAGCCGGCCGACTTTGCGCCCCGCTATCGCAGCCTGTCGGCGATGCCCGAGCGAACCGCGGGCACCGCCCCGATGCCTCCAGGCACGCCCCTGCGGCAGAGCGACGTAGCCGGCCGGTCTGCACACATCGCGGTCAGCTGCAGCCCGGCTCGACCATTGAGACCACGATTGCGAGCAGCTGACTCGGAAGGTATGGCTTCTTCAGCAGCTTGTAGCCGTAATCCTGCTGCCATCTACCCTGCAGGACGTCTGGCTGGCCCGATGCGATGACGACGGGGATCGTCGGTTTGACCCCCCGCATCCTGGCGGCGACGTCGGAACCATCAGCCGTGCCCGGCATGTGGAAGTCAGTGATGAGAAGGCAGAAGTCGCGAGGTGGCTGGCTCATCATCTCGATCGCCAGGTCGCCGTTCTCGAACTCCATCACCTCGTAGCCGGCATCCTGCAACGAATCCGACATGACCTCGCGGATCAGCGGTTCGTCTTCGACCAGCAGAACCCACACACGAGGGACCTTCACAACTATCAGATGATGAACGCACCAGGGATCGCATCTTTTGTTATGTGCGGGCGATGCGTTCTGTGCAAGGGTGCAAGGAGATAAGGGCCGCCAGATCGACCATCCTGGCTGCTTGCAGAAAGAATGACCGATGCTGGAGCCTGTAGAGCCTAACATGGGCGCGAACGAACCGGGCCACCACATCTCGGACGGCCGCAACGTTATTTCGACAGGTGGCAGCCACGGCGGCACGGACATCTTTTTTGCAGCTGTGCAGATGAGCCGCATGCCGATGTGCCTGACCGACCCGCACCAAGATGACAACCCCATCATCTTCTGCAACCAGGCGTTCGAGCAACTCACCGGCTACGGGCAGCACGAGATCCTGGGACAGAACTGCCGGTTCCTGCAGGGTGCAGGAACCGATCCCGCGGCGGTGGCCGAGATCCGCCGCAACCTGGAAGCTCACGAGGATGTACACCTTGAGCTGATGAACTATCGCAAGGATGGAACGAGCTTCTGGAATGCGCTGTTCATCAGCCCGGTCGTCGATACGACCGGCAGGCTCGTCTACCACTTCGCCAGCCAGCTCGACGTGACCCGGAGGCGAGAGGCCGAAGCGGTGCTGCAGCAGTCGCAGCGCATGGAGACGCTGGGCGCCATGGCGTCCAGCCTGGCGCACGAGTTCAACAACCTCATGACCATCGTGATGGCCAACCTGGAGCGGCTGACGACCGAGACCGACCTCGGTCGCCGTTCTCGGCAGATCGAGCGCGCCACCTGGGGCACGCAACGCGCGGCGAGGCTGACCGACCAGATGCTGTCCTTCGCGCGGCGGCAGTTCCACGAGGGCCAGACGCTCGACGTCAACGAGACGCTGGCCAACTGCGACAGCATCCTCGACCAGATGGCAGGAGCCAATGTGAGCGTGGCGCTTGAGCTGGCGGATGAGCCCCTCCTGGCGTCGCTGGACCCGAGCCAGCTTGAGATGGCGCTGCTGAATCTGGTTCGAAATGCTGCCGATGCCGTCTCCCCCGGCAGCCGGATCACGATCGCCACAAGGCCACGTGACTATGACGGATTAGGAAGCAGCCGAGCGGTAGAGATCGCGGTCGCCGACACGGGCTGCGGGATGCCGCCGGAAGTGGCTCGGCGCGCCACCGAGGCGTTCTTTACCACCAAGGCGTTCGGCAAGGGTACCGGGCTCGGCCTTTCGATGGTCAAGGGATTCGTCGAGCAGTCCAACGGCAAGCTGGAACTCGAAACGGCGTTGGGCAGCGGAACGACGATCAAGCTCGTATTTCCCAGACCGAACGACGTGGCCGTCCTGGAAGCCCAGGAAGCCTAGGCGTCCGCCGCAGCAGGTGCCGCGAAACGCCGCAGCACCTGAGGGCCGCCTCGTGATCTTGCGAGAACCGTAAGCCGGGTGGCCACACGACGCGGCGGAGAATAATTACCGTGTTTTAATTCGAGTGCCTGCTTGTTGAGCGGCGCGGTTCTCGAGCATGATTGACGCATCGCGACGCTGCACCGCCCATTGCGCCGCCTGCGTCAGCGGGCTTCTAGCCGGCTAGTCGGCAGGCAGGGCGCACATGACCCAGATTACCTTGACTGAACAGCCCTTGATTTCGTTTCGAACAACCGTATAAATCGCCGATGACTTGGGTCAGCCCTTCCCTGACGTGCCTGCGTGCGGCCACACGTGAGGCGCATCGGCGGCTGGAAGACGAGCTCGGCGCGGTCGACAGGCTGGCTGCACTGCCCGAGCGGCGGTCCCTTATCCGGCGCTACTACGATATGTACTGCGGCGCCGCTCGATTGCTTGCACCATGGTTGCAGCCGAACGCCGACCTGGACCCGTCGGATCGTCAACGCCTGAGCCTCATGAGCGAGGATCTGCGCGCGCTTGGTCTGACGGTGGAGCTGGGTTGCTGTGCGCGGCCTGAGGTCGAGATCGCTAGTCGTGCAGAAGCACTGGGCTTTCGCTACGTGATCGAGGGATCCGCTCTGGGTGGCAGGGTACTGCTACGGCAGCTCGATGCGCGCGGCGCCGATCTTACCGGATTACGATTTCTCGACCCCAACGGCGCCTCGACGGGAGAAGCGTGGCGGCGGTTTCTCGGCCTGCTGGAGCGAGAACTCGGTGCCGACGCGACCTTGCTTGACCACGCGGTTTCCGGCGCTCTGAAGGGGTTCGCTTTCGCCTCGACCTGCCTTTGCGGGAACGGCATTGCGGCGTGACGGAGGGATCGGCTCTTCTCACCTCGTGCGACCGAGAACTCATCCACGTTCCCGGCTCCATCCAGCCCCATGGCCTGCTGCTCGTCACCGACCGCGAGACCCTTCGGGTGCGTCACGTCGCCGGTGACGTCGAGGGAAGGCTCGGGATCACCGGTTGGGACAAGCTGCTCCTGGAGCACGTGCTCGGCGGATCGCTTGCCGGCCGCGCTGCGGCGCTGGTTCGATCGAGCATAACATCCGGGTTCATCGGTCAGCTTGCGGCGGCCTCCGGCGAGACATTCGACGTGAGCGCGCATTTCAGCGGTCATCATCTCATGATCGAGCTGGAACCCGCGTCCCCGTCTGCGATGCCGGCCTCGGTGAGGCTGGACCACTTGGAGGCAGCGGCGAGCGTTTTCGAGCGTAGCGGGTCCTTGCAGGCATTGTGCGAACGCGCGGCCATCGCATTCCACAGCCTGACCGAGTTCGACCGGGTGATGGTCTATCACTTCCTGGACGACGACGCCGGCCGGGTGCTCGCGGAGGCACGGCGGGCCGATACGCACGCCTTCCTCAACCATCATTTTCCTGCCTCCGACATTCCGCGTCAGGCCAGGGCGCTCTATGTCCGCAACCTGACCCGCGTCATTCCGAACATCACCTATCAGCCTGCGGCGCTGCGTCCCGCCTGGACGGGGACCGATCCGTTGGACATGAGCGACAGCAGCCTGCGCAGTGTGTCGCCGATCCATCTGCAGTATCTTTCGAACATGGGGGTCGTCGCGTCCGCCTCCGTCTCGATCGTCAGGGACGGCAAGCTCTGGGGCCTGATCGCCTGTCACAACCAGACTCCGCGATTGATGCCCTACGATGTACGTGCCGCATGCCGCGCGCTCGCCGGGACGCTGGCACGACAGATCAAGGCGAAGGACGAAGCGGAGGGTTACCGCCAGCGCATCCGGCTGCGCAGCTTCGAGGAGGACATCATCAGGCTGCTGTCCCGGGACGGCACGCTGGATCTAGTGCTGTCCAACCACATGGGCGAGTTGCGACGGATGTTCGACGCCGACGGCGTGGTGGTGTTGCGCGGTGACGAGCTGGTCTCGGACGGCGTGACGCCCAGCACCGATGCGGTCCGCCGCCTCGCGACCTGGGTGTCCAGCCGCACGGATGACAGCACCTACGCGACAAATTGGCTTGAGGAGGCCTATCCCGACGCGCACGCCTTCCGCGCCACCGGCAGCGGTCTGCTGGCTGTAACCATGTTGGCGGATCAGCCCTGGCTCGTGCTGTGGTTCAGGATCGAAAAGGTCGAGGTGGTCAACTGGGCGGGCAATCCGCATGACAAGGAGACTTCGGGGGTGGATGGCATCCTGACCCCGCGGACCTCCTTCGAGGCGTGGCAGGAAATGGTCCGCGGACGCGCCCGTCCCTGGAGCGTTCCGCAGATCGAGGCCGCACGGCGACTGCGCAGGGGCCTGCTGGAGGTGCTGCAGAACCGGCGCGTGAAGCAGCTCAACCGACAGCTCACGCAGATCCTGCACGACAAGGACCAGTTGCTGGAGCAGAAGGACTTCCTGATCGGCGAGGTCAACCATCGGGTGCAGAACAGCCTGCAGCTCGTCTCGAGCTTCCTTTCCCAGCAGGGGCGGGCATCGCGGAATCCGGAGGTCGGAACCGCACTGGACGAGGCGCGTCGCCGCTTGAGCGCCATCGCGTTAGTCCACCGCAGGCTCTACCACGGGGATCAGCTTCAGGTCGTCGACATGGCCCGCTACATCGAGGAGCTCGGCGCCGACACCGTTACGGCGATGGGGCAGGAGTGGGCGCGGCACCTCTCGCTCGAACTCGCGCCGCTGACGATCCCGATCGACAGGGCGGTAGCGCTGGGTCTGGTGCTGACCGAGCTGGTGATCAACGCCAACAAATACGCCTATGGCGGGACTCCCGGTCCCCTTGAGGTGCGCTTGACCGTCGAGGAGAGGGAGTTTCAGCTCAGCGTCGCCGACAAGGGCGGTGGCAGGGCCACATCGCGCAAAGGCTTCGGTTCACGGATGATCGACGGCCTAGTCGTCCAGCTCGGTGGCACCCTCGTCTACAGCGACAACCTCCCCGGGCTGCGTGCGGTGCTGACGGCGCCGATAGCGAGGTTGCCGGGAGCGCCACATGCAGGCCATACAACAGGCGGAGGGGTCGCACCCGTTCTCGCCTCGCCGCTCCATCCAGACGAACCGTAGCGTGTAAACGCGCAGGCGCGATGCCGACTGTCGGACGCAACGCGCTGCTGAAGGCACTGGCAGGAGCATACCCGGTCAACGGCACGGGCCGCCTTTTAGGCCCGGTGCTGGAAGCCCGACCTGAAGCCCGAAGCATTCGGCGGAACTCGACCGAGACATGCCTGCGGTCGAACCCGGCTTCCTCATCGTCCCAGCTCGGCCGACCTCGAGCTGTCCGGATCACCCTGGCCGGCTGGGTATACGCGTTCGCAGTGCAAGCCGACCGCGCTAGGCGTGACCGACGACACGGTGCCGTGGGTACCGGACCAAACGAACGTCGACTACCGGAGCGGCGGCTTTTCGAACGGCACACTGGCAGGTCCCTCTGCATGGGTGCGATCAGGACCTGCCGTATGACGCTGAGATCGCTGTCGGCCATCTCGCCACGGTGAGCGGCTTATTCTTCGACTTCTGCAGGTCGGCCGCGACCGGCGCACCCCGTGGCCTCGGCTCAGCGCGACTGCTCCAGCACGTAGACATGCGGCAAGGATGACACCGGCGGCAGGGTCTCCGGCGTCAGCTCCAGCACCGGGCCAGCCACGCGCGTGACCCGCTCAAGCGGCAGCCGTTCGAGGAAGCGTTCGACCGGCTCGATTTTCAGCACGCCGCGGGGATGGTGGTAGTGCATCGGAATCACCGCCCGCGGGCCGATCGCCTTGATCGCCGCGTCCAGGTCGTCCAGAGCGATCGTGGCGTGCGCCCCGGTCAGCGCCAGCATGACATCGACCTGCCCGCTCAGCGCATCGAGATGCTCCGGCGCGAGCGCATTGCCGATGTCACCCATGTGCAGCACGCGCAGGCCGCCCAGCGTGAACAGGTAGAGCGCGTTCGCGTCCGGATCGCGGCCCAACTCGCCCTGGTAGTCGAAGGTCCGGCTCTCGTAGGCCTCGAAGCCGCGGATCGTGATCCCGCACGCCGTCGTGCCTTCAGGCGGCAGCCTCAGAGCGTTGACCACCACCGGGTTACCCAGGACGTGGCTCGGGTCGGAATGGAAGTCATCGGTCGCCGAGCTCATGATCACCAGATCGGCCGGCTCGTCGATCCGCTCGAAGCCGCTGGCGTCCGGCCCGGGGGTATACGGGTCGGTGATCAAAGCGACCCCGTCGGCCTCCAGCCGGAAGCTCGCGTGGGCGTAGAAGGTGATCCTCATCGTCCTCTCCAGGTTAGACCGGCTCGCCTACGAACAGCTCCCAGCTCTCGGTCAGCTCGCCCTGTACCTGGCTGAACTCGACCAGATGCGGCGAGTTCATGTGAGCCTCCCACAGGGGGCGGCTCTCCCAGCTCTCACAGAACACGAACAGCCCGGGCTGTTCGTGCGAATGGTTCAGCTCGTAGCGCAGGCAGCCCGCCTCGGCCTGCGTCGGCGCGACCAATGCCCGCAGGCGCGTCGCCAGCTCTTCTTCGGAGCCTGCCCTCGCCATCAGCTTAGCCACTACGGTCAAGGTCGCCATGTCAGGAACTCCGTCTGCCAGTCCGGTATTCTGGTTACCACGATTACCGCCGTGGCGCCGTGGCCGCGAGCCGTGCCCCTTCGTTCACGAAGGAGACCTGGTGCCGGAGGCGCTGCCGCGGCTGGCCGGCCTGCAGGGTCTGGCGGCAGTGTGGTCATCCGGGCGAGCCCGCTGATGGCGGCTTCTGCCGGTGACAGCGTCAATGAAACCGTGAGGCATCTGGGCGTTTCCCGAAGCCGCTTCTACCGCGCCCTGTGGCACGGGGATGGCTCGGAGGGACCGCAATGCCGAAGATGATCCACAGCATGATCCGCGTGCGCGACGAGGCGGTGTCGGTGTCGTTCTACGAGAAGGCGCTGCTGCTGTCGGTGCAGGACCGCTACCCGATGGACGGCTTCACGCTGCTCTATCTGCGAGACGGCGAAGGCACGTTCGAGCTTGAACTGACGGTGAACGAGAAGCGGGACGAGGTCTACGAGCTCGGAAACGGCTACGGGCATCTGGCGGTTTCGGTGGACGACCTGGACGCCGAGCATGCCAGGCTGCGAGCGCTCGGATGCACGGTGACAACGCCGAACGCTCTCTCCTTCGAGGACAAGCAGCTGGCGCGGTTCTTCTTCCTCACCGATCCGGACGGCTACAAGATCGAGGTGCTCGCCCGGGGTGGTCGCTACCTCTAGCCGCCCTGCGTAAGCGACGCGGGGCCCGGTGAGGGCGCCGGGCCCGGAGCGGAGCTTCCGGCCGCCGCGCTCAATATTCCTGTTTTCCTCCCTTGATCGGCGTCGAGGTCGGCGTGTTCCCGGCTCCCGCGTAGGTCAGGATCAGAACCGTCGGTTCATCTCCTGCAACGCCGCGGTGCACGTCGTCCACCGACTCGGCGAAAGCCTCGCCTGCATGAAAGGTGTGGCTCTTGCCGCTGTCCCGGTCCTGGATCGTGAGGTCGCCGGACAGGACGTAGCCCGCGTTGGGGAACGGATGGGTGTGCCACGGAAGGGCCGTGCGCGGTGGTATACGCACCCGGATCATCGTCAGCTGCGGCTGCCCGGTCGGATATCGTGTGTAGGGCTTGCCGTTCCATGAATGGTTGGCCTGCAGCAGGATCTCGCGATGACCAGCCGCCACCGTCGGTGCGTTCGCCTGATCCGCTGCTCGGCCGACGTGGCCGAGGCAGAGCGCGGGAGCAGCCATGAGCAGGCATCGGAGAATGCTGCGCGTCATCATCGAAGTCCTTGAAAAAGCCGGTCGGCAGGGTTCCACACGTAATTGGCCGCGGTCGATCGGCGACCCTGTTCCGGCTGCGCGATCGTGCGGCGTCCGAACGGCTATTCCGCCGGGCTGGCGACGGATCGGTCCGGTACCGGAGCCATCGCCTCGAACACTCCGTCGCGGCGGATCAGCGCATGGAACAACGCGGCGCTGAGATGTACCAGGATCAGCGCGAAGAAGGCGAAGGCGAGCAGCCGGTGCGCGTTCCACAGCAGGCTGTGCAGCATGTCGCTCTGCGGCAGGATCGGCGGCAGGGTGAAGCCCAGCACCTGCACCGGGTAGGCCGCCGCGGACAGCATGCCCCAGCCGATCAGCGGCATCGCCAGCATCAACGCGTAGAAGGCGTAGTGCGACAGCTGGGCCGCAAGCTTCATCGGCTCCGGCAGGTCGGCCGGCAGCGGCGGCGCGCCGCAACGCAGGCGCAGCGCGATCCGCACGAGAACGAGCAGCAGGATGGCGATTCCGAGAGGCTTGTGGATCGACACCAACGTCAGGTAGCGCTGGCTGATCGTCGAGACCATGCCGACGCCGATGAACAGCATGGCCAGGATGCAAGCTGCCATCGACCAGTGCAGCACGCGCTGCAGCGGCGTGAAGCGGGGCGGGACGATGGTGGCGGTCATGGCTGTGTTCCCTCCGCATGCGCAGGCGCCATGCGCGGATAGTCCGCAGCCTCCGCCGCGCGCCGGTCGTACGAGACCGCGTAGGCTGCCGAGCGCGCCGCCGGGAAAGGGTCGTCCGAGGTGGCGATGCCGTCCGGCAGCACGGTCGGGTCGTAGTTTATGTCGCGGCAGGGTCCGTCGAGTTCCGGCTGCACCTGGCTCACCACCAGCGTGCCGACATCGACCGTATGCCGGTCCGCGGGCCACGGTTTGCTGGGATCGGCGATGGGATCAGAGGGATCGGCCACCGTCACCTGCATCGTCCAGCGCACCGGGCCGGAGCGCACCCGCCTGGTGATCTCCTGCTCCAGCAGGTCGGGACCGCCGGCGTCCAGCTTGGCGGGATCGACCGTGACCGGCCGCGTCGCCGGCAGCAGCGACCAGCGCACCGCATGCACGGTGCCCGCGGCATCGGCGAAACGGAAGGAGTCGAGTCCGTTATAGCGCTCCTCGGCATAGGAGCCGGTCCAGGGGCCGCCCTTGGCCCAGGCGCCGAACGGCTTGAACTCCGGGTGGCCGGCGATGAAGGCGGCCATGGCGTTCGGGTCCTTCGAGCCGCTGGCGCTCAGCAGGGCGTAGAAGGCCTGCGGCGTGGAGACCGGGAAGAACGGCGCCGTGATCATCCCGCTGCGCCATTCCTGACCGCCCGGCGGCCTGACCTGGATGCTGAGCCCGCGTATACGCACGCTGGCATCCTTGGCTGCCGGATCGGGAGTGCCGAGATTGAACCGGCCGACCACCGGATAGGAGCCGGTCGCGAACACCGCGGCCCGGGACAGCACCGTGCCGGCACCGTTGGCCTCGAACCGTCCCGTGAAGCACACGCCCTTGGCGTGGTTGCGCCGGTGGCCCAGATCGGACGGCACCGGACCGCCGAAACCAGCCACGAGCCGCGACGGGGTCAGCCGATCCGGGGAGAGCCAGCCCGCCGTGTAGACGAACGCCGCGGCGGTGACCGCGACCACCGACGCGATCACGATCAGCGGTCCGAGCGGCGCGCGGGGAGGAGGTCGGCGAGCCTGTGGCATCTCATCTCCCGTCGTCGCCGCCTGTCCGACAACGTTGCTTCATCGACTGTGGCGATCTTGATTATCGTGTCAACCGGCGGCCGCCCCGTTGCCGGTCTGCCAGACGCACCGCGGCCGGCGCCCCCGGTGCGGGGAACACGAGCCAGCTCCACGCTCAGCTCAGCACGTTGCCGCCATCGACGTTGAGCGTTTGGCCGACGATGTACTCGGCGTCGTCCGATGCGAGGAACATCGCCGCGGCGGCGATCTCGCGCGGATCGGCAAGGCGGCCGTAGGGGATCGTCGAGCGCACCTGTTCCGTCTTGTCGCCGGGACGAAGACCGTTCTGTTGGGCGAAGAAGGCGTCCACTTTCGCCCACATCGGCGTGTCGACCACGCCGGGCGCGATGGCATTGACGCGAATGCCTTTGTCGATCAGGGCGAGGGCGGCGGACTGCGACAGGCTGATCACCGTGGCCTTCGTCGCCGCGTAGATGGAGGAGGCGGCTTCGCCACGGCGCCCGGCCTGCGATGCCGTGTTGACGATCACGCCGCGCCGGCCTGCCTCCACCATGTGTCGAGCAACGGCCTGCAGCGTGAAGAAGAAGCCACGCACGTTCACCGCGAACAATCGATCGTAACGCTCCGCCGTCACCTGCAGGAGCGGCTCCATGTCCCAGATGCCGGCATTGTTGATCAGGATGTCGATCGGGCCGAGCCGCACGGCCACGTCCGCGACCAGCGCCTGGATCGACACGTTGTCGGTGACATCGACGTCAAAGCCCACAGTCTCTCCGGCCAGCTCTCCGGCCAGCTCTCCGGCCAGGGCGACAGCGACCGCTTCCGCCTGCTCCCGAGAGATGTCGGCCACGGCCACACGGGCGCCCTCACCGACGAAGCGCCGGGCGATCTCCCTGCCGATGCCCCCGGTGCCGCCGGTGACCAGCACGGTCTTGTTCTCGAAACGCATCGCATCCTCCATCCGGGTTGAACGGCCGATCGTCGCGCGGCGCCTGCGGCTGGACACCCGGTCGACGGCCGCTTCATCGTCGTGCGCAGCCTGGGTCGGTCTCGCAAGCAGGCCATGGCCGACGATCGAGCAGGCGCCCCCGGCCATCGCCGGCAACTGCCTCGGCAACGAGCGCGGCGCGCTCGATCGCGAAGGGCCTACTGCAACCGCGTCCGCTCGCCGATCCCGCATCCTCTACAATATGTTTGCATTGCAAGCAAACTAATTGTAGGAAAGCGCCTCGGCGCTTCGAGCGTGACGAACCGCCTTCGATGCAGGGATGGGATCATGTGGGGACTTGATGGACGCGGCGTGCTGGTCACCGGTGCGAGCGGCGGTATCGGCGGCGCGACCGTCCGGCAACTCGTCGCGGCCGGAGCGGACGTGATCGCCGGCGGCAGGTCGGAGCGCGCCCTCGAGAAGCTCGCGGCCGAGACAGGCTGTCGCACGCTCCAGTTCGAACTGTCTTCGGAGGCGGACGTACGAAAGGCCCTCGAAGGACTGGACATCTGGGGTGTCGTGAATTGCGGCGGTTTCGGCGGCGAGATCGCGACACCGATGGACACCGACATCGAGGTGTTCGACAAGGCGATCGCCATCAACACCCGCGGCGCGCTGCTGGTGACGAAGTACGCGTCGCAGTCGATGATACGCCTCGGCAACGGCGGCGCCATCGTCAACGTGTCGAGTCAGGCGGCGCTCGTCGCCCTGTCGGGCCACATCTCCTACGCTGCATCGAAGGCGGCGCTGGACAGCATCACGCGCGTCTCGGCCCTCGAACTGGGCCGCTTCGGGATACGCGTGAACAGTGTCAACCCGACCGTGGTGATGACGGAAATGTCGGCGTTCTACTGGGGACGGCCGGAAATCGGTGAACCCTTCCTCAACAACATGCCGTTGCACCGTTGGGCTTCGGAGGCCGAGATCGCGGCGCCGATCGTGTTCCTGCTGGGCGACGGCGCCTCGATGATCTCCGGCGTGACGCTTCCCATCGATGGTGGCTTCTCCAGTTGTTGACACCCGTCTGCAGCTTCGGGCTGCGGCTCAAGCCGCACGGGTTCGCAGGATAGGCATCACGATGGCGACGCCCAGTACCGTCCGGCACATCAATGAGCGACGGGTGCTCGATGCGCTTCTCCGAGGCGGATCCATGACGCGTGCCGATCTCGGTCGCGAGCTCGGGTTGATGCGCTCCACAGCCGGCAACCTGATCGACAATCTCACCCAGGCAGGGCTGGTGAAAGACGCTGCCGCGACGGACAAGGAGAGGGGCGGGTCGCGCGCTGGTCGTCCGGGAAACCTGGTCGAACTGAACGGCGCGCACGCCGTCTTCCTCGGTGCCGAGATCGGCGTCGGCCGGATCAGGATCATCGGCATGGATCTCGGGGGCAAGGTCATCTGCCGGAGCGAAGGCAGCTTCGATCCCGATCGGGCCGATCCGCCAGCTGTGGTGGAGATGCTCGTCGCCAAGGTGAAGGGCCTGCACCGTCGAACTGCCTCTGCACAGGTCCGTGGCCTGGCGATAGCCGTCGCGGGCCTTGTCTCTCCACAGGGCCACGTCATTCGCGCACCGTTCCTGGGATGGCGCGATGTGGGTTTGAGGCGAATGGTCGAGACCCGCCTGACGGGCTTCTCCTCGATCATGACGGAGAACGACGCGAATGCCTTCGCGATGGCCGAGCTTTCCCAGGACGCCGCGGCGGCCCCGGCCGATGCGGTCTATATTCTGCTGGACGTCGGGGTCGGCGGTGGCGTCGTCGCCAACGGCGGGCTCGTGCGCGGACACCATGGATCCGCAGGCGAGATCGGTCACATTCCACTGCACGAGCATGGCGGCACGCCTGGATCCACGCTACCTGGGTCGCTCGAAAGCTTCGTCGGCATCAGGGCGCTGCTCGCGGATTTCGGCGGGCACGGGGGTCGGGCAGCGACCCTGCTCGAGTTCCTGACCGCGGTGAAGCAGCAGCAGCACACCGCCAGGGCGGCACTGGAACGGTGGGCCGGGCATCTCGGGCGTGGGCTCGCGGTTCTTGCCGCAGCACTCGATCCTGATCGCTTCGTGCTCGGTGGTCCGGCGGCGATGCTGCTCGAGGAGTGCGGCGACGACGTCGAGCGCGCGATGCGCGATGACCTCCTGCCTGCTCAGAAACTCCCGGCGATCATGATCTCGAGGCTCGGCGCGGATGCACCTGTTCTCGGGGCGGCGATCATCCTGCAACGTCGGTTTCTGGCCTGCGACTTCGATCTGTCCCAGAGCCGCCAGCTGTCCTCGATCGCTTGATGTCGTGTCCGGGACGGGGTCGTGACGGCGCGGGTGCGAGCGGGCCCGGTCGCTCGCCGGCGGCACAGGGCGTTGCAGGAGGTGCTGCCGGCGGGCGTATGCGGCGTGCGGAAGCAGGCGCGGACCATCGCGTTCCCGATCGTGCGGTCCGCCCGTCCAGCCAGGCGTCGCATCTCCACACGCTTCTGCATCGCCCGATCTTGCATCTTCCAGTGCGGTTTCGTTATCATCGCGGGCAGGGCTGCGAGGGATAAAAAGGATGAAGACCTTTATCGTTACCCTTGGCAGGCAGATCATGTCCGCTGCCGTCGTCGCCGGCGTCCTGGGCGCTGCGTCGAACGCCGGCGCGCAGCCATATCCGCCGCCGCCTCCGGGATGGGCCGGCCCGCACTACTACTGGCACGGGCAGCATTGGCATCATCGCGCACGAGCCTACGATCGGCACCACCGTCGCTACTGGCGCTACTACTGAGGGTCGACGCTGCCGAACACGAGCCTGTCTCGATCGCAGGCGCTGCGGCAGAGGTCGTAAGACGCCTGCACCGGGAGCGCATTCTGCTCCGGCTGTCGGGGTGCGCCCACCCGGTCGTGCGCACCGGGTTCATCGTCGGGCGCTACGCCGCAGCGGGCAGGATCCGAGGCGGACGAACCGGTTGACTGTCGGCCACGCGATGGCTCTATCGCTGCATCTGCATGATGCGGTCCATCGGCAGCATGTTGTGGTTGAGGTGTGTCATGATCCACAGCGATCCGCCGATCAGCAGGGTGACGATCAGCACCCCGAAGGCGAGCGCCATGACGTTGTTGATGCTGTCCGGGCCGCTGGTGATGTGCAGGAAGAACACGATGTGGATGCCGACCTGCGCGACCGCGAGCACGAACAGCGCCACCGGAATGCTCGGTGTCCAAACCAGGGTGGTGCGCGCGACGGTGAAGGACACGATGGTGAGCAGGGTGGCGAGGATGATGCCGACCAGGTAGCTGCGTACGCCCTGGGCGATCTCGTTGCCGTCCGCGCGCTCGTCGCCGGGTGCGGTGTCGGCGTGATGCAGGTCCGCGCCTTCGGCGATGTGGCTGTGGCTCATGGATGCACTCCGTCGCAATAGACCACGGTGAACAGGGCGACCCAGATGATGTCGAGCGTGTGCCAGAACAGGCTGAAGCAGAGCAGCCGGCGCAGGATGTCGGCGCGGTAGCCCTTGGCGTAGACCTGGGCCATCATCGTCATCAGCCACAGGAGCCCCAGGGTCACGTGCAGTCCGTGGCAACCCACCAGGGCGAAGAAGCCGGACAGGAAGGCGCTGCGGGTCGGGCCGTCGCCCATGGCGACCATGCCGGCGAACTCGTGGATCTCGAGCCCGAGGAAGATGGCGCCGAACCCGAGGGTGGCCAGCATCGCGGCGTAGAACCAGGGCTTGCTGCGTGCCCGGCTGGCGATGCTGGCCAGCCCGCAGGTGAAGCTCGAGGCGAGCAGGCAGGCGGTCTCGATCTCGGTGTTGCCGAGGTCGAACAGCTGCCGTCCGCTCGGACCCCCGGCGGTCTCGCCGACCAGCACCGTGTAGGCGGCGAAGAAGGCCGAGAACATGATGATGTCGCTGATCAGGAAGATCCAGAAGCCGTAGCCGGTGACGATCCGCTTGGAAGGCAGTTCCTTGGCGGCATGTTCGGATGTGGCTCGCCGGTCCAGTTCTGACCGGCTCCTGCCGAGGCGATGCGGATCGGCATGACCGACCGCACCATGGCGGGCGCTGCCCTGGGAAGCGCTCATTGTGCCGCTTGCGCCGCGTGCAGATCGGCGAGGGCGTCGCTGCGGGCTCGGCGGTTGGCCCGGTCGATCCTCGCCACTACCGCTGCCGGGATGACGTATTCGTCGTTGTCGCGCCAGGCGAAGACGACGAAGGTCGCGAACGCCCCCAGCAGGCCCACGATCACCAGCCACCAGATGTGCCAGATCAGCGCGAAGCCCATGAAGCTGGAGAAGAAGGCGCAGATGAAGCCGGTCGGGCTGTTGCGCGGCATCTCGATGTCAGCGTAGTCCGGCTCCTCGGGAAGATGCGCCTGTTCCAGGGCACGCTGCTTGACCCCCCAGTAGGCCTCCTCGCCATCCACCTCGGGCAGCATGGCGAAGTTGAAGGCGGGCGGCGGCGAAGCGGTCGCCCATTCCAGCGAACGGCCGTTCCAGGGATCCCCGGTCTCGTCGCGCAGCTGCTCGCGCTGGCGGATGCTGACCACGATCTGCGCGACCTGCAGCACGATGCCGGCGAGGATGATGACGGCGCCGCCCGCGGCGACCAGCAGCCAGGGGCGCCATGCCGGGTTGTCGTAGTGCTGCATCCGGCGCGTCATGCCAAGGAAGCCGAGCACGTAGAGCGGCATGAAGGCGACGTAGAAGCCGGTGATCCAGCACCAGAACGATGCCTTCCCGAGACCCTCGTGCAGGCGGAAGCCGAACGCCTTCGGGAACCAGTAGTTGTAGCCGGCGAAGGCGCCGAACAGCACGCCGCCGATGATGACGTTGTGGAAATGCGCGACCAGGAACAGGCTGTTGTGCAGGACGAAGTCCGCCGGCGGCACCGCGAGCAGCACGCCGGTCATGCCGCCGAGCACGAAGGTGACCATGAAGCCTAGCGACCACAGCATCGGCACCGAGAACACGACCCGGCCGCCGAACATGGTGAACAGCCAGTTGAACACCTTCACCCCGGTCGGCACGGCGATGATCATGGTCATGATGCCGAAGATGGCGTTGACGTCGGCACCGGCGCCCATGGTGAAGAAGTGGTGCAGCCAGACCATGAAGGCGAGGATGCAGATCGCCATCGTCGCGATGACCATCGAGCGGTAGCCGAACAGCGGCTTCTCGGAGAAGGTGGAGACCACCTCCGAGAACACGCCGAACGCCGGCAGGATGAGGATGTACACCTCCGGATGGCCCCAGGCCCAGATGAGGTTCATGAACATCATGACGTTGCCGCCATGGTCGTTGGTGAAGAAATGAAAGCCGAGGTAGCGGTCGAGCAGCAGCATCGCCAGCGTCGCGGTCAGGATCGGGAAGGCGGCGACGATCAGCAGGTTCGACGCGAGCGAGGTCCAGCAGAACATCGGCATGCGCAGGTAGGTCATGCCGGGAGCGTGGATCTTCAGGATGGTGGTGACCAGGTTGACGCCGGACATCAGCGTCCCGACCCCTGAGATCTGCAGCGCCCAGAGGTAGTAGTCGACACCGACACCGGGCGAGTAGGCGAGCTCGGAGAGCGGCGGATACGGCAGCCAGCCGGTGCGGGCGAACTCGCCGACCACCAGCGAGACGTTGACCAGCAGCGCACCGGTCGCGGTCAGCCAGAAGCCCACCGAGTTCAGCGTGGGGAAGGCCACGTCGCGGGCGCCGAGCTGCAGCGGCACGACGAAGTTCATCAGCCCGATGACGAACGGCATGGCCACGAAGAAGATCATCAGCGTGCCGTGGGCGGAGAAGATCTGGTTGTAGTGCTCGGGCGGCAGGTAGCCCGGCGAACGGAAGGCCAGCGCCTGCTGCGAGCGCATCATGATCGCATCCGAGAAGCCGCGCAGCAGCATCACCAGGGCGAGCAGGGTGTACATGACGCCAATGCGCTTGTGGTCGACGCTGGTGATCCACTCGCTCCACAGGTACGGCAGCCAGCCTTTCAGGACGATGGTGGCGATGATGCCCAGGAGAACCAGACCAACCACCGCCGAGGCGACCATGGGGAGCGGCTGATCGAACGGGATGGAGCTCCAGGTGAGCTTGCCGAACATGCTGTCACTCCGTCCGTGAGGATGTGCCGGGGTCGGGATTGCCGGCATGCGGTCCGGCTGCCGGCGGCAGCACCTGCTCCACGATCTTCTGGAACAGCGCGGGATCCGCCTTGCTGAAGGTCATCGGGTGCTCGTTGATGCTCTGCCTGGCGAGGCCGCGATAGGCGGCGGTGTCGAGCACCGGCCCGGCGCGACCGGTCGCGGCGACCCAGGAGGCGAAACCCTGCTGCGGCACCGCGTGCACCTGGAAATGCATGTCGGAGAAGCCGTCGCCGCTGTAGTGGCTGGACAGCCCGGGGAAGTCCCCCGCCACGTCGGCGCTCAGGTTGAGCTGCGTGGCCATGCCGTTCATCGTGTAGATCATGCTGCCCAGCTGCGGGACGAAGAAGGCGTTCATCACGCTCGCCGAGGTGAGCGAGAAGTGCACCGGAGTGCCGACCGGGATGACCAGCTCGTTGACGCTGGCGATGTTCTGCGCGGGATAGATGAACAGCCACTTCCAGTCCAACGAGACCACCTGCACCTCGAGCGCCGGCTTGTCCGACGCGAGCCGCGTGCCGGGGTCGAGCTCGTGCGAGCCGATCCAGGTTACCCCGCCGAGCAGCATGATGGTGAGCAGCGGAATGCCCCAGGTAAGCAGCTCGATGCGGCCGGAATACACCCAGTGCGGCATGTAGGTCGCGCGCCGATTGGTGGCGCGGAACCACCAGGCGAACGCGAGCGTCGCCAGGATCGTCGGCACCACGATCACCAGCATGATCACCAGACTGTCGAACAGGATCGTCTTCTCGGCGATCCCGACCGGACCCTTCGGATCAAGCACGGCGCCGCCGCAGGAGGTCAGAACCAGGAGCAGCGGCAGCAGCAGCGGCCGGAGGCGAGGACGCGGCAGCGAGGACGGTGCGAGCCTCGTGATCGCCACGTCCCTGAACTGCGTGAACCCCACTCCGATCATCCTCCGCCGCTTCTCGACACCGGGCATGATCATCTCCCGGTCGATGTGACAACCAGCGACTCGGTGCGCCACGCCGCCGCGGCGGCGCATCGCGAGCCGGCGCCAGGGTGGCATCTGTCCAGGCAGGGTGTCGATACGGAATTTCCGCGACCAGGCTTCAGGCGAGCGGTCGCTGGTCCCCGTCGGCCGCCGCCTCGGCGGCCTCCAGCATCGTCCAGTAGACCTGGCTGTTCTCGTAGGCGCGGTCGAACACCGGCCTGAGGCGGGCGTAGGTGTCCGACCAGCGCGGGTTGGGCTGGATCTCGCCGGTGAAATGCACCAGCCGCGATGCCGCGGCGGACAGGTCCGGGTAGAGCCCGATCCCGGTGCCGGCCAGCATCGCGCAGCCGAGCACGCCGCACTCCTCGGCCGCGGTGGTCAGGATCGGGCAGCCGTACAGGCTGGCCTTGATCTCCAGCCACAACCCCGTCCTGGCGCCGCCGCCGGCCGCCACCATGCGGTCGAGCCGGTTGCCGGCCGCCTCCATGATCGCCAGGTTGCGGGCGGCGGCAAACGCGACCCCTTCCATCACCGCTCGATGCAGCTCTCCGGTGCCGTGCGCACTGGTCAGGCCGATGAACTGCGCGCGCGAGTTTGTGCGTTCACCGAGGCGCTCGCCGTTGAGGTAGGGCAGGAACAGCAGCATGCCGGCCCCCGCCGGCGCTTCCGCGGCCAGGGCGACGACGCGGTCGTAGCCGTAGCCCTTCTCGTGGAACGCGCGCCTCGCCCAGCGCATCGCATCCCCGCCCGCGTCCAGGATGGTGAAGGCAGACCAGTTCGGCAGCGCGCCGCGCACGTTGCTGATGATCGGATCCAGCACCGGCGCCGCGGTGCACAGGGTCAGCAGGGTCGAGGTGCCGGTCACGTCGGAGGCGAGGCCGGGCTCGATGACGCCGGACCCCAGCAAGGCCGCCGGATAGTCGCTGATCCCGACCACCACGGGGATCCCCTGCGGCAACCCGGTCTCGGTCGCCGCCCGTCGCGACACCCCGGCCAGCACCTCGAACGGCTCACGGATCGGCGGCAGCAACCCCGCGTCGATGCCCAGACGCCGCGCCAGCGCCTCGCTCCAGCCGCCGAGCCGCACGTCGAACAGGTAGGTGCAGGAGGCTTCCGGCGCATCGATGGCGGCGGCACCGGTCAGCTTGAAGTTGATCCAGTCCTTGGGGCTCAGGACCTGCGCCGTCCGCGCATACTCGCTCGGCCGGTGCGTCTTCAGCCACTGCAGCTTGAAGCCCCACCACGCCACCGAGGGCGGGTTGCCCGCCACCGGCAGCAGCGCCTGCCAGGGCTGGTCGCGCATGAAGCCGTCGAGCTCCGCGCGGTTGCGCTTGTCGTTCCACAGCGGCACCGCCTCCAGCGCCGGCCGGCCGTCGGCATCCACCAGCACGGTGGCGTGCATCTGGCCGCAGGCGCCGATGGCCGCGACCCGGCTGGCCGCACCCGGCAGCATGTCGAGCACGCGGCGGATCACGGCGACCGCGCCCGCCCACCAGTCGTCCGGACGCTGCTCGGACCAGCCGTATTGCGGCACGATCTGCTCGTGCTCCTCGGCGGCGAACGCCAGCGTGTCGCCGGACGCTGTCAGCAGGGCGGCGCGTACGCTGCCGGTGCCGACGTCGACCGCCAGCAGCAGGTCCCGCTCCGCCCGCACCGTCACGCCCGGCGCGGCCAGAACGAGGATTGCAGCAGCACCGCGACGAGGATGATGATCCCCTTGACCACCTCCTGATGATAGCCCGGCACGTTCAGCAGGTTCATGATGTTGCCGATCACGCCCAGGGTCAGCACGCCGATCAGGGTGTTGAGCGCGGTGCCGCGGCCGCCCATCAGGCTGGCGCCGCCGATCACCACCGCGGCGATCACGTCCAGCTCCATGCCGATGCCGACCACCGGGGAGCCGACGCCGGAGCGGGCGGTGATGACGATGCCGCCGAGCGCCGACAGCACCCCGGACACGACGTAGACCGAGAAGATACGCGGCATCACCCGCACGCCGGAGAGTCGCACCGCCTCGCTGTTGGAGCCGATCGCCACGATCAGCCGGCCATATGCGGTGAGGCGCAGCACGAACGCGGTCGCGGCGAACACCAGCAGCATGAGCAGCACCGGCATCGGGATGCCGAGCAGGCTGCCGCGGTTGAACCCGCTGTCGAGCCAGGTGCCGTTGTCGCCGATGAAGATCGGGTGGCCCTCGGAGACGATCAGCGCGGTGCCCCGTGCGATGGTCATCACGGCCAGCGTGACCACGAAGGCGGGCATGCGGCGCACCGCGACGAAGTAGCCGGCGAGGGCGCCCAGCGCGCCACCGGCGGCTAGGCTGAGCGGGATCGCCGCCGAGAGCGACATGGTCGTGAGCAGCGACGCGCACAGGATGCTGCCGAGTGCGGCGACCGAGCCCACCGACAGGTCGATGCCGCCGGTCAGGATGACCAGCAGCATGCCCATCGAGATCACCCCGGTGCTGGCCACCTGGCGCAGCACGTTCTCGATGTTGCGGCTGCTGAGGAAGCTGGTCGAGATGAAGCTCGCGACGAGCACCAGCACCACGAAGATCGCGATCGTGCTGGTGTTGGCGGCGAAGGATCTGGCATCGAAGCGCCGCGCCCCGCTGCCGCCGGAACGTCCGGCTGTCTGCACCACCGCCATCAGGCCTCTCCCGATCCGGCACCGCCACGTGCCGCGCTGCGACCGACCTGCGCTGCGCTGCGCAGGGCAAGCTGCATGATGCGCGCTTCCGAGAACTCGTCGCGCGACGACAGGGCGCCGCTGATCCGGCCGCCGCTCATCACCAGGATGCGGTCCGACGCGCCGATCACCTCGATCAGATCCGACGAGATGACGATGACGCCGAGACCGTTCGCTGCCAGCGTCTCGATCAGCTGGTAGATCTCCGCGCGCGCCCCGACATCGACGCCGCGTGTCGGCTCATCCAGGATGATGATCCTGCAGCCGGCATCGAGCCACTTCGCCAGCACCACCTTCTGCTGGTTGCCGCCGGACAGGCTGCTGACCGCCAGGTCGAGGTTGCGGGCGCGGATCGTCGTGCGCCGCGCCACGTCGTCGACCGAGGTGCGTTCGGCGCCGCGGCGGATCACCCCGAACCAGTTGGTGAAGCGCTGCAGGCAGGTGAAGGTCACGTTCTGGCGGATGGGCAGGGCAAGCACCAGGCCCTGGGACTTCCTGTCCTCCGGCACGAGGCCGATCCCCGCCGCCACGCCCTGCCTCGGCGTGCGGATCGAGACCCGCCGCCCGGACACGCTGACCGTGCCCGCCTCGATCCCGCCTGCGCCGAAGATCGCGCGCGCGAGCTCGGTGCGTCCGCTGCCGATCAGGCCGGCGATGCCCAGCACCTCGCCGGCGTGCAGGGTGAACGACACCTCCTTGACCAGGTTGGACGCAGACAGGTTTTCGACACGCAGCAGTTCCTCGCCCTTCGTGCGGTCGACCTTGGGGAACAGCTGCGAGGTCTCGCGCCCGACCATGAGCGAGATCAGCCTGTGCTCGTCCATGCCGGCGGCGGCATAGGTGCCGACGGTGCGCCCGTCCTTCAGCACGGTGATCTGGTCGGCGATGCGGAAGATCTCGTCGAGCCGATGGGAGATGTAGACCACGCTGACGCCGCGTCGCGACAGGCCCTTCACCACCTCGAGCAGCCGCTCCACCTCCGGCGGCGCCAGCACCGCGGTCGGCTCGTCCAGGATCAGGATGCGGACCCGGCGCGACATTGCCTTGGCGATCTCGACCGCCTGCTGGAAGGCGAGCGGCAGCTCCCCGACCACCGCACCCGGATCGATCGAGAAGCCGAGCTCATCGAGCAGGATCCGCGCCCGGGTGCGCAGCTGCCGCGCGTTCACCAGGCCCGGCAGCTCGCCGAGGAAGATGTTCTCGGCCACCGTTAGCTCGGAGGCCAGGGCCAGCTCCTGGTAGATGATGCCGATGCCCAGCGCGCGTGAGGCGTGCGGCGACGCGATGGTCACCCTCTCGCCGCCGATGCGGATCTCGCCGCTCGTCGCCTGGTGGGCGCCGGCGAGGATCTTCATCAGCGTCGACTTGCCAGCGCCGTTCTCGCCGAGCAGGGCGTGCACCTCGCCGGCCTGCACCGAGAACGACACGTCGTCGAGTGCCCTGATGCCGCCGAACAGCTTGGAGATACCCGTCATCTCGACGCTGGCGGAACCGAGGCCATGCGGTTCGTCCACGTCCTCCCGGAGGGTCGCGTGCTCGCTCGGCATCACGCGATCCGGATCAGAACACCGCGTCGGGCTTGTAGTACTGCGCGGCGTTGGCCTTGGTGATCGCGATCGGGGGCGTGAAGGTGATCTTCGGCGTGCCCGCGGGAACCTGGTGGGTCGCCGCCTTCACCGCGAGATCGGTCGCCATCTTGCCGATGATCGCCGGGTTGTTCATGCCGGTGGCGCCGTACTTGCCGTCCGCGATCAGCTTCACCGCTTCCTTCTGGCCGTCGGCGGCGGCGAAGATCAGGATGTTCTTGTCGGCCTTGCCGGCGTCCCGGATCGCCCGCATCGCACCCAGCGCCATGCTGTCGTTCTCGGCCAGCACGGCGTTGATGTCGGGATGGGCGGTCAGCAGGTCCTCCATCGCCTTGACCCCGCCTTCCTGCGTCCAACCACCCCAGCCCTGACCGACCACGGTGAAGCCGGCATGCCCGAGCTGGCGCAGTTGCGCCTCGATGATGCCTTCCATCACGCCGTCGCGCCGTGCCTCGCCGACCACGTTGCCCTGGTCGCCGCTGAGCACCGCGAGGTGGAGGTCCTTGTTCTTCACCTGGTTGATCAGCCAGTCGCCGATCAGGCGCCCGTTCTCGGCGTTGTTGGACTGGATCGTCGTCAGTACCGGTGCCGACGGGTCGATCGAGCTGTCGACGACGATCACCGGCACGTGTGCCGCGGCGGCGTCGCGGGTCACGCCGACCAAGCCCTTGGCATCCTTGGGATCCATGATC
>CAXTNV010000011.1:10079-51678 GCA_964245755.1 uncultured Acetobacteraceae bacterium | reverse complement strand
AGTTGCGCCCGCACCCGGGCCCCGCGGGGGGGGTCACCGGGGGGGCCCCCCCCCCCGCGGAGCTCGGCGCCTAGTTGATGATCCCGTTCACGCGGTTCGGGAAGAAGCCGAAATTTGCCGAGGCTCCGCCGCCATAGGCGATGTTCAACACCTGCGCCGGAGTGCGGGTGTAGGCCAAACCGTTGATGTCGTTGGGGATGAAGTTGTAGGCGTTACCGGGGATGGTGGTCCCGGCATCGTCGACCACACCCGACAGGGCCGACCGCAGGTTGGAGATCGCGTCGGTGGCGACGCCTGCGCCCAGGTCGGACAGCAAGGTGCGGATCATGCCGGCCTGATAGCCCTCGGTGCCGAGCAGACCCGCCGCCGCCGTGACGTTGTTCGGGTTGGTCAGCAAGGCTGCGGCGCCGGTCAGCGCGGTGACGCAGACATCCTCGATGACGTAGGCGCCGAGCAGGAACGAGATCGGATCGGCGAATGGGTTGAAGGTCTGACCGGCTGCGATCAGCCCGGCCGCAACCGCGAGCGTGGTCCAGCTGGTCGTCAGGTTGATCGAAGGCTCTGCGATCGCCGCCGAGCCGAGCGTCGTACGGATGAACTCGACGTGGGCGATCTCGTCGATCGCGAGGCGCTGGGCGTAGGATTCGATCGCCGAGCCGTTGAACGGCACCATGGTGCCGCCGGTCACCGTGCCCTGGGTGCCGGTTCCGGTGAGCAGGGACGCGTTGAGCCCGCTGCCAGAGATGGCCCGGAGGTAGTACTCAGCGCCGAGATACTCGAAGTTCAGCGCGAAGTTGAAGATGTCCGCGTCGGTGATGGCGGCGGCCTTGGCCGCCTTGCTGCTCAGCGCCGCCCCGGCGACGCCGATCGATGCCGCAACGGCGGAGCCGACCGCGCCGCCCCCGAGCCGTTGTACCCATTCACGCCGCCCGCTCGCGGCGGAGGCGTCTGCGGGCGTGGAGCCGTCGGCGCCGGAAGCGTCGTTATCAAGCATGGACTGAACCTCGTGGAATAAGATCGGTTTTGGTATGCGGTTGGGAACCTCCACGGCCCAGCCTCGGTTGCGAAGCGGGTAGGACAGCTCTCATCAACTTTCTGCATTCACCGATTTATGTCGGATGAACGGCCAGTCGATGACCCCGCTGCAGAACAGCGCCCACCACACCAGGAACGGCTGCAACGCCAGCCGTGGCGCGTGGTAGCCCCAGCCGAGCCGGGTGTTGCCGATCGCGATGCCGTCGACCGCGTGCTTGATGTTCGCCGGGTAGACGCAGACGGCATACAGCGCCAGCATGATCCCCGCCAGCCGGCGCAGGCGAACGCTGGCCAGTGCCACCGCGCCCAGGATCTCGCAGCAGCCGGTCGCGATCACCGTGTCGTAAGGATCGGGCACCCAATCGGGCACGATCAGCACGAAGGCGGCGGTGTCGCGCAGGTGGAACCACCCCGCGGCCAGATAAATCGCGGCCAGGGCCCAGCGCAGCGCGGTGCGGCCGCGCTCGCGGTTTGAGCGCGGCCCGCTCAGGCCGGGCTGACCCACTCTCCGGCCCGCATCAGCGGCTCGATCGCGCCGGCGCCGGTGATGCCGTCCAGGTCGATCTCGCCCGAGCCGATCATCCAGTCGATGTGGATCAGGCTGGCGTTCGCGCCACGTGCCGCCAGCGACGCCGCATCCCCAGCCTCGTGCAGGCAGCTCGCGTAGGCCTGACCCAATGCGATGTGGCTGGCGGCGTTCTCGTCGAACAGGGTGTTCTGGAACAGCAGGCCACTGCTGGAGATCGGTGACGAATGCGGCACCAGCGCCACCTCGCCGAGCCGGCGCGAGCCCTCGTCGGTGCCGAGCACGCGGTCGAGCACGCCGCTCCCACGCGTTGCGTGGGCCTCGACGATGCGGCCCTCCTCGAACCGTACCTCGATCCCGTCGATCAGCGTCCCTTGATAGGAGAGCGGCTTGGTGCTGCGCACGATCCCCTCGACGCGCTGCCGGTGCGGCGTGGTGAATACCTCCTCGGTCGGAATGTTGGGGATGCAGGTGATGCCGTTGGCCGCGGTTCCGGAGCCGCCGAGCCACTTGTGCCCGTCGGCGAGGCCGACGCTGAGGTCGGTGCCCGGCCCACGGAAGTGCAGCGCCGCATAGCGACGGGCATCCAGAGCCGCGGCGCGAGCGTGCAGCCGCTCGTCATGGGCGCGCCAGGCGGCAACCGGGTCGGCGCCGTCGAGCCGCGAGGCGGCGAAGATCGCGTCCCACAGCTTGTCCATCGCATCCGGCTCGGGCTCGCCCGGGAACATGGTGCGCGCCCAGGCGGGCGTCGCGCAGGCGATGATGTTCCAGTTGATCGCGAAGTTGGTGATCAGCTGCAGCGAGGCCTGGTTGGCCACCGAATTGGCCCGGTTGGCGCGCGCGATCCGCTCGGGATCCTCCTCTGACAGCAGAGCCGGATCCTCACCGGTGATGGCGAGGCGGGCGGCGTTGCGGCGGAAGGCCTCGGCAATGCCGTCGGCGAGCCAGTTGGCCGCGGTGTCGAAGGCGGCATCGGGGGCGTAGCGGAAGCGCGAGCGCTTGGCGATCTCATCGGTGAACAAGGTGGTCACCAGCGAGGCGCCGGCCTTGTAGGCATGCTCGGTGATGCGCCGCACCAGCCCGGCTGCGTCGAGCGGTGCAGTGATCACCAGCTCCTGCCCCGCCGCGAGGTTGAGGCCGATACGGACCACGACCTCGCCCAACCGGTCGAGCATCGCGTCGCGCCGGGAGGCGGGGGAAGCGGTGTGGCCATCCATGGTCGGTTCTCCGAGGCGATGCGGTTGCCGGCGTTCACGTCGGGGCATCGGCTGTGCTCTCGCGGCGCCCTGGTCTCTTGTGGTCACTCGGCGGTTCCGCTGCAACCGGGGGGCCGGCCGGTTAGCCGGTGCATCAGGAGACACCAGGCGAGCGACAACATCGAGTCTCAGGAATGTTCCTGTCGCGTTGCCGGCTGCAACCATCGCGGTCCTCATGCGTCCTCAAGCACAGGCGAACGAGCGGACCGGCTCGCCGGTGCAATGGCTCGCGTTCGGGTGGCGTGGCTACATCAGTTGCAGCAGCAGGTACGGGAGCGTCGTCTTATGTCTATTATCGCTTGGGTCATACTTGGCCTCATCGCCGGCTTTATCGGCAGCAAGCTCGTCAACAAGACGGGAGAGGGGCTCATCCTCGACATCGTGCTCGGCATCGTCGGCGCGGTGGTGGGGGGGTTCGTGTTCAGTGCATTCGGAGCGGCAGGCGTTACCGGCCTGAATATCTACAGCCTGCTCGTGGCCGTGGTCGGGGCGGTGATCGTGCTGTTCATCTACCACGCGGTGGTCGGCCGCCGAACCATCTGATCACCCGCGATCGCTCGGGCCGAGAACGCGGCCGGCGCCCAGGCGCCGGCCGCATTCGTTTTGAGCCGGCCTACGGCGCCGTCGTGACCGGTGTGCCGACCCCGCGGAACAGCAGGAACAGCACGATGATGATGAGCAGCAACGGCAGCAATCCGAGCCCATTGAAGCCGGTGCCGCGCGAGCCGCCGTACCAGCCCGAACGGAAGCCGTAGCCGCCGCTCCCGAGGGCGAGGATGACCAGGATGATGATGAGAAGGGTCAGCATGTCAGCGCTCCAGCTTGCACCTGAGGCAACGCCCGAACCGGCAGGTCGTTCGGTATCCGTAAACCTTTCCTGAGCCCTGCGGACATGTTGCCTTGCTCAACGGTGCAGCATGATCGCGATGCGCGGCGGCACAAGCGCGGCTGGCCCCGGCGCATCATCATAACCCATTCTTCATGGTGTCCCGCCTATAACAGGTAGGGCCTGTGCCCAGAGGGACCGGAACCGAACACCGGCGGCAGGCGACTGTACGGAGACCGGACGTGATGAACCAGCTGCGACGCCTGATCGAGAACACCGAGCAGCTGCCGGACCTGGCGAGGGGTCTGCTGCGGGCGGCCGCAAGCGGGACCGAGCACCTCGCGGCCTTCGCGACCTCGGAAGGCTATCCAGTGTCCGCCGAGGACATCGTGACGACGCTATACGGTGCAGCCCAAGAGGGTGGGTCTCGCGGCGTCCGGCGCGAGATCATGCTCGGTGCGGCGGAGGATGATGCGACGCGGCGCGCCTGGCGGATGCCGTTCGCCGTGCGCAACCCGATGCTCGACCTGTTCAGATGGTACCGCGAGACCGTCGCCTGAGCGCCATCGCTGAGGCTGCTGCGGCAACGCGGGTTCGAACCGTGCTGCGGAAGCGAGACCCGGCCAGCTCCCGGACCCGCCGTTCGTGCCCGCCCCGGCTTCAGCCGACATCCGCTGCCTCGACCAGCCGGTCGGCGTTGCGGTGCAAGGCCGCGGTGGCCTGTCGCGCTTCGTCCAGGCGGCCGGGGAGACCGTCGACAGAGCGCTCACAGGCCTCTGAGCTCTCCTGCAGCTTCCGGCCAATCGAGCAGAGGCTGGACAGCTCCGCCCGCCAAGCGGCGATGCAGGCGCGCTGCTGGTCGAGCCTAGTTTCCAGCATGCGCAGCGCCGCGCGCAGGCGGGCCTGCGGATCCAGTGGTATGCGCGTGATCTCGGCCGAGCGACGCGGAGCTTCCTGCAAGGGGGCGGTCCAATTTTCGATACGAATGCGACTTTATAGCGCATCGCCGCCGCGTCAACCGCAAAGCCGCATCCGGAGGAAGTGCTGGAGACCGCTCAGGACGCCTGCGTCGCCATGGCCGCCGCGGTGCTGCGTGCGGCGGCGCGACGGAAGCGATCCGGTGACACGCCGAAGCGGCGGCGGAAGGCGTCATGGAACCGCGATATCGAGCCGAAGCCGGCGTCATAGGCGATTGAGGCCACATCGCGGCCGTCGGCGAGCAGCATCGACTGGGCGAGATAAAGTCGGTAGCGCGTGAGGTACTCGCCAAGCGTCATGCCGAGCGCTCCCTTGAACAGGGTCATCGCGTAGTTCGGGTGCAGTCCGACCGCCTCCGCGACCGACGCTGCCGTGATCCGGCTGGTGGCGTGCGAGGTGAGGAAGCGCGCCATGGCGCACACCTTGGCATCACGGCCCCCGCTTCGGCCGCCGGCTTCGCCGGCGCAATCCGCGCGGTGGGTCCAGCCGGTGAGATCGACGCGGCGCAGCCGCAGCTCGATCTCCAGCCGGCCGAGCTCGATCAGGCGCTGGTCGCCGGACAGCAGCTCGTCATGCAGCCGTCGCGGCCAGCACTCCTCTATCGGTTCGCGCGCGACGACCAGGCTTCCGGCCAGCACCGCGCGGCGCAGCGCCGCCGACAGCGGCAGGGCCAGGAACATCTCGATCGGCAGGTACAGGCAGACGAAGCGCGTGTCGTCTTCCACCGTCACGGTGCGGTGCGGCACGGCACCCCAGAACAGCACGAAGTCGCCGGCAAGCACGGTGACCTCGCGGCCGCCGAAGATGTAGGTGGCACCGCCGCTCAGGATCAGGTTGATCTCGAGCTGGCTGTGCGCGTGCGCGCTGCCCATCGGCAGCATCTCGGTCTGCCGGCCGGCCCAGAATACGTGCGGCGGCGGTTCGGGTGGTTCCTCGGGGAGCGACATCCGGAAGCCTTACCAATCTGAGGATCCGGGAGATCCCTAACGCCAAACCGGACGACAAGCCACCCGGGCCGTGCCTACAGTGCCGACAACGGCCTCCAGAGCATGAGGGTCGCGTGGGAGAACAGGAATGTCCAAGCCGTTTAGGCTCGTCGCCCGCCTTGCGTCGGTCGTCGCTCTAGCGCTCGGCGGTGCGGCGGGTGCGGCTCGCGCCGACACCCTCATCGTGAATGCGGACACCTCCGACCCGCAGCCCAAGGCGGCGTTCCAGGACGTGGTGAAGCGCTTCGAGGCGGCCAATCCCGGCACCCATGTGACGCTCAACGTCTATGACCACGAGAGCTACAAGCAGTCGATCCGCAACTGGCTGACCTCGGCGCCGCCGGACGTGGTGCTCTGGTATACCGGCACGCGCATGCGGCAGTTCGTGCAGCCCGGCCTGCTCACCGACGTGAGCACGCTCTGGACCGCGCCGATCAAGCAGGCCTTCGGCAAGACCGCGCTCGACCTGGTTACCGACGACGGCAAGCAGTACGCGGTGCCGTACACCCAGTACCAGTGGGGCATCTATTACCGCGGCGACCTGCTCAAGAAGGCCGGCGTCGGCCCGATCGCGGGCTGGGACGACCTGCTCGGCGCCTGCGACAAGCTCAACGCCATCGGTGTTGCACCGTTCTCGCTCGGCTCGAAGGATCTTTGGCCGACCGCCGGCTGGTTCGACTATCTCGACCTGCGCATCAATGGCTATGCGTCGCACATGCAGCTGGCGTCGGGAAAGATGTCCTACCTCGACCCCAAGGTGCGCGACGTGTTCACGCACTGGAAGCAGCTGCTCGACCATAAATGCTTCGTCAAGAACCACACCGAGCTGAGCATGCAGGAGAGCCAGTCGGTGCTGTTCCAGGGGCGCGCGGCGATGATGCTGGTCGGCAACTTCATCACCGCGAACTTCACCCCCGAGACCCAGGACCTGATGCAGTTCCAATCCTTCCCGACGATCACCGCCGGGGTGGCCGCCGCCGAGGACGCGCCGATGGACGCGGTTTCCGTCCCGCAGGGTGCCAAGAACAAGGCCGGGGCGATGAAGTTTCTCGCCTTCATGATGCAGCCCGACGTGCAGACCGAGATCAACAGGTTCGAGAAGCAGATCCCCGCCAATGGGCAGGCGAAGCTGATCGACGACCGGTTCCTCGTGCAGGGGCGCAAGCTGCTGGAGGCGACGCCGGATCACGCGCAGTTCTTCGACCGCGACACCAACGAGGCGCTGGCGACGCTGGCGATGAAAGGCTTCCAGGAGTTCATGGTGCGTCCGGCACGGCTGAACCGCATCCTGACCGACATCGATCGCGCACGCCTGCGAATCTACGCCTCGGGCAACTGAGATCCGCCATGTCGGCGACCCTGCATCGGCGCGCCGGCACGCTGGCGCCGCTGGCCTTCATCGCGCCGGCGGCGCTGTTCTTCTCCGTGTTCGTGCTTTACCCGATCGTCGACAGCATCTGGGTCTCGCTGCACGACTGGGACGGCGTGCACCGGATGCGCTGGGTAGGACTCGGCAACTATGTCGAGCTGTTCGGCGACGACGTGTTCTATACGGCACTCGTCAACAATATCTGGTGGCTGCTGGCGTACATGCTGGCGCCGGTGCTCGGGCTCGCGATCGCCTTGTTCCTGAACCAGAACGTGCTCGGCATGCGGCTGTACAAGTCGCTGTTCTTCTTTCCGTTCGTGATCTCCCAGGTGGTGGTCGGCCTGGTCTTCTCCTGGTTCTTCAACGGCGATTTCGGGCTGCTGAACCTCGGCCTGCACGCCGTCGGGCTGCCCGGCGTCTCGCTGCTCGGCGACGCCACCTGGGCGACCCCGGCCGTGATCGTCGCCGGCCTGTGGCCGCAGACCGCTTACTGCATGATCCTCTATCTGACCGGTCTCACCGCGGTGAACGGCGAGGTCGTCGAGGCGGCGCGCATGGACGGCGCAGTAGGCTGGGGCATGCTGTGGAACATCATCATCCCGCAGCTCAGGCCCGCGACCTTCATCGCCGTGGTGGTATCGGTGGTGGGCGCGCTTCGCTCGTTCGACCTGGTCTCGATCATGACCAAGGGCGGCCCGTACGACAGCTCGGCGGTGCTCGCCTACTACATGTACGAGCAGACTTTCCTGTCGTTCCGCTACGGCTACGGTGCTGCGATCGCAGTTGTGCTGTTCGCGATCATGGACGTCTACATCGCGTTCTTCCTGTTCTACATGCTGCGCCGGGAGCGACGCTGATGTTTCCTCGTCCGATCCAGACAGCGTCGCCCGGCGCGCAGACGCTGTACCGCGTGGCGCTGCCGTTCAGCCTGCTGGTCTGGCTGCTGCCGCTGCTGGCGATCTTCCTCACCTCGGCGCGCACCGCGACCGACCTCGCGCGCGGCAACTACTGGGGCTGGCCGCACGGCACCAACCTGCTCGGCAACTACGCCGCCGTGTTCACCTCCTCGCCGACCGGCCGCTACCTGCTGAACTCGCTGGAGATCACCCTGCCGGCGGTCGCCGGCACCCTGGCGCTCTCGACGCTGGCGGGCTTCGGGCTGGCGAAGTTCCGCTTTCCCGGCAACACCGCGATCCTCGCGATCTTCATTGCCGGCAACTTCGTGCCGTTCCAGATCCTGATGATTCCGGTGCGGGACCTGATGATCCACGTGTTTCCGCTCTACGACACGGTCTGGGCCCTGGTGGTGTTCCACGTCGCGTTTCAGACCGGGTTCTGCACCCTGTTCATGCGCAACTTCATGCGCGAAATTCCCGACAGCCTGATCGAGGCCGCGCGCATGGACGGCGCCGGCGAGTTCGGCGTGTTCCGGCTGATCGTGCTGCCGCTGGTGCGACCGGCGCTTGCCGCACTCGCGGTGCTGGAGTTCACCTTCATCTGGAACGACTACTTCTGGGCGCTGGTGCTGGTGCAGTCCGACAGCGCGCGTCCGATCACCGCCGGTCTGCAGGCGCTGCAGGGCATGTGGCTCGCCTCGTGGCAGTTGATGTCGGCCGGCGCGATCATCGCCGCCGCCCCGTCGGTAGGGATCTTCTTCCTGATGCAGCGCCACTTCATCTCCGGCCTGACTCTTGGAGCGGTGAAGGAATGAACAGCTACCGGCTCGATGGCGCGGCGACGACGCTGCTGCTGCTGCAGCGCGGCACCGAGCTGCCGGAGATCGTCAGCTGGGGCCCGCGCCTGCCGGACGGGCTCGATCTCGACGGCGCGGCCTCGTTGCGCGACCGCGCGACGCGCCGCAACGGGCTTGACCAGGACCATGTCGAGGCGGTGCTGATGCCGACCCTCGGCACCGGCGCGCTGCGTGCGCCGGCATTCGTCGCGAGCCGCGGCGGCATCGACTGGACCGCGGACTTCACCGAGGTGACCGTGCATGCCGAAGCAGGCGTGCTGCGCGTCGCGGCGCGCGATCCGGTGGCACGGCTGCTGCTCGAGCTCACCCTGGCGCTGCGCCCGGACGACGACCTGCTGAGCACGCGAGCGCGGCTGAGCAATACCGGTGACGCACCGCTGCAGCTGGAGCGGCTCGCGGCCGGGGTGTTCCTGCTGCCGGCCGGCTCGGACGAGCTGCTGGTGTTCGACGGACGCTGGGGACGCGAGTTCGGCGAGCACCGGGTGTCGCTCGCCGGCGGCGCCTGGGCATCGGAGAACCGGCGCGGCCGCATGCACGACCGCTTCGCCGCCCTGATCGCCGGCGTTCCCGGCTTCGACGAGGATCGCGGCCTGGTGCACGGCGTGCATCTCGGCTGGAGCGGCAATCACCGCACCACCGCCGAGCGGCTCGAGGACGGCCGCGTGCTGCTGGCCACCGGCGAGTGGCTGCATCCGGGCGAGGTGGTGCTGGCGCCGGGCGAGGCGTACCAGACGCCCACGGCCTACGCGGCGCTGTCGGCCGACGGGCTCGGCGGCCTTTCGCGCCGGTTCCACGACGGCGTGCGCCGCCAGGTGCTGCGCTGGCCCGGCGGCGCGATGCGGCCCCGGCCGGTGACGCTGAACACCTGGGAAGGCAACTACTTCTCCCACGATCACGATCGGCTGGTGGCGCAGGCCGAGGCGGCGGCGGCGATCGGCATCGAGCGCTTCGTGCTCGATGACGGCTGGATGGCGGGACGCCGCGACGAGCATGCCGGGCTCGGCGACTGGCGTCCCGATCCAGCGAAGTACCCGTACGGGCTCGGACCGTTGATCGAGGCGGTGACCGGGCTCGGCATGGAGTTCGGCCTGTGGGTCGAGCCGGAGATGGTCAACCCGGACAGCGATCTCGCGCGTGCCCATCCAGGGGCGGTGCTGTGCATCGACGGCCGGCCGGCGCACCTCTCGCGACACCAGCTGATCCTCGACCTGACCCGCCCCGAGATCGCCGAGGGCATCTTCGCCCAGCTCGACGCGCTGCTGCGCGCGCACCCGATCTCGTACCTGAAGTGGGACATGAACCGCGACTTCGTGGCCGCCGGGGACGTGGACGGCAGGCCGGCGTACCGGCGCCACCTGCTGGCGACCTACGCGTTGCTCGACAGGCTGCTGGCGGCGCATCCGGCGCTGGAGATCGAGAGCTGTTCCTCAGGCGGCGGCCGTCCCGACCTCGGCATCCTGCGCCGCACGCACCGGGTCTGGACCTCGGACTGCACCGACGCGCTGGAGCGGCTGTCGATCCAGCGCGGCTTCTCGCGGCTGCTGCCGCCGGAGCTGATGGGTGCCCACGTCGCAGCGTCGCCCAACCACCAGACCGGACGTCGGCACACGCTCGGCTTCCGCGCCGCGGTGGCGCTGTTCGGCCACCTCGGCGTGGAGCTCGACCCGACGCTGCTCGACGAGGCGGAGCGCGCCGAGCTCGTGGCCTGGATCGCGCTGCACAAGCGGCTGCGGCCGCTGCTGCATGGCGGCCTGCACCAGGCGCAGCCATCCTGCGCCGGGCGGTCCGTGCGCGGCGTGGTCGCGCCGGACCTGCGCCATGCCGCCTTCCTGGTGGCGCAGGAGCATACGGATGCGTCGCGCGCGCCGCCGCTCCTCGTCCCCGGGCTGGATGCGTCGCTGTCCTACCGGCTGCACGCGCCGCCGCCGCAGCGGCTGGAGGCGCGGCTGTCGGCCGCGCAGCGGCGGCTGTTCGCGGACGGGCTGGTGCTGCCCGGAGCGCTGCTCAGCGGCGCCGGCATCGCGCTGCCGGAGATGCAGCCGGAGACGGCGCTGCTGCTGGAGCTGTCGGCAGTTGCCTGAGCCCGTGACAGGAGGAGCCGCGATGCTGGGTGTCTGCTACTATCCCGAGCACTGGCCGGAAACGTGGTGGGAGCAGGATGCGCGCGCGATGCGCGAGGCCGGCATCAGCCACGTGCGCATCGCCGAGTTCGCCTGGAGCCGGATCGAGCCCGAGCCGGGCCGCCTCGACTGGGCGTGGCTCGATCGCGCGGTGGCGGTGCTGGGCGATGCCGGCCTGCGCGTGGTGCTGGGTACCCCGACCGCGACGCCGCCGAAATGGCTCATCGACCGCGAGCCGGGCATCCTGCCGGTGGGCGAGGACGGCCGCGCGCGCGGCTTCGGCTCCCGCCGCCACAGCAGCTTCTCGTCCGTCGCCTGGATGCGCGAAAGCCGGCGCATCGTGACCGCCATGGCCGAGCGCTACGGCGAGGTGCGGGCGGTGGCCGGCTGGCAGATCGACAACGAGTTCGGCTGCCACGATACGGTCCGTTCCTACGGACCCGAGGACCTGCGCGCCTTCCGGCTGTGGCTCGAGCGGCGCTACGGCAGCGTCGAGCGGCTGAACCTCGCCTGGGGCAACGTGTTCTGGTCGGCCGAGCTGCGCGGCTTCGACGAGGTGGCGCTGCCGGCCGGCGCGGTGACCGAGACGGCGCCGGCGGCACGGCTGGATTTCCAGCGTTTCAGCTCCGACCAGGTGCGCGAGTACTGCCGGATGCAGGCATCGATCCTGCGCGCGCTCTCGCCCGGCCGCTTCGTCACCCACAACTTCATGGGCCGCTTCACCGAGTTCGACCATCACGCGGTCGGCAGCGAGCTCGACTTCGCCGCCTGGGACTCCTACCCGCTCGGCTTCACCGAGCAGTTCGCGTTCGACGAGACCGAGCGCGCGCTGTTCACCGAGACCGCACATCCCGACATGGCGGCGTTCCACCACGACCTGTATCGCGGCATCGGGCGCGGCCGGTTCTGGATCATGGAGCAGCAGCCGGGGCCGGTGAACTGGGCGCCATGGAACCCGGTGCCGAAGCCCGGGATGGTGCGGCTGTGGAGCTGGGAGGCGTTCGCGCACGGCGCCGAGCTGGTCAGCTACTTCCGCTGGCGGCAATGCCCGTTCGGCCAGGAGCAGATGCATGCCGGGCTGCAGCGGCCGGACCGTACGCGGTCACCCGGCGGCGGCGAGGCGCTGCAGGTCGCGGCCGAGCTGCGCGCGGCGGGCGAGCTGCCGGCGAGCGTCGCCGCCAAGGTGGCGATGGTTTTCGACTACGAGGCCGCCTGGATCCTCGGAATGCAGCCGCAGGGAGCCGACTTCGCCTATTTCGAGCTGTGCTTCCGCTGGTACGAGGCAGTGCGCCGGCTGGGACAGGACGTCGACCTGGTCGCGCCCGGCGCATCGCTCGCCGGCTACCGCGCGGTGCTGGTGCCGAGCCTGCCGCACCTCTCGGAGCAGGCGCTGGCGGCGCTGCGCGACGGCGACGCCGCGGTGCTGGTCGGACCGCGCACCGGTTCCAAGACCGCCAGCTTCGAGATCCCGGCCGAGCTGCCGCCGGGGCCGCTGCAGGCGCTGATCCCGATGCGCGTCACCGAGGTCGCCTCGCTGCGGCCGGGCCTGTCGCATCCCGTCGCCGGGGCGCTGGCGGGCTCGGCGCTGCGCTGGCGCGAGCGGGTCGAGACGACGGCCGCCGTGCTCGGCCGCTTCGCTGACGATGCCCCGGCCGTGGTCGAGGCCGGCCGCTTCACCTACCTCGCCTGCGGGCCGGACGGGGCAGTGCTGGTGGCGTCGGGGCGTCACGTGCTGGCGGCGGGGGGCCTGGAGCCGATCGAGCTTCCCACGGGGGTACGGCTGCGCCGCCGCGGCGACACGGCGTTCGCCTTCAATTACGGGCCTCGATCCTGGACACTGCCTGAGGTCGTCGGCCATTCCGGGGTCGGGTCGTTCCTGATCGGTGGCCCGACCATCGCGCCGCAGGACCTCGCCTGCTGGCGCATGGCGCCGGAACCGGCTTGACCGCAATGGTAATCCGTCCGATGGCGAGCGCAGCACCTTGACCAGCCCGCGAGCCGATGGAAGCCTGCATAGTTACGATTCTGATACGCCGGCCCAGTTCGAAGCGCGTCGAGTCGGTCAAGCCTGGACGAAGCACCGGAGGAAGCAATGACCAAAGCCCCGACCAAGACCACGGCCGCGCCGAAGAAGCCGAAAGCCGAGGCCAAGACGCCGCCGCCGAAGGCCGCTGCCGTGGAGAAGCCGAAGACCGGCCACAAGCCCAACGCGCTGCAGCAGCCGCTGCAGGTGTCCGACGATCTGGCGACGGTAGTGGGCAGCGGGACCATGGCCCGCGGCGAGGTGGTCAGCAAGGTCTGGGAGTACATCAAGTCGCACAAGCTGCAGAACCCGGACGATGGCCGGGAGATCCTCGCCGACGACAAGCTGAAGAAGGTGTTCGGCAAGGACAAGGTCACCATGTTCGAGATGAACAAGCTGCTTGCCCAGCATCTCAAGTAGGCGCCAGCCACGCCGGCTGCGGCCGCGGCGGCGCATCGGCGACCTCGAACGTGCCGCTCGCGCTGCCGCCCTGATCCGGCGCCCGGGGCCCCGCGGTCGGTTGCCTTGGCCGCAGCGACCACGAACCTGATCGGCCCAACCCGCACCGGCGCGTAGCCGTGCCGCCATCGCCGATGCGGCCGGACGCTTGCCTGCATGCGGTTGCGGACTACATCAGCCTGAGCGGGTGCCAGGGGCGCCGCTGCCGCGCCGCCTGCCTTCAGGAGCATTCCATGACCTGCTTGCCCGTCCACTGCTTCGGGCGTGTCGGCTCGACGGTCGCCCTCGAGCCCGGTCGGGACGTACTCGAGGCGCAGCGCTGAGCGATCCGCCGGTGGGTGCGCGCGGGGTGGCGATTGGCTCGGTTGCCGCGATGTTGCTGGCACTGCTCTGCGGCGCCGCGGCGTTCGCGCGCCAGCCGCTGCGCTTCGAGATGGGCTGGCTGCCGCAGGCGGATTTCGGCGGCTTCTACGCGGCCGCGGCGGACGGACTCTACGCGCGCGCCGGGCTCGACGTCGCGCTGCTGCCGGGAAGCCCGCAAAACGGCGCGATCATGACGCTGGCGACCGGCGCCTACGACTTCGTGCGCATCTCCAACAGCGGCGTCGCCCTGAGCATGGCAGCCGCGCACCTGCCCTACGTCGTGATCGCGGCGATCTACCAGAAGGACCCGACCGTCCTAATCGCCCACGCCGGCGCCGACGCCCCCGCCTCGCTCGCAGGGCTGCGCGGCAGGCCGATCATGATCAGCCCGGAGGCGCGGGACAACTACTGGGCGTTCCTGCAGCAGCGCTACGGCTACGACAGCAGCCAGATCCGCCGTTACACCGGCAACGACGCCATCTTCATCGCCGACCCCGGTCTCGCGCAGCAGGGCTACCTGACCAACGACGTGCAGCGCCTGCGACGCGAGGGCGTGCCGATCCGGCAGTTCCTGCTCGCGGATGCCGGCTACAGCGCCTACGGCACGCTGATCGCCGCACGGCGCAGCCTGGTCGAGCAGCATCCCGACCTGGTGCAGCGGTTCGTCGACGCCTCGCTGCTCGGCTGGTGCCACTACCTGCACGGTGCCCGAGCCGGCGCCGACGCGCTGATACTGCGCGGCAATCCGGACTACACCCAGCAGGGCGCCGACGATGCGGTCGCCGCGATCCGGTCGTCCGGCCTGGTAGAGGGCGGAGACGCCGCCGGCGGAGGGATCGGCAGCATGAGCCTGCGACGCTGGCAGAGCTACCTGGACCAGATGGCGCCGACCGGGTTGTATCCGCGGCTCGATCTCGGCACGGTCTACACCACCCGCTTCCTGCACGGCCTGCGCTGCACGTCGGTGCCGGCGCGATGATCGGCCACGAGATGCTGCCCATGACGCTGCCCGGCTCGACGCTGGAGCCACCGCTGCTCTCGGTGCGCGGCCTGAGCAAACGCTACCGCGACGGCCCGCCGGTGTTCGACGGGCTGGATCTCGAGGTGCGTCGGGGTGAGTTCGTCAGCCTGGTCGGCGTGTCCGGTTGCGGCAAGTCGACGCTGCTGCGCCTGCTGGCCGGGCTGGGCCGACCGAGCGCGGGCCGCATCGAGTGGCCGAGGCGCGACGGCGGCGGCCGGCCCGATCCCGCGCCGGACCTGGCGCTGGTGCCGCAGGAGCCGACGCTGCTGCCGTGGCGGCGGGTGTTCGACAACGTGCACCTGCCGCTGCGGCTCGCCGGGCAGGGCCGTCGCGCCTCCCATCCGCAGGTGATGGCGGCGCTCGCCGCGGTGGGGCTGGCGGAAGTCGCCGACGCCTTCCCGCGCCAGCTCTCCGGCGGCATGAAGATGCGCGTCTCGATCGCCCGCGCGCTGGTCTGCGCGCCGCGCGTGCTGCTGCTGGACGAGCCGTTCGCCTCGCTCGACGAGCTTACCCGCAACCGGCTGAACGACGACCTGCTGATGCTGTGGCGCGACCGCGGCCTGACCATCATCCTGGTGACCCACAGCGTCCCGGAAGCGGTGCACCTGTCCACCCGCATCCTGGTGCTGCGCCGGCCCGGCGGGCTTGAGGAGGTCACCGCGCTCGATCCCGGCGACGAGCGGGCGCGTGGCACGCGCGCCGCGGCATCGACCATCGCCCGGGTGTCCAGGGCGCTGCGCGATGCCAGCGCCGCACCCAGGCCGGCGCCGGTGCCGTGAGCGAGGAAAGCCTGCTCGGCGATCCGCCGCCCTGGTTCCGGGTGCTGCTGCCGGCCGGCTGCATGGCGCTGCTGCTGCTGCTGTGGGAGGCGCTGGTGCGGCTCGGCCACGTCTCGCCGCTGCTGCTGCCGCCGCCCTCCGCGGTGCTCGCCGACCTCTACGACGACCGGGTGTCCCTGGCCTGGTCGCTGCTGAACACGCTGGCGGTGACCCTCGAGGCGCTGGGGGCGGCGACCGCGATCGGCGTGGCACTGGCGGTCGGGCTGTTCCGCTCCAGGCTGTTCGAGCTCGCGGTCGGGCCGCTGATGGTGATCCTGCAGGTCACCCCGGTGGTGGCGATCGCGCCGCTCATCCTGGTATGGATCGGGCTCGACCACGTGGCGCTGGCGCTGCTCGCGCTGGCGACGTTGATCGCCTTCTTCCCGGTGCTGTCGAACACGCTGCTCGGGCTGAAGAGCACCGATCGCGAGCTGCAGGACCTGTTCACGATGCGCCGCGCCACCGGCTGGCAGCGGCTGCTGCTGCTGGAGCTGCCGAGTGCGCTGCCGCACATCCTGGGCGGCGTGCGGCTCGCCGGCGGCCTGGCGCTCGTGGGTGCCGTGGTCGCCGAGTTCGTCGCCGGGTCGGGGACCGCGACCGGCCTCGCCTGGCGGATCATGGAAGCCGCCGACCGGCTCAACACGCCGCGGATGTTCGCCGCCCTGCTGTTGCTCGCCGTGCTCGGCATCGCCATCTCCGGTGGCCTGACCCTGGTGCAGCATCTCTGCCTGCGCCACTGGCACGAGAGCGCGATGCGGCCGGAACGCTGACGCGCCGAGCCCGAGGCCGCCGCACTCCCGCCTGCGGCACATCTTCAGCGGGGAGCCTTCATGGCCGAGCCTAGCAGGACACGTCGCCGCAACATCGTCCTCCTCGGCGGCCTCTGTGTCCTGTCGTCGCTGATCCAGGCCCGAGCCCGCGCACAGGCCCAGGCACCCCCGCCCGCGGCCGAGCCGCCGCGGGTGGCCGTCGCACCGCAGAGCAGGCCCGTGGGCACGCCGCCGCCCGGAACCGTCGAGCAGGTGACCGTCACCTCGCTGCGCCAGAGGACCAACCTGCAGAAGACGCCGGTCGCGATCACGTCGATCTCCTCCACCGCGCTCGACAAGTCCAACATCACCACCCTGGCCGGGCTGAACGGGCTGGTTCCGGGCCTGACCATCACCAAGACCGCAGGCTTCGAGAACCTCGTCGACATACGCGGCGTCGGCTCGGCGACGCCGGAGAACGCGCTGGTGACCCAGCCCGGCGTGTCGCTGTTCGTGGACGGCGTCTACATCGCCAACACGATCTCGCTGGACCAGACCCTGTTCGACCTCGACCGCATCGAGGTGCTGCGCGGCCCGCAGGGCACGCTGTACGGGCAGAGCTCGACCGGCGGCGTCATCAACCTGGTGACGAACCAGCCGGTGCTCGGGCAGTACAGCGGCCACGCCGACTTCGGCATCGGCAACGACGACCTGTTCCGCGAGCGCGCGGCGGTGAACCTGCCGATCTCCGATCAGGTCGCGGTGCGGCTGTCGTTCCAGAAATACGACCACAGCGGCTTCGGCTCGTCGGTCGACATTCCGAACTACCAGCTCGACGACGCGCACGACACCAGCGGCAAGGTCGCGATCCTGTACAAGCCGTCGGAGACTTTCTCCGCGACCTTCACCGCGCAGTGGTACGGCGCGGACCAAAATGGTGCCGAGCAGAAGAACATCCGCGATCCCGATCCCGATCCGCGCCAGGTCAGCCAGGATTATCCATCGAGGTTCGACCTCGAGACGTCGCTGTATCACCTCAACCTGGAGTGGACGCTGCCCTGGGCGACGCTGCGCTCGGTGACCGCCTACCAGAACCTGACCAACAAGCAGTCGGAGGACAGCTCGCGGCTCTCCTACGCCATCCTGCATTCGTACGACGACATCGCCGCCTGGAACACGTCGATGCAGAACTACAGCGAGGAGCTCGACATCCAGCCTCATCTCGGCAGACGGCTCGACGGCATCGCGGGCCTGTTTCTGACCAAGCAGCGCAGCGAGCAGTTCGTCGCCGAGTTCGAGGGCAAGGATGCCGATCCGGACCTCGCGATCGCTCCCGACATCGAGACCAGTCCGCCGCTCAACCTGGCCTACGGCAACGTCACCACCGTCAACCGTGAGTCGGTGGCGCCCTTCGTGCAGGCCACCTACCACCTCACGCCGAGCCTGCGGCTCACCGGCGGCATCCGCTACAACTACGACCACTACAACGACTTCAACTTCACCTTCGCCAGCACCGGCAGCAGCAAGGCGAACACGCTGTACCAGACCAACCGCACCACCGGGAACATCAACCTCCAGTACGACCTTACGCCGCGCAACCTGCTCTACGGCAGCGTCACCGAGGGCTACAAGCCGGGCGGGGTCAACGGCAACGAGGAGTCCAGGGTGGTCGGGCTGACCTTTCTTCCCGAGGACATCACCTCGTTCGAGATCGGCTCCAAGAACCGGCTGCTGCAGGACCGCATCCGCCTGAACGTGGCGGCCTTCTTCTACGACTATCGCGACCTGCAGTACATCGAGACCGATCCGGTCCCGTTCGCCTACGGCATCGCCAACGTGCCGAACACCCATATCTGGGGCGGCGAGGCCGAGGCGTCGTACCTGGTGCTGCACGGCCGGTTGCGCTTCAACGGCCAGCTGACGCTCGAGGATGGCAGGATGATCGGGGACTACAAGGCGATCGACTCCGTCACCACCAGCCAGGTCTACGCGAGCAGTCCGGCCTGCGCCTTCGGCGGCCAGTACTACAACCCGGGCTGCTGGGCGGCGGTGATCGCCGCGGCGAAGAGCGTCAACGGCAACAAGCCGCCGGGTCTCGCGAACGTGCAGGCCGCGTTGAACGCGGAGTACAGCATGGCGGTGCCATGGGGTCACCTGACCTCGCGGGTGGAGTACGTCTATCGCGGCAGCGAGTATGCCCGCGTGTTCAACAGTGGCACCCTCGACCACCTGCCCACATACGGCATCGTCAACCTGGATTTCCGCTACACGCCCGATCGCGCCCGCTGGGTGGTCGAGCTCGCCTTGAGCAACCTGACCGACATCGCCGGCGTCAACTCGCGCTTCACCGACCCATACGGCACCGGCCAGACCAGCGAGGAGTTCATCGCCCCGTTCCAGGTCATCGGCACGCTCGCCTACTCCTTCTGAGGCCGTCCCGCCGCCGGTGCGCGTGCGTGGGCGTGAAACTTCCAGACCGTCGAGAGGAACATCGCATGGACGGCAAGTGGGTGGTCCTGGCAGCAGCGTCGCTGGCGTTCTTCTTCGTCACCGGCACCACCTTCACCTCGCTCGCAGTGGTGCTGTTCACCATGTGCGCCGACCTGCACTGGTCGCTGACCGAGGCCGGGCTGAGCTTCTCCCTGCTCGGGCTGGCCTGCGGCCTGAGCAGCCCGCTGCCGGCGATCGCGATCCGCTGGATCGGGGCGCGCTGGACCGTCTCGGGCGGCGCGCTGGTGCTGGCGGCCGGGTTCCTGATCGCCTCGGATTCGTACGGCATCGGCGCCTTCTTCGTCGCAGTCTGCCTGATGGGAACGGGCTTCAGCCTGCTGGCGCCGGTGCCGGGGATGTTCCTGCTGCCGCGCTGGTTTCCCGAGACCTCGCAGCGGATGATCGGCTTCTACTTCATGGGCGGCTCGGCAGGCGGCGTGCTGGGACCGGTGCTGGTGAATGCCAGCGTCGCCTGGAGCGGCAGCTGGCGGCTGCACTGGGCCCTGATGGCCGGTGCCGCGACCCTGCTCGCCGTGCTCTGCGCCGTCTTCGTCCGCGACCGCAGCGAGAGGGCGGTGACGGCCGAGGCGGCGGGGCATCCCGTCGTGGGCAGCGCGACCGGCTGGACCACGCGCGCCGCGATGCTGACGCCGCCGTTCCTGGCCATCGCCTTCGCCATGCTGGTGGTGCAGACCGGGCTGACCGTGGTCAACAGCTCGCTGGTCGCGCACATGAGCCGCATCGGCGCCGGCGCGTCGGCGGGTGCGCTGGCGACCGGGCTGCTGGCGCTCGCCGGCACGCTGGCCAAGGGCGTCACCGGTGCGGTGGCGGAGCGCATCCACCCGCGCACCATGCTGCTGGCGAGCCTGCTGCTGGGCGGCGGTTCGTTCCTGCTGTTCGGCGTGGCGCACGCACCGGCCCCGGTGTTCCTGGCCGCGGCCCTGTTCGGCATCAGCTGGGGCGTCGCCTGGCTCAGCGCGCACCTGCTGCTGCTGCGCCGCTTCGGCCGCGTCGTGGCGCCGGACCTGGTGGCCCTCGCCACCACGATCACCACGGTGGCCGTGATCGGACCGGTCGCCGCCGGCCGCATCGCCGACCGCACCGGCAGCTTCTCGCCGATCTTCCTGATCGTGGCCGGGCTGTTCCTGCTCGCCCTGCTCTCGACCCTGCTGACACGTCGCGAGCCGGCGGCGCACCGCTCGCGCCTGCCCGACGACGCCGTGCCGACCGCCCGCTGACCCCGTCGCCCAGGAACTCGACATGCCACAGCCGATCGCGTTCGGGCTGCCCTCGGACCGGGGCGGCAAGGATCTCGGGATCTTCATGCCGATCGCCAACGGCGGCTGGATCCTGTCCTCGACCACGCCGACGATCGACGGCTCATACGAATACAACCGGCGCGCCGCCCTGCTCGCCGAGCAGATCGGCCTCGACTTCATCATGTCGATGGCGAAGTTCCGCGGCTACGGCGGCGTCACTCAGCACTGGCGCAGCTCGCTCGACAGCCTAGTGCTGATGTCGGCGCTGGCGGCGCAGACCGAACGGGTCAAGATCTGGACCACCTTCCACACGCTGCTGCAGAACCCTGCGGTCGCCGCCAAGATGATCGCGACCCTCGACCAGGTCAGCCACGGCCGGGCCGGTCTCAACGTGGTGCCCGGCGCCTATCGCGGCGAGTTCGAGCAGATGGGCGCCTGGCCCTGCGCGATCGACCACGACCAGCGCTACGAGCTCGCCACCGAGTGGCTGCGCGCGGTCAAGCGGCTGTGGGCGGAACCCGCGGTCACCCAGCACGGCCGGTACTTCACCCTCGACGACTGCCAGTCCGAGCCCAAGCCGGTGCAGCAGCCGCGCCCGTTCCTGGTCGCCGCCGGGATGTCGGAGCGCGGCATGCGCTTCACCGTCGAGGAGACCGACGCGATCTTCATCGGCGGACGCGACGACGAGGAGCTGCGCAGCGTCAGCCTGCGCGCCAAGCAGATGGCCCGCACTGCCGGCCGCAGCCTGCGTACCTACGCGATGCTGATCCTGGTGATCGAGGACAGCGACACCGAGGCGGCGGCGACCCTGGCGCGCTTCCGCGACGGCTTCGACGAGGAGGCGTTCCGCGGCATGCTGCGCTCGTACGGCATGATCGACGCCGAGATCGGCCGCGAGAACGCTTTCACCGCGCGGGCGCGTTCCGGGATCACCGCGCCGCACGCGGCGGGCAGCCCCGAGACGATCACGCGACGCATGACCGAGCTGCTGCAGGGCGCCACGCTGGACGGGATGATGCTGATCTTCCCGGACTACGATGCCGGCCTGCGCCGCTTCGGCGCGACGATCCTGCCGGCGCTGCGAGCCCGCTTCGCAGGCGCCTGACCGACCTGCGTCGTCTTGTGTCGCAGGTGCTGAGGAACGAAGTCGGCGGCATGTCGCGATCCTCAGCCCGCCTCATCACGTCGGCACCCGCTTATCTCAAAAAAGTAGCGGTAACTAGAGATTGCGTAATCGGCTTTAAGTATAGATGCCGGTGTTCGCCCAAAAGATAGTCTTTTCGCTACTTTTAGATCTTTTCATCTCGCCGTTATTAGCTTGCCGCCCCGTGAAAAACTCATCATACAGACGACGGCCGCTGCGTGTTTTTAAGCCAGGAGGCACAACATTATGACAGTGACGGTGAGTGGTGGGGGCGGAGAAACCATTGTCCTGCCCTTCGGAAACGCTCGGAACGTAATCATCGGGCAGGCCCTAGCGAACGCGGTTTCGAGCGCTGTGAAGCTGGGCTCGTTGAAGCCGGTCGACTACGTAGGTGGAGCGCTGCCGGTGGCGGGCGCCAATGAAGAGATTGTGATCAAGGCTTCCGGGCCGCTGATCCTGCCAAGCCAGGCGAAGGCCGTGATCGACGTGGCGACATCCTCCGCCGTCTTCGGCGGCGGTGCCGCGAACGAGACTGTGCTGTCGGGCTCCGGCAGCATGACCTTCTTTACCGAAGGAGGGTCTGGCACCATCGTCACGGGCGATGGCAACAACCGCATCGTCCAGGTCGGCAGCGGACCGTGGGACATCAACACCGGCGCCGGCAACGATCAGATCGATGTGGGCGGCGGGAACAACACCATCTCTGCCGGCACGGGCAGCAACACCATCCTGCTGTCGGGCGGCAGCAATGTCGTCGACTCCACCGGCTTCGACACCATCCAGGCTGTCGCCGGCAGCGATACTATTACCGGCAGCGGCAACCCGATCCAGGTGGAAGGCGTGAACGCTGCTCTTACCTTCGTCGGTGGAACCGGAGCGGCGACCGTTACGGCGGGTGCGGGAAGTGAAACCGTGTACGCAACCGCTGGAGGCTACTTCCACGGCGGCACAGCCGGGAACAACATGATCCTGGGTGGCAAAGGGCCGACGACTATCCTGGGCGGTGGCAATGGCGACAAGCTCTATGCGACAGGTGACGCGACGACGAAGATCTACGCTGCGAGCGGCAACGAGACGCTCGACGGATCTCTGGCTTCCGGCGACGACCTTCTTCAGGCCGGGTCCGGCACGGATCAGATTGTTGGCGGCTTCGGAAACGACACGCTGGTCGGCGGCACGGGGGCGTCGACGCTGCAGGGTGGCATCGGCAGCGATGTGTTCCAGTTCATCAACGGGGAAGCCTCGAAGTCGCTCATCGTAGACTTCTCGGCACTCGAAGGTGATAAGATCAAGCTGACCGGCTTCTCCAGCAACGTGGTGCAATACGCGATCCAACATCAGCAGATCGGCGCAACCAGCACGATCATCACGCTATCCGACGATACCAAGATCACGCTCGCCAACATCACCGGCGTCGGCAAGTCCAACTTCTCCTGAGCCGAAAATGCCTGACTGAGCGCTAAGCAACCAGGAGGTCAGGATGGACGGGCTCACGCTGGTTGCCACAGCATGCTTCGGCCGGTCGGAGCCGGTCGATAGCGCCACAATCTGCGGCTGGTTCGTTTCGTCGGGAAGAGGCTTGGTGAACGCCTTCATCGACGGCGAGCCGGCCGGCTTGGCTTCCGTCCTGGACGCCCACGACGGGTCCGCCGACTTGCCGAAGTCGGCGCGGCGCTTCTCGTATCAGATCCCGGACTTCTTCCAGGACGGGCGGTCGCACGTCCTGTCGCTGTCGCTTGATGACAGCACGGCCATCGAGTTCCAGACCCCAAGCGGCGTTACTCGGTCCAACTTGCGCTTCCGCTTCGAGCAGGCCGTGGCACCAGCGGCTCCAGTCGACCGGCAGAGCACGCAGAGCAGCCTGAGCAGGTCCGCGTCGTCGTCCGACATCTGCAAGTCGGATTATGCGGGTCTTGCGGACCCGTTCGCTGGCACCGCGATCACCGGCTGGGCCATTTGCAGGACCTCTCCGGGTGAGAGCGTGCGCCTCCGCATGTTCATCGATGGTCAGATCGCCGGAGTTACGGTTTCCGATCTTCCGAGGGAGGAGCTCCGGGCGCTCGGGCTGGATGCGGCGTCGGGCGGCTTCGCCTTCGACATCCCCACGCGATTTCTCGACGGTATCACCCACTCCCTCTCCATCCTGCAGGATGACGGCAGTTCGCTTCCCTTCAGGGAGTCTGACGGGAAGACCCGGCCGAAGTTAGATTTCACCGCCGAGCCTGCCACCTCGATCGAGGGTGTCGTCGACGGCCTGCACGGCGATAGCATAAAAGGCTGGGTGGTGCGCAGGCATCACCTGACTTCGGACTACGAGGGCTACGTGCGGCTGCAGGTGCTGTGCAACGGCATCGTCCTTACCGAGATCGTTGCCGATCAACCGCGGATGGACGTGGCGCGGGAGCATCGTTGTGATCCCTGCGTAGGCTTTGAGTTCAAGCTGCCGCCGCAGTGCCGGAACGGACTGGAATTCGACTTCGTGTTCCGTGCTCTGCCGGAAGGAGAGGAACTCGCCGGCTGTCCGCTGCTGGTCAAGCACCGCTCGACCGAGAACTTCGACGAGATGCGCGCTCTGGCGCAGACCGTCGGCGAAGTGTGCGCCAAGGCCTTCAAGCTGCAGCGCCAGGTGCAGGCGATGGCGCCGGTCGCCGAGGCGACTGTGCACAACTACGATCCCTGGGCGCGGCGCTACCTGTCGCGCTTGCGCGGCCGCATCGCCGCGGCGGAGCCGCTGGCAGCGGATCCGCCGCTGGTCTCCATCGTCATGCCGACCTGCCGGACCAACCTTGCGCACCTAACGGCGGCGGTCGAATCGGTGCGTCAGCAGACCTACGAGAACTGGGAGCTCATCATCGTCGACGATGCCAGCGGACAGCGCGCCCTTAGCGCCTGCCTGCGCAACTACGCGGCGATCGACACGCGCATCACCTGCCTGTTCAGGAAGAGAAATGGCGGCATCAGCGCCGCGTCCAACGCGGCGCTGCGCCGCGCCCGCGGCAGCTACGTCGTGCTGTTCGACCACGACGACCTGATGGTGGACGTCGCGATCGAGGCGATGGTGCGCGAGGCGCTGCGCACCGGGGCAAGGGTGGTATACTCCGACGAGGACAAGATTGACGATTTCGGCGTGCTCAGCGAGCCGAACCTGAAGCCCGACTGGAACTACCGGCTGCTACTCGGCATCAACTACGTCTGCCATCTGCTGATGATCGATCGCGCGCTGCTGCGCCGCGTCGGCGCGTTGCGTTCCGAGTGCGACGGCGCGCAGGACCATGATCTCCTGCTGCGACTGTCGGAAGCCTGCGCGCCCACGCAGATCGTCCACCTGCCCGAGGTCCTGTATCACTGGCGCAAGAGCGCGGCCTCGACCGCCACTTCCGCCGAGGCCAAGCCTTACGCGATCGCGGCTGGGGCCCGCGCCGTCACCGAGCATCTGGTGCGGCGCGGCTTCAAGAACGGACGCGCGACGCCGATCGGACGCAGCACGAGCTACAGCATCGCCTGGGGCTTGCGCGCGCAGCCCAGCGTCACGATCCTCGTTCCCTTCAAGGACCAGATCGCCACCACCCGGCGCTGCCTCGACGCTCTGCTCGCGAACACCGACTGGGCGGACTGGCGCGTCGTCCTGATTGACAACGGCTCAGTCACGCCGGAGGCCGAACAGTTTCATCGCGAGGCGGAGCGCATCCCGCACGTCGTGGTGCACAGCGTGAACGAGCCGTTCAACTATTCGAGTCTGAACAACGGCGTCGCTCGTGCCTACCCCGCCGACTACTACGTGTTCCTCAACAACGACGTCTTCCTGTCGCAGCCGGACTGGCTGCGCATCATGGTCGACGAGGCGCTGGCCGACCCGAAGGTGGCCATCGTCGGTGCGAAGCTGCTCTACCCCAACGCGACCGTGCAGCATGCGGGCGTCATCCTGGGCGTGGGCGGCGTCGCTGACCACGTGTTCCGCGGCATCCCCGCCGATCATCCGGGCTACCTGTCGCGGGCACGAACGGCGCAGCAATACTCCGCTGTGACCGCCGCCTGCATGCTGTGCCGCGCCGATGCGTTCATGGACGTGGGCGGCTTCGACGAGCGGGATCTTATCGTCGCCTTCAACGACGTTGACCTGTGCCTGAAGGTCGGGGCGCAGGGCTGGCGCGTGGTCTGGACCCCGGACGTGGTCGCCGAGCACCACGAGTCGCTCAGCCGTGGCGATGACATCTCGGGCGACAAGGCGCAACGCTTCTTCTACGAGAACCACGTGATGCTCGAGCGCTGGCATGAAATCCTGGCCGCGGATCCCTTCTACAACCCGCATTTCTCCCGGGATCGCGGGATCTTCTCCGACCTCCGCTGAGCCGAACTCAACCAGAACGATACGGAGGCCCAAGCGGATGGCCGAGGTCGCCTGCCTGGTAATGCTGAAGAACGAGCGTGCCGTGGCACCCTGCTTCATCGGCTACCACGCTGCCTTGTTCGGGACGGAGAACATTTATGTATTCGACAACGGCAGCACCGATCCCGCGGTGCTCTCGTTGCTGGATCGCTTCGAGGCCGAGGGCGGCCACGTGGAGCGTCGGTTCACCAGCACCGACGACTTCCATCGCAAGGGCACCCTGCTCGGCGACCTGATCAAGCGTCTCGAGCAGGAGGCGCGCTACGACTTCTTCATCCCGCTCGACTGCGACGAGCTCGTGGTGCTGCGGACCGGCGACGGCTTCACCGCGGATCCCGCGGCGATCCACGCCTATCTCGACGCTCTGCGCGACGAGCGCAGCATCCTGCACGTCACCCTCAACCTGTCGAACCTGCTCGGCGAGCCCGACCGGTTCCGCGCGGCGGAATACTCAAAGACAGCGTATCCGCGCGGCGTCTTCCACCACATGGATCACGGCTACCACACCGGGGTTGCGGTCAGCGGCGGCTCGCCGTATCGCGATTGCGACCTGATCTATGCCCACTTCCACTACCGGCCCTACGACGAGGTCGTGGCGTTCGCCAAGCAGAAGCTGCGTGTGGAACTCTCCGACGACGAGATCGAGGACCATGCAAGGCTGCGGCAGTTCCGCGGCCTGGGCTGGCACATGGTGCACTACATCGTCGATGGCCCGGAGGCGTACTACGGCCAGTTCCGCGGGGCGCACGACCCGGTGCACTTCCCTGGACTCGGCCGGCGCCTCGCGTCGCTCGGGCTGGCTCCGCCCTTCGACGGCTTCCGGCTGCCGCCGCTCGCGGCACCGGCAGCCGCGCCTCCGCCGACACTGCTGATCGTCGACGAGGCGACGACGGCGCGCATACGCGGCTGGTCGCTGGACCCGCAGGCGCCTGATCAGCCGGTGTTCCTGCGCTTCCTCGTCGACGGGAGCACGGTCTGGGAGGGCGCGTGCGAGCAATCGCGTCCCGACGTGCAGGCCGGCGGACATCCGACGGATCGCGTCGGCTTCGACTTCGCGTTGCCGCAAGCCGCACTCGGCGTGGGTCCGGGCTGGCTCACCGTCGAGCAGCGTCCGGGGGTGCCGATGCAGATCGCGATCGGCGGTGCGTCGTGCCGGCAGGTCGAGCTCGCCCCGGCGCCGGCAGCGGCGCCACCCGCGGCGGAGCCCGAAACGGTGATCTACAGCCACATCGACAGCTTCCGCAGGGGCTCGGTGCAGGGTTGGGTGCTGCGCCGCGGCGCGACGCACGAAGGGCTCTGCCTGCTCGGCTCCTGCACGGTGGCGCTCGTGCACGACGGCCGGGTGGTGGCGGAGGTGCTCGCCGACGCGGTCCGCGAGGACGTCGCCCGCTCGATGCAGGGCGAGGCGCGCTGCGGCTTCATCCTCGAGGTGCCGCGCTCGCTGCTGCAGCAGAACCGCAGTGCGGTGTTCCGGCTAATCGTGATGCCGGAGCGACGCGAACTCGCCGGCAGCCCGTGCATCGCGACCGCCGGGTTCGTGACCACCCAGGCGCAATCCGCCTGAAGGCGGCACCGCCGGACTACGTTGGAGATCGACCGTGAAGTGGTACTTCTCGCTCAGCGAAGCATCCATCGACCGACCCGAGCACGGCTGGCGCGACCTGATCCGGGTGGCCGTGCGTTCGGCGCGGCTCAACACCTCGCTGCGGCCGCACATGCTGTACGACGGCGGGGAGAACCCGTTCATCTCCGAGGTGCGCGCGCTCGGCGTGACCGTGATCCATCGCCGCGTCGGCTTCTACGAGGCCCTCGCCCGGCGTGGCGAGGGCTATCTGGCGATCGCGTCGGGCGCCTTCCTGCGGGCCGAGGTGCCGCAGATTGAGCACGAGGACGAGTTCGTGCTGTACACCGACTGCGACGTGATGTTCCGCGCCGACCCGCGATTCGAGGTCAGGCCGCGCTATTTCGCGGGCGCGCCGCAGACCTCGCGCACCGACTACCTGGGCGACCTAAACACCGGCGTGATGCTGATGAACGTTCCGGCGCTGCGCGCCGACCTGCCGCGCTTCCGCGAGTTCGTCATCGGCAACCTCGACCGCGGCTGGCCCGGCTGCGATCAGGAGAATTACCGGCGCTTCTACGCCGGCCGCTGGGACCCGCTCGATGGCCGCTTCAACTGGAAGCCGTACTGGGGCAGCGATCCCGAGGCGGTGATCGTGCACTGGCACGGCCCCAAGCCGATGCTGGTACGCAAGCTGCTGAACAAGCCGGACCTCGTCACCGATCCGCATTGGCGGCGGCTGTACGAGCAGGCGCAGCACAGCTACCGGGAGATGCTCGCCGAGTGGGAGCGCGTCGCCGTGCCGTCGCCGCCGCCGCCGCCTCGCCTGGTGGTGGATGAGGCGACCATGCGCCGTATCCGGGGATGGGCGATGGACCGGGCCGACCCGTGCGTGCCGCTGTTTCTGCGTTTCCTGATCGACGGTGCGCTGGCTTGGGAGGGCTTGTGCGACCAGCGCCGGCCCGATGTCCGCAGGGCCGGGCATCCGTCGGAGCAGGCAGGCTTCGACTTCGACGTGCCGCGGGGTCTCGCGCGCGGCGGAGTGCTGACGATCTGCAACCATCTCGGGGTGAGGCAGCTAATGCAGTTCGGCGGCCAGCCGCGGCACGAGCTACCGCTCTCGGCCGCCGCCGAAGCGTTGACCGATGCTTGAGCCAGCTGATCGCGGCCGCCGGCGCCTGCTGCTCGGGGGCGCCGCTTGGCTCGCCGCGTGTGCCACGGCGCAGGCAGCGGCACCGGAGGCAGTCGCGGCGGTGATGCCCTGCCCGCCGCGGCAGCGGCAGGTTGGGCTCAACTACTCGCTCTGGCACCAGGACCCGCACTGGCAGGACAGCCCGCACCGCAGTTGGGGCACGCCGGCGCTCGGCTACTACCGCTCCGACGATCCGCGGGTGCTGGCCCGCCACGCCGACATGCTGTCCGAGGCCGGGGTGGATTTCGTCATCCTAGACTGGTCGAACAACCTCGCGGTCGACCTTCGGCGCCAGCAGGACCCGTCGATCGAGCGCTTCATCGAGCAGTCGACGCTCAGGATGTTCGAGGTGTGGCGCGGCCGCAGCGCACCACGGATCGCGTTGATGATCGGCAATCCCAAGGATCCGGACGCGTTCGGCAATGGCAAGCTCACCGTCAAGGCCGACGAGGTGCACGACCTGTTCGTGGCCGATCCGGCGCGCCGAGGCCTGCTGCAGAGCTACCTCGGCAAGCCGCTGCTGCTGGTCTACGTCAACACGCCGTCGCCGTGGCCGACCGGACTGCCCGCGTGGCAGGAGGAGCGCTTCACGGTGCGCTTCGTGACCGGCTTCATCACCCAGCAGCCCGGCCTGCTCGGTCCGCCGGCCGTCAGCCGCCACGGCTACTGGTCCTGGGAGGATCGGCACAGGCCGACCTATTCGATGCTCGGCGGCCATCCGGAGTGCATGACCGTCGTTGCGGCGTGGCGGGGTGCCGGCAGCCCAGGGCGCGACGGTGGCCGCACGTTCACCGAGGGCTGGCAGTACGCGCGCAGCATCGGGCCACGCTTCGTCATCGCCGGCACGTTCAACGAGTGGTGGGTCAGCGAGCAGCCGACCGCCAACCAGAGCAAGGATCTCGAGCCTTCGCGCGAATTCGGCTCGCTCTACATGGACCTGCTCGGGCAGCAGGCAGCGCTGTTCAAGCGAGGCGCCTGAAGGTCCTGGCCGCCGGCGCTCAACGCGGCAGGCGGCAGGCGTCCAGGATCAGGAAATCCGGCCGTGCGCGCAGCAGGGCCGCGCCCGTGTGCTCCGGCGCGAAGCGGCCGGGATAAAGCACCGTCAGGTAGACGCCGTCGAAGCCGCCTCCGGCGCACACCGCAGCCAGGGCGGAAGCCGATGCGTGCAGCTGCGCCGCGTCGGTCAGGTTCCAGGGCTGGGTGAGCGATGCGTAGGCCGGCCGCAGCGCGATCGGCTGCTGCGCCGGGTTGGCGAACAGCGAGGGTACGAACAGGTCGCGGAAGACGACCTGGGTGTCGATCGAGGTGATGGACGGCGACCAGATCTGCTGCCAGCGCAGCGACGGCAGCGGCGTGCCGTAGGCCATCATCATCACGCTGCCCGCCGGCAGCATGTCGGTCTGCCGCCGGTAGTCGGCGAACACCGCTCCCGCCGCCTGCCAATGCACCGCCAGCACCACCGTGCGCACCAGAACCGCCGCGCCCATCGCCGCGACCACCGCCGCACCGGAAGCTCGCTCTCGGTCCAGGCGGATCGCCGCCGCGAGCAGCAGCAGCGGCAGGATCGCGAGACGCGTGTCCAGCACCGATCCGGTGCCGATGCGCTCCGGCGCCGCGAGCGTCAGCAGCAGCAGCGCCCCCGCCGCCGCCGCCGGCGCCGCCGCGAGCCGGGGATGCAGCCGTGATGCGACGGCGACGCAGAGCAGCAGCGCCGCCACGCTGGCGGCATCCTGGGTCAGGCTGCCGCCGAGCAGCACGCGCGCGAACAGCGTGAGCTTGCGCAGGACCATCCCGTGCAGCCCGTGGCCGGCGAAGTGCAGGGTGAGATCATGCCCGGTGCCGCCCGGCAGCGCGTGCAGCAGCCCGGCCACCAGCAGCAGCGCCAGTGCGGGCGAGGCGAGGCCGACCACCCGTCGCCGCGCCGACGCGGCTCCGGGCGGAGGGAGAAGCGCGTAGCATCCCAGCAGCGTGATCCAGGCCACCGCGGCCACCACGTGGGTGGACAGCAGCAGCAGCGCGCCGCCCGCGGCGATCCCGGTCCGGCGCCAGGGGCGCGACGCAGCGCCGAGCCACAGCGACAGCAGGCCGAGCATCAGGCCGACGGCGAGCATGTAGTTGACCAGGCCCCAGAACAGCGCGTTGCAGTAGAACAGCAGCACCGCGAACATCGGCTTGGCCGGCGTCCACGCATCGAGCGCGCGCGCGCAGGCGCAGAACCCGCCGACGACGCAGAAGTAGGTCACGACCAGGAACAGCTGCGCTGCCGCCTCGACCGACAAGCCGGCGCGGGTCAGCCCAAGCACGCCGAGATCGAGCGCCGCGCCGGGCACCAGGAAGCCGACCAGGCGGTAGCGCCCGCTCCAGAACGGGTCGCCGCGCAGCAGACCGATCAGCACGTGGATGCGCGCGACGTGGTTCGGCCAGTCCTGCAGCGGCGCCGGCTGCGCCGCCAGCAGCGGCAGCGCGCCCGCCGTCACGACCAGCAACACGATCGGCAGCACGATCGGAGACCTCAGGATCGGCGACGCCGCAGGCGGCACGCGCAGGCGGCTCACCGGCGCCTGTTCAGGCCGCAGCACTCCAGGCGTCGCGCTGCCGACGACGGAACGGCATGCGCAGCGAGGCGGCGATACCGGTCTGCGCCGGATCGCGGTAGGCGGGCACGCCGATGCCGCCGTCGCGGGGTGCCGTGTCCCAGCGGAAGGTGCCGTGCAGGCGGTCCCACAGGCTGAACCCGCTCGACCAGTTGCTGTGGGTCTCGCCGCGCACCACGGAGTGGTGGATGCCGTGCATGCGCGGCGTGGTCAGCAGCCACGACAGCCGCCGGTCGAGCTGCGGCGGCAGCCGGAGGTTCGAGTGGTGGAACAGCACCGACAGGAAGAAGAAGGCTTGCCACGCGCGCAGCGCCCGGCACGAAACCCCGAGCAGCAGCACCTGGGCGGCACGCCAGGGGATCGAGACCAGCATGTCGACGGCGTGGAAGCGCAGCGCCGTGCTGGCATCGAGGTCGAGGTCGACGTGATGCACGAGGTGCAGGCGCCAGAGCAGCGGTACCTGGTGGGTCAGTGCGTGCCAGACGTAGGTGGTGTAGTCCATCAGCAGGATGCCAAGCAGATCACGCCCCCAGGACGGCAGCGGCAGGCGCTGCGCCAGGCCGTCCCGGCGCCTCTCCGCCCGCGCGGCGAGTGCGCGCAGAACCGGCGCCTCCAGCCCGGAGACCACCGCCAGGCTCCCCACCCCGAGCACGAGGTTGCGCAGGATGCGCGACGGCGGCTGGGTCGGCCCGCGCAGCGGCGACAGCCGCTCGCCGCAGGCGATCGCGAGGAGGCCGGCGGCGATGAGCGCGTCGGTGGCGGCGCGGCGGTCGCGCCCGGGCTTGGGGGAAGGCATGGCAAGCAAAATGTTCGTGCCCGTGCCCGCTGACAAGCACCTGCCGCGAGACGGCCTCCCGCAGGTGCTTGGTTGAGCGGCGTCGCCATCGTGATCCCGATGCTGAACGAGGCAGCCTCGCTGCCGCGGCTGCTGCGCGCCCTCGCCTGCCTGCACCCGCCGCCGGACGAGGTGCTGGCGGTGGATGGCGGCAGCCGTGATGCCTCGGTGGCGATCGCGCGCGCCGCCGGGCTGCGCGTGCTCGAGACCGAGGCGCGCGGCCGCGCGGCGCAGATCAACTGCGCGGTGTCGCAGGCCAGCGCCCCGATCGTGTGCATCCTGCACGCCGACACGCTGCTGCCCGACGACGCCGTCACGGTGATGCGCCGCGTGCTGGCCGATCCGCGCACCGTGCTCGCCGGTTTCACCCCGCTGCTCAGCGGGCCGGACAGGGTGCGCTGGGGCACCAGCTTCCATAACTGGATCAAGACCTGGTACGCGCCGCTGCTGTTCCGGCCGCTGCTGTTCCTGCGCGGCGCGCGGCTGCTGTTCGGCGACCACGCGATGTTCTTCCGGCGCACCGAGTTCCTGGCGGTCGGCGGTTGCGACGAGCGGATGCTGGTGATGGAGGAGGCGGATCTCTGCATCCGGTTCTGCCGGCTCGGGCGCACCCGGCTGGTCAATCGCGTGGTGATCACGTCGGACCGGCGCATCGCCACCTGGGGCGCGCTGCGGGCGAACTGGATCTATCTCACGGTGGGCGCGCGCTGGGGGCTTGGGCGGCGGCGCCGGCTGGAGACCTGCTACCCGGAGATACGCTGAGCCGCCACCGGCTTCAGGCCGCCTTGAGGTAGCCGGTGGCGATGCAGCGATCCACCAGCCTGCGCAGGAAGGCGATGTCGGTGGGTGGGCAGGAGCAGCCGCCGAGTGCGCGCAGGGCGTCGTCGGCGAAGCGCGGATCGCGCTGCAGGTAGCTGGCGTAGTGCGCGGTGACCTGGCGATGCACCACCTGGCCGCGCGGCGTCAGCAGCGCCGGATCGAACGTCTCGGGCGACATCAGCCGCGGGCTGAAGAAGTGCGGATATTGCGCCGCGAGCCCGGTCAGCGTCGACACCAGGACCGGCGAGCCGGAAACCAGGTGGATGTTCTGTCCTGCCGCCTGCTCCATGTGCCCGACCAGGTGCAGCAGCCCGGCGGTCACGTGATCGATCGGCACCAGGTCGAGGCTGGCGCCGGGAACCGCCGGCAGCGTGCGCACCCGCCCTTCCGCCACCAGCCGGATCAGCGCGTAGACGCCGTCCAGGCGGTTGATCATTCCGTCGGCGTAGGCGCCGACCACGATCGAGGGACGCGCGATGACCGCGAGCAGGCCCTGCTCGCGTGCCTGCTCCACCAGCGCCTCGGCGGCCGCCTTGCTCGCCTCGTAGCCGTTGGTGAAGGCACCGGCGCCGGGCCGGTCCTGCTCGGTCACCGGGCCGGACACCGCGCCGCACACGTAGGCGGTGCTGACATGCAGCAACGGCACCGGCCGCGAGCCGCCGGTGGCAAGCCTCAGGATGTGCCGGGTGCCGTCGACGTTGACCGCCTGCAGCAGGGCGGGATCGGCGTCGAAGGCGGTCACCGCCGCGAGGTGCACGATCAGGTCGAGCTCGTCGCGGAGCGCCTGGTGCTGCGACGCCTCCATCCCCAGCCGAGGCTGGCGCATGTCGCCGCGCAGCAGGCTGATCGCGCCGGCTCTCGGCGGCTCGGCGCCGACCACCACCGGCACGGCGCTGCCGTCGTTGCGGCGCACGTCACGGTCGCGGTGCACCAGTGCCGTGACCCGATGGCCACGCTCGGCGAGCAACCCGGCCAGTTCGCCGCCGATCAGGCCGGCGCCGCCGGTGAGGAGGATGCGCATGATGGACCTAGGTCGGCTTCCGCCCGAGGGTGATGTCGCGGTGGCGGTCGCACGTTGTCCCGGCGATGCGGTTGGCTCGAAGGATCACGCGCACCTCATCGGCGGTTGCAGCAGCACACATATCGCCAGCCGCATCGTGCAAGTTGCTGCCGGGCGCCGGCCGCGGCGGCGGCGTGGGGAAAAGCCATGCGATCTACTCATAACGTGATCGTGATCGGTGCTGGCTCCGCCGGCCTGACGGCGGCGGCGGGCTGTGCCCGGCTCGGCCTGCGCACGGCGCTGATCGAGCGCGGCCGCATGGGTGGTGACTGCCTCAACACCGGGTGCGTCCCCTCCAAGACGCTGCTCGCGGTCGCCCGTTACGCAAGGGCCGGCCGCGAGGCTGGCGGGCCCGACGCGGAGCCGCCGGCGATCGGCTGGGCTACGGTGCGTGCGCGGCTGGACGCTGCCGTCGCGGCGATTGCCCCGCACGACTCCGAGGCGCGCTTCCGCGACTGGGGGGTGGAGGTGATACGTGGCGAGGCGCGCTTCGTCGGGCCTCGCTCGGTAGCGGTCGGCGACCGCGTGCTGCGCGCGCCGCGCCTGGTGATCGCCGTCGGATCGCGTCCGCGCCTGCCGGCGATCGACGGCTTGTCCTCGGTGCCGTTCCTGACCAACGAGACGCTGTTCGAGCTGGCCGGCCTGCCGCGCCACCTGCTCGTGCTCGGCGGCGGCGGCATCGGCGTGGAGATGGCCCAGGCGTTCCGGCGCCTCGGCGCCCAGGTGACGCTGGTGGAGCAGGATCGCCCGCTGGCCCGCGAGGATCCGGAGGCGGCGGCGCTGCTGCTGCGCCGCCTGGTCCGCGAGGGTGTCGAGATCCGCGCCGGCACCGCCGTCGTCGCCGCGTCGGCGGCCGGGGCAGGGGTGCGGCTGACGCTCGCCGACGGCAGCGTAGCGGAGGGCAGCCACCTGCTGGTCGCCACCGGCCGGGTCGCGGACGTCGCGGCACTGGACCTGGCCGCTGCCGGCGTGCGCACCGGTCCCGGCGGCATAGCGGTGGATGCCGGCCGGCGCAGCTCCAACCCGCACGTGCTGGCGCTGGGCGATTGCCGGGAAGGTCCGCGCCTCACCCACGCCGCGGCGGAGGACGGCGCGGTGGCGGTGATGCGCATCGCACTGGGGCTGCCGGCGCGGGTGCGTCCCGCGACCTTGTCGTGGGTCACCTACACGGAGCCCGAGCTGGCTCAGGTGGGTCTCACCGAGACCGCGGCGAGGCGCCTGTACCGCCGGGTGCGGGTGGTGCGCCAGCGCGTCGCGGAAAACGACCGTGCGGTGTGCGAGGGCGAGACCGAAGGGTTCGCCAAGCTTGTGCTCGCCGGCGGCCGCCCGGTCGGGGTCACCCTGGTCGGCGCCGGTGCGGGAGAGCTGGTGCTGCCCTGGGTGATGCTGCTGTCGCGCCGGACCTCGCTGTGGGGCCTTTCCGGCGCGGTGGTGCCGTATCCGACGCTGTCGGAGCTTTCCAAGGCGCTCGCCTTCTCCGCCTACGAGGAACGCGTGTTCGGTCCCTGGACGCGGCGCTGGGCGCGGCTGGTCACGGCGCTGAGACGATAGTGCCGCGACCGCCGTCGCCACCGGGCCTTGTCGAGCCGGCGGGAAGCGTCCCATCTCTGCGGTGCCACCAGGACCGCCTCAGCATGACCCGTGCCGCACCGCTCGATCCAGGCAAGTTCCGCGACCCGTTGCGCACCGCGCGCGGCGAGCGTCGTGCCGGGGTCGCCCTGGCCGGGCTGCGCACGCTGTGGTTCAACACCGGCACGCTGTGCAACATCGCCTGCGCCCACTGCTACATCGACAGCTCGCCGTCCAACGACGCGCTCTCCTACCTGAGTGCTGCGGAGGTCGCGGGCTACCTCGACGAGGTCGAGGCGCTGGGCTGGGACACGCGCGAGATCGGCTTCACCGGCGGCGAGCCGTTCCTGAACCGCGACCTGCCGGCGATGCTCGACGATGCGCTGGACCGCGGCCCGACGGCCCTGGTGCTGACCAACGCGATGCGGCCGATGCGGCTGCACGAGGCGGCGCTGCTCCGGTTGCGCGACCGCTACGGCGACCGGCTCACCCTGCGCGTCAGCCTCGACCACCACACGGCCGCGATACACGAGGCCGAGCGCGGCGTCGGCAGCTGGCCGATCGCCCTGGACGGACTCGTCTGGCTCGACCGGCACGGCTTCCGCCACGCCGTGGCCGGCCGCCTGCTCGCCGGCGAGAGCGAGGCGGCGTCGCGCGACGGCTATGCCAGGCTGTTCGGGAGCGCAGGCGTGCGGATCGACGCCACGGACCGCGCGCGGCTGGTGCTGTTCCCGGAGATGGATGCGGCGGTCGACGTGCCGGAGATCACCGAGGCCTGCTGGGGCATATTGGGCCGTACCCCGGACCAGCTCATGTGCGCCAGCAGCCGCATGGTGGTGAAGCGTCGCGCCAGCGCGCCGAGCGTGGTGGCGTGCACGCTCACCCCTTATGCGCCGGGCTTCGACCTCGGCCGGACGCTGCGCGACGCCGCCGGCACGGTGATGCTGAACCACCCGCATTGCGCCCGCTTCTGCATGCTGGGGGGTGCTAGCTGCAGCGGCTGATCGGCGGCGCCGGCGTCAGCCCTGGGACGGTGCGCCGAACTGCCGCGACGGCGCCGCCTCGCTGAAGGCAGGGTGCGCCTCGCAGGCGGCGAAGATGCGGTCGATGATCGGCGTGTCCGTCACCTCGATCTTGAAGATCGGCAGCACGATCCTGATGCTCGCGAGGCAGATGTCGGCGATCGTGATGCTGTCGCCGTGGCAGAACGTGCCGGTGTCGGCGTCGCTCGCCAGGCGCTTCTCGAACGCCCGCAGGCCGGCGGTGAACCAGTTGACGCGCCAGGCACGCGCGGCGTCCGCGTCGAGGTGCACCTCGTCGGTCAGGTACTTCATCACCCGCGGCACGATCAGCGGGTGGGTGTCGGCCACGAGCATCGACGCCAGCGTGCGCACCCTCGCGCGTTCGACCGGGGTCTTCGGCAGGATCGGCGTTCCCGGGTTGACCTCCTCGAGATATTCCAGGATGGCGAGCGACTGCGTGATCGGCGTGCCCTGCTTCGCCTCGCGGTCGATCAGCGCCGGGATCGCCCCGAGCGGGTTGATCCGGAGGAACGCCTCGCTGCGCTGCTCGCCGGCATCGATGTTGACGAAGCGCTCCTGCGCGACCAGGCCTTTCAGGTTGAGCGCCACGCGCACCCGATAGGTCGCCGACGTGCGCCAGTACGCGAACAGTTCGAAGCGGGCCGCGTCGCTCATGATGCTGATCCTTGCTGCGGGGTGTGCCGGATCGACTAGTCCGTGCGCCGTCGGCTGTCCAGGCACCGGAATACGGCGAGGCGGCACGCGATCATGCCTCCCGCGAGCCCTCAGGGTGGCGAGGACAGCCCGGTCCCCGGCGCCCGTTCCGCCAGCACGTCGCGCAGCGTCTCGATCGCGTCCCAAAGCTCGGCATGACGCAGCATGAGCGGGGTCACGCCGAAGCGCAGGATGTCGGGCGGCCGGAAATCCCCGATCACGCCGCGCTCGATCAGCGCCCGCATCACCGCTTGCGCCTCGGGATGACGGAAGCAGACCTGGCTGCCGCGTGCCGCCTCCGCCACGGGGGTGATCAGCTCGAGCCCCGCGTCCGGACAGCGCTGCGCCGCCAGCGCCATCAGGATCGACGTCTGGCGCAACGACTTGGCGCGCAGCGCCGCGACCGGCGCCCGCAGCGCGATGTCGACCCCGACCTGCAGCGCCGTCATCGCCAGGATCGAGGGCGTGCCGACGCTGGCGCGGACGATGCCGGCGGCCGGCCGGTAGCCGTCGTGGAAGCCGAACGGGTCGTCATGGCCGAGCCACCCGGTAAGGGGGAAGCGCGCCTGCTGCTGCCAGGATGGCGCCACGTAAAGGAACGCCGGGGCGCCTGGGCCGCCATTGAGGAACTTGTAGCCGCAGCCCACCGCGAGATCCGCCCCCGCCGCGGTCAGATCCACCGGCACCGCCCCGGCGGAATGCGCCAGATCCCACAGCACCAGCGCGCCGGCGGCATGCGCCGCCGCGGTGACCGCGGCCATGTCGTGCATCGCCCCGGTGCGGTAGTTCACGTGGGTCAGCATCAGCACCGCGACGTCCGCATCGAGTGCCGTCGCGATCGCGTCCGGATCCGCGAGCCGCAGCGCATGCCCCGCTCCGAGCAGCCCGACCAGGCCCTCGGCGATGTAGAGGTCGGTGGGAAAATTGCCGCGCTCGGACAGGATGACGCGCCGCTGCGGCCGCAGCGCCAGCCCCGCGGCGAGCAGCTTGAAAAGGTTGACCGAGGTGGAGTCTGACACGATCACGGTGCCGGGGGGCGCGCCCAGCAGCCGGCCGATCTTGTCGCCGAGGCGCTGCGGCAGGTCGATCCAGCCGCGGTCCCAGGAGCGGATCAGCCCGTCGCCCCACTCCTGCCGCAGCATCGCCGCCATCCGCTGCGGCGTCTCGCGCGGCAGCGCCCCCAGCGAGTTGCCGTCGAGATAGACGACGCCGTCAGGCAGCGCGAACTCGTCGCGGAACGAAGCCAGCGGATCGGCCCGGTCCAGCGCCTCCAGGTCCGCCCGCGTGATCGCCATCCGGCAGTCGGATCAGGTGCGGGTGCGGCGCGGCCGGGTCCGGCTCATGGTGCGGCCGCGTCCCGTGACGCGCTCGCGTAGGGATGGGTCGAGGAGAAGGGAGACGCGATGAGGCTGGCGAGGCTCATGCTGCCGAAGCTGATCAGCAGGAAGCCGCCGGCCAGCGAGAAATTCTTCAGGAAGTCCCAGAACAGGCCGCGCCCCTTGCTCTCGCTGCCGGCCCAGAAGTCGCCGGTGGCCCAGAACCGCTTCCAGAGCAGGGCGGTCACCATGCAGTACCCGGCCATGATGAAGGCGGCCAAACGGTCGGCGATGCCGGTCAGGATGCCGATCGGCATGAGGATCTCGACCGACAGCCCCGCCATCAGCATCAGCGTAGCCGGCCCGCGCGCGGGGATCATCTCCTGCGCCTGACCGACCGCGCCCTTGAAGTTCAGGATCTTGTCCAGCGCGCTGAACGGGAAGAACAGCACGACCAGCAGGTAGCGGACCGCGAGCGTCAACAGCAAACCCAGTCCGGTCATGGCACACGATCTCCATCGGGCGCCGCGGCGGGCGGCCGGTTCAAGGGGCGAGAGCCATCGCGAGGCGACACCGGTCGACCGGTGCTGCTCTAGCGCGCCCGGCGGCAGGCGGTTGCGTGGCGGCGGCGCGCCTTGTCACGTCCCGGCTATGGCGGCATGCCGAGGGCGGGTGCCTCGCTCGAGGTCAGGTCACCGGTGGCGAAGGCCAGGGAAGCTGCGTCGATCAGTGACTGGGCGTGCGACCTGGCGACGGTGGCCCCGGCGCCGGCAAGCGCCGCCTGCGCCGTCCCGGCGTCGGTGAAGCTGCCGACGCCGTGCCGGAAGGCGTCCTGCGCGGCATCGAAGGCAGCCTGCGCGGCGCGGCGCAGCGCGACGGCGGCCTCGTACTGCACCAGCCCGGTCTCGAGCTGGTCGTAGGCGATCGCCACCTCGTGCAGAGCGCCGTCCTCGCCCTGGCGCAGCGAGTCCTCCGCCGAGGCACGCTGCGACTGCGCCAGCCGCAGCCGGTTCTCGCGCATGCCGCCCTCGTACAGCGGCCAGTGGAAGCCCATGAACACCCCGACCTGCGGCTGCTTGATGCCCTGGTAGGGGCTGCCGTCGGTGCTGATCTGGCCGATGTTGCCCTGGATGTCGGCGGATATCGAGAGCCTGGGATAGAAGTCGGCGCGCGCCAGGGCTATGCCGGCGTCCGTCGCGCGCAGCCGCGCCAGGCCGGCCAGCAGGTCGGGCCGGCGCTGCAGCGCGTCGCGCATCATCTGGTCCACCGTCCCGGAGGTCTGCCGCGGCAGCGGGCGCTCGGAGCTGTCCGCCACCCGAAGCGCGGTGGTGGGCGGCAGCGCCATCTCCTGCAGCAGGCTGTACATCGCGTCGTGCTGCGCCGTGGTGGCGCCCGCGATCTCGAAGTTCGCCTGTGCGACGCCGCGCCGGGCCAGTTCCAGGTTCACGATCGTGCCCATGCCGTGCGCGTCCATCGCCTCGGCCGATTGCTGCAGCAGCCCGGCATTCGCGCGCGCCGCGCGCGCCGCGCGCAGCTGCGCATTCGCGCCGTCCAGCATGAAGTAGGCGTGCGCGACGTCGAGGATCAGCTTCTGGTGCACGCCGGTGAACCCGACATTGGCGGCGAACGAAAGCTGCCGCGCCGCACGCACCGTGGCACCGGCGGCGCCGAAATCGAGCAGCAGGTAGCTGAGCGTCAGCTGCGGGAACAGCGCCTCGGCGTTCGAGCTGATATAGCCGTTCGACACCAGCCGGTTCGGGAACGGCGTCGCGGTGTGCTGGTAGCCGACCAGTGCGGCGGCGGTCAGCTGGGGCAGGTAGACGCTGCGCGCGATGCCGACGCCGATCGCCGCCTGCCGCGCCTGTTCCCAGGCGATGCGCGTGCTCTGGTTGCGGTGCTGGGCGATGTCGATCAGTTCGACGAGCCCGTAGGCGCGCGCGGGATCGATCGCCACCGTGTCCTGCGGCCACGGCAGCGCGCCGTCCCGCGGCAGCGCGAAGCGTCGCGCCGGCGCTGCCGCGCCGCGGTCGTCGGGCGGCTGCCTGTCGTGCTGCGTGGTCTCGATCTGCCACGGGGTGCTGGGCGAGGCCGGCGCCAGCGCGCGGGTGTCGTTGCATCCCAGCAGCAGCGCGCACGCTCCCAGCACCAGGCGGCGTCCGTTACGGATCTGCAACAGCGGCGCTCCGTGCCGGGATGGCGACCTCGTGCGCCGGACCGCGCGCGACCTGATCGAGGATGCTGTCGACCTCGTCGTGCAGGATGCCGTACCAGCCGGCCCGGGCGGCGAGGTGCGCCGCGACCTCGCCGTGCGACGCTCCCGCGACGGTGTCGTCCGCGAGCCCCAGGCGCGGCGGCGGCGGCAGCGAGCCGGCCATCGCGGCGCCGCCGGCGCCGGTGCGTGTCCAGCTCGCGCAGCGGCGGAACCACGCCGCCATGGCGGCGTGGTGGGCCACGATCTCCTGCCGGTTCGCTTCCGGGACGGCGTCGCGCCACAGCGGGTCCGGCCGATGCCCGAGGATCACCGAGACCGGCACCAGCAGCGCCTGCACCCGGGTCAGCACCGCAGCGTCGATCGGCCGCCGGCCGACGTCCAGCCTCACCTCGCCCGCCTCGAACGGGTCGTTGACCATCACGCCGCGTGCTCCGGCGATGCACTGCCCGAAGCGCCGGCGCAGCGCGTCCTCGTCCGCGTCGTCACCGGACGACGAGGCGGCACGCGGCGGCAGTTCCAGCAGGTCGGCGAGCCGCTCCAGCGCGTCGGCGAGCCGCGCGCGCACGATGCGCGCCACGCTGACCGGCCAGATGCCGGTGAAGATGACGAACACCGCGAAATCGCCAAGCAGGATGCCGACGATGCGGTCCCGTCCGGTTTCCATATCCAGGGTCGGTCCAAAGCCCTGCAGCACGACCACGAAGAAGGCGAGCGCCACCTGCTGGCCGGCATAGGCGGTGCGCTCGCTGCCGCCGGCGATCCAGGCGCAGAGCAGGACCACCGGCGCCAGCGTCGCCAGCAGGTCGCCGAGGCTGGTCATGTGCGGCATCAGCACCAGGACGGTGGCGATGCCCAGGGCCGCGCCGATCAGGCAGCCGGCGACGCGCAGCGTCATCTTGTGCACCGTCTCGCCCACCGTATCGAGCGAGACGAAGAAGCAGGTGATCATGCAGGTGTGGATGCCGGGCCAGTCAGCCAGCGTCTCGAACGCGTAGCAGGCCATCACCGCCAGAGTGAGCTTGAGGGCGAAGCGGGCATGATCGGGATTGCTGAACGCGTCCGGCGCCAGCAGCCGACGCGCCGGCCCGGCCGCCTTCGTGCCCGATGCGTCGCCCGGGCCTGGATCGCCCGGGCCTGGATCGC
>CAXTNV010000011.1:8869-9979 GCA_964245755.1 uncultured Acetobacteraceae bacterium | reverse complement strand
GCCGCCTTCGTGCCCGATGCGTCGCCCGGGCCTGGATCGCCCGGGCCTGGATCGCGGGTCCCGAGCGCGCCGCGGATCGCCTGCAGCGCGCGCGACAGCTCGGCGGCGAGCGGCAGCGCCGCGCCGGGCGCCGTCGCGTCGCCGCAGGCGTCGGGCAGATGCTCGTCCGCGAGCGGGGTGCCCTCGCGCAGCGACCGCTCGGCCGCGCGGCAGATGCGGCCTGCACATGGCAGGCGAGGGTGCGAGGAGCCGCCGCTGACCCGGCTCCAGGCGAGCAGCACCAGGTAAAGCCGCGCGACATCGCGGATCAGGCGCTCGTCGCGCGACTGGAGGAACGGATCGCGGCGCAGCTTGCCGGCGAGCTCGTGAAGCCTGAGCAGTCCGGTGGTGCCGGCCTGCGCCAGTGCTGCGAGCCGCACGCGCGCACCGGCCTCCGCTTCGCAGAAGCGCGCCGCGATGCCGAGCCGGTCGGCGAGTTCGGCACGAAGCATCAGCGCGGGGTCGCGCCCGGCCACGAGGTTGGTCGCGATCAGCAGCGCCGCCGGCGCCGCGATGACCGGGATGTACCAGAGCAGGCTGTGCAGCAGCGCCTCCTCCGGCGGCACGAACACCAGCTCCGGCACAGTCGACTGGGTCGTGTTGCCGACCACGCCCGGCTGCTGCAGCGCGCCCGACAGCACGTTGTCGCCGCCGGTCGCGCCGTAGACGATCCAGAAGCCGAACGCGTACAGCACCGGCCCGAGCGACAGGGTCTTCGACAGGAAGCCCGCGAGAAACGTCACCAGCGCCATCAGCGGGATGCGCAGCGCCGGCTGCGACAGGCTGACCATGAACAGCACCACCGTGGTCAGCGTCCCCAGCACGATGGCGATGCCGCCTAGCCCCGCGAGCAGGACGGTGGAGCCTTTGTCCTTGCTGGACATGAAGAACACGACGTAGGCCATCAACCCCAGGTCGGGGATGCGCAGGGCCTCCGCGATGCCGACCATGCCGAGGGCCAGGGAGGCGAGCCGCAGCGCGTTGCCCAGCCTGCCGGGCGTCGGCAGCAGTTCCCGCCGCAGCAGCGCCAGCGCGCCGGGCGGGTCGCCCTCGTCCACCCCCCGCCGCCGG
>CAXTNV010000011.1:7257-8859 GCA_964245755.1 uncultured Acetobacteraceae bacterium | reverse complement strand
GTTCCCGACCGGCGGGCCCTCGGCTGCCTCGGGCCGCCCCGGCGCGCCGCTCACCGGTCGATCACGATCACGGCGCTGGCGGCGACCCGCATCAGCGTCTCCGGCGGCCGGTCGAGCAGCACGCGCACCGGGAAGCGCTGCGCGATCCGCACCCAGTTCAGGCTGCGCGGCACACGCGGCAGGCCGCCCGCGGTGGAACCCTCGTCCGGCGTGACGCCCCAGCCGAGGCTGTCCACCTTGCCTTGCACCGGCTGCCGCGGCGCGCTCATCACGAACACCGTCGCACGCTGTCCGGGGCGGATCCCCGCGAGGTCGGTCTCGCGGAAATTGCCGTCGGCATACCAGCGTTCGGTGTCGATGATGGTGAACAGCGGCACCCCGGTGCTGGCGAACTCGCCGACGGCGACGTCCAGCGCGGTGATGCGGCCGTCGCACGGCGCCCGCGCCACGGTCAGGCGCAGGTCGCGCTCGGCGAGCCACAGGGCGGACAGCGCGCCGGCGACCTGCTCCTGCAGCGGCTTGGTGCTGGTGATGGCCGCTCGCGCCTGCGTCGCCTGTTGTTCGGACTGCAGCAGCGAGATCTGCGCGGTGCGCTGCGCGGTGCGCGCCTGGTCGACCTGCTGGGAGGTGACGAAGCCGCGCCGGCCGAGCGGCTGCAGCCGCGTCAGCGTCAGCGTCGCCAGCGCGAGTTCGGCCTTCGCGCTGCCGACTCCGCCCTGCGCCGCAGCGGCCTTGGCGGTTTCCGAGACGACCTGATCGGCCTGCACCGCGAGCTGCGCTTGCAGGCTTTGCAGCTGCGCGCGTGCCTGGTCCATGCGGAGCCGGTACGGCTCGGGATCGATCACGAACAGCGCATCGCCGGCGCGCACCGCCTGGTTGTTCCGCACGGTCAGGGCCACGATGCGACCACTGACATCGGGCGCCATGTGCACCAGATCGGCCTGCAGGTAGGCGTCGTCGGTCCGCGGCCTGAGGTCGAGCCGATCGGCCACCAGCAGCACCAGCAACGCGAGGGCCGCCAGCACCGCGAGACTGAACAGGACGCCGAGCGGCCGACGGATCGAGGCCATCGCTCAGTGCCCGAACCAGAGCAGCCAGGTGAGCAGCGTGACGCACGAGGCGAAGCCCAGGTAGGTCAGCAGAGGCAGCACGAGCTGGTCGCCGATGCCGACGGCGATCAGCACCAGGCGAGCCAGCACGGTCGCGATCACGCCGATGGCCGCACACAGCATCCAGGCCGGGAAGAACGAGCCCAGGATGTCCTGCGCGGGTGCGGCGCTGCACCCGGACACCAGCAGCGGCGCCCAGGCGAGGCGGGGTGGCGGAAGCGTCCGGCTGCCCGCCGGCAGCAGGCCGGATGGTCTTGGAGCCTTGCTGCGACGCGAGCGACCAGCGCCGGCTGGAGATGGAGGCGGTATCACGTAACGATCATGTCCGGTCGAGATCTCCGCCAAGCCTCGGACCTGCTTCCGGGCCTTCGCACCGCACGTCGTCGATCCGGCTGCGGTGCCAAGCGTATCGGAGGCGCAACTCCGTTGTCCAGATGCGGAAGATATCGATAAATACGATCGACTTGCACGATAAGTCATCGTTCGCGATGCC
>CAXTNV010000011.1:0-7157 GCA_964245755.1 uncultured Acetobacteraceae bacterium | reverse complement strand
ACGATCCGGCTGACGATCCGGTCAACAATCCGGCTGCAGCGCCCGGGCTCCGGAGGGTTCGGCATCGCGAGCCGCGCTATGCCGGCTGCGGTCGCGATGCTAGGCTCCGGTGCATGGGTAGATCGTTCTGGTATTGCCGCGCGTCCGGTTGCGTTGCGCCCGTGGCTCCGTGCCGCACCGGCAAGAGGCGCCCGAGATGATCGAGCCGGACCTCGTCGAGCTCAGCCAGATCAGGATCTTCGAGGCGGTCGCGGCGACCGGCAGCTTCAGCCGGGCGGCGGAACAGCTGCAGCTCGCGCAGTCCTCGGTCAGCCATCAGATACGCGCGCTGGAGGGCCGGCTCAGGCAGGAGCTGTTCCATCGCACCACGCGCCGAGTCGTGCTGACGCAGGCCGGCGAGGCGATGCTGGTCTATGCGCGTTCGATGCTCGCCCTCAGCGAGCAGGTCACGCGCCATTTCAGCAGGTCCGGCACCGCGGGCGTTCTGCGTCTCGGGATCGCGGAGGACTTCGTGAGCACGCGCCTGTCGCGGCTGCTGCGGATCTTTCGTGTGCAGCACCCGAACTTCCAGATCCTCGTGGAGTCGACCCGGAGCACCAGCTTGTTCCGCATGCTCGAGGAGAGGCAGCTCGACGTCGTGGTCGCGAAGCGCCGGGTCGGCCGCAGCAACGGAACGCTGCTGTGGCGCAGCGCCACCGTCTGGGTCGGACGGATGGAATGCGTGCCGGAGCCCGGCGAGCCGCTGCCGCTGATCGTGTTTCCCGCGCCGAGCGAGCTGCGCACGATCATGCTCGACGCGCTGGCAAGCGCCGGACGCTCATGGGTCATCGTGATGCAGTGCTCGTCGCTCTCGAGCCTGCGCGCGGCGATGGAGGCCGGACTGGGGGTGTCGGCAGGCAATGTCGGGATGATCCCGGACTTCCTCAGCGCGTTGCCGGACGCATCGGGGCTGCCGAAGCTGGACGACCTCGAGCTCGTCGTCGATCAGGCGCCCGAGCCGCACAACCCGGCCATCCAGGCCTTTGCCGCACTTCTGTCCGACCTGGTGTCGCGCATGGAGGCGGCGACCGCGACATGATCGTCATGATCGTGCCGCGGACCGGCGGCAGCGACGGAAATGCTGCAACCTTCTTGCCCTCCCGGGCGCTGCCGTGCGAGCAATTGCGGCAGGCGCATCTTCCGGTGTTCGTTGCGCGAGGCGGTTCCTGCCGAGCGGGCGGCTTTCCCTTGGACGAGCAGAGGCAAAGAACGATGTCACACGGAACCGACGACAAGTCGCCACCTGGTGCGGTTCAGGCACCGCCCTGCACGCTGGTGATCTTCGGTGCTGGTGGCGACCTGACCAAGCGCCTGCTGATGCCGGCGCTGTACAACCTGTCCGGCGGCCATCTGCTGTCCGACCAGTTCAAGGTGATCGGCGTCGACCGTGACGACAGCGGCGACGACAAGTGGAAGCAGTCGCTGACCGAGACCATGCAGTCCTTCACCAAGGACAAGACCGCCGAGTTCTACACCCCCAAGCTCGACGACGCCGCCTGGGGCTGGGCCACGGACCGGATGCACTACCTGCAGGGCGACTTCAGCCAGGAGGAGACGTTCGGCCGCATCGGCCAGGCGATCGGCGAGGGCAGCGCGATCTTCTACCTCGCCGTGTCGGCGCGCTTCTTCGGCACCGTGGTCGACGGGCTGGGGCATGCCGGCCTGCTGAAGCAGTCCGGCGAGACGTTCCGGCGCGTGGTGATCGAGAAGCCGTTCGGGGCCGACCTGCCGTCGGCCAAGGAGCTGAACGCGCGCATCCTCAAGCAGGCCGAGGAGAGCCAGTTCTACCGGATCGACCATTTCCTGGGCAAGGAGACGGTGCAGAGCATCATGGCGGTGCGCTTCGCCAACGGCATGTTCGAGCCGACCTTCCGCCGCGAGTATATCGACCACGTGCAGATCACCGCCGCCGAGACGGTGGGCGTGGAGAAGCGCGGCCCGTTCTACGAGCCCACCGGCGCGCTGCGCGACATGGTGCCCAACCACCTGTTCACCCTGCTGTGCATGATCGCCATGGAGCCGCCGAACTCGTTCGACGCCGAGGCGGTGCGCAGCGAGAAGGCCAAGCTGCTGGAGGCGATCCGGCCGCTGCATCCCGACGAGGCGGTGCGTGGCCAATACGGGGCCGGGCAGGAGTTCGGCGCCGATGTTGTCGCCTACCGCCAGGAGCCGAAGGTCGCCCCGGACAGCCACACCGAGACCTACATCGCGCTGAAGCTGTCGATCGAGAACTGGCGCTGGGCCGGGGTGCCGTTCTACCTGCGCACCGGCAAGCGGCTGGCCGGCCGCCGCACCGAGATCTCGATCCACCACAAGCCGGCGCCGTACCGGATGTTCCGCGACACCCCGGTCGACAAGCTGACGCCGAACGTGGTGAAGTTCCTGATCGATCCCGACCAGGGCATCGAGACCCAGTTCGACGCCAAGGTGCCGGGCCCGCAGATGAAGCTCGGCCGGGTGCAGACCTCGCTGCGCTTCAAGGACTTCTTCGACGAGCCGCCCAGCGTCGGCTACGAGACGCTGCTCTATGACTGCATGATGGGCGACCCCACCCTGTTCCAGCGCGCCGACGCCATCGACGCCAGCTGGGCGGTGGTGCAGCCGCTGCTGGAGTCGTGGGGCCGTGGCGAGGGCGAGGTGGAGCCGTATGCTTCCGGCAGCCAGGGCCCGGCCGGCGCCGACGCGCTGCTCGAACGCGACGGACGCAGCTGGCTGAAGCTGGAAGGGTAGGGCGTCGCGATGGCCCGTCCGCGGGTGGTGGTGATCGGCGCCGGCTTCGGCGGCATCAATGTCGCCCAAGACCTCGCCGCGGCGCCGGTCGACATCGTGCTGATCGACCGCAACAATCACCACCTGTTCCAGCCGCTGCTCTACCAGGTGGCGACGGCGGCGCTGGCGCCTTCCGACATCGCCACGCCGATCCGCGCCATGTTCGCCCGCCAGCGCAACGTCGAGGTGCTGCTCGGCGAGGTGGACGGCATCGACGTCGCGGCACGTACCGTGTCGGTGCCCGACGTCGGCGCGATCCGCTACGACCAGTTGGTGATCGCCACCGGCGCCGCGTCGAGCTGGTTCGGGCATGACGACTGGGCGGCGCACTCGGTCGGGCTGAAGAGCCTGCAGGACGCCGAGACCTTGCGCCTGCGCCTGCTCGGCGCCTTCGAGTATGCGGAGAGCCATCCGGAGCCCGACGAGGTGCGGCGCATGCTCACCTTCGTCGTGGTCGGCGGCGGCGCCAGCGGGGTGGAGCTGGCCAGCTCGATCCGCGAGCTGGCGCGGGACACGCTGGCGCACGAGTTCCGCCACATCCGCCCGGAGCTGGCGCGCGTGCTGCTGTTCGAGGGCGGCCCGACCGTGCTGGCCGGCTTCCCCGACCGGCTGGTGCGCTACGTCCGCCGCCGGCTGCGGCGCATCGGCGTGGAGGTGCATACCGGCGTGCAGGTGGAGCGGGTCGACGCCGAGGGCGTGATCGCCGGCGGCCAGCGCTTCGCCAGTGCCAACGTGTTCTGGTGCGCCGGGGTCGCGGCGAACCCGGCGGCGCGATGGCTCGGCGCCACGCCGGGCAGGCACGGCGCGCTCGAGGTCGGCGCCGACTGCTCGGTGCCCGGGCACCCGGAGATCTTCGCGATCGGCGACGTGGCGAGCTGCAAGTCCGCGAGCGGCGGCTCGCTTCCCGGCGTGGCGCCGGTGGCCAAGCAGCAGGGCCACTACGTCGCCGGCGTGATTTCGGCTCGCGCCGCCGGTTCGGCGGCTCCGGCGCCGTTCCTGTATCGCGACCAGGGCAGCCTCGCCATCGTCGGCCGCTCCGCCGCCGTCGCCAGCCTGCCGCACTTGAAGCTGACCGGCTTCCCGGCCTGGCTGCTGTGGAGCTGCGTTCACCTGTTCCTGCTGGTGGGCATGCGCAACCGCATCCTGGTCTACGTGCAGTGGGTCTCGGCCTGGCTGTTCTACGCCCGCGGAGCGCGGCTGATGAACACCGGGCTGGCCGGCTTCCTGCAGGCGCAGCGCGGCAGGCGCGACCCGCGGGCCGCATCTTGACGCCGATGGACGAAGCGGAGGCGGAAGTGGCGGCGCAAGCGGGGCCACCGACGGACGACGGCAATCCGCCGTCGCGGATCGAGGACTACGCGCTGATCGGCGACTGCGTCACCGGCGCCCTGGTCGCACGCAACGGCTCGATCGACTGGCTGTGCTGGCCGCGCTTCGACAGCGACGCCTGTTTCGCCGCCCTGCTCGGCACCAGCAGGCACGGGCGGTGGCTGTTGTGCCCGACCCACGGTCCGGACGAGCCGGCACCCCGTGTCAGCCGCAGCTATCGCGGCGACACCATGGTGCTGGAGACGGTGTTCCATGCCGCCGGCGGCAGCGTCGCCGTGATCGACTTCATGCCGACCGGCCGCAAGAACTCCTCGGTGGTGCGCCGCGTCGAGGCCCGCGGCGGCCGGGTGGCGATGCGCATGGAGATCACCATGCGCTTCGACTACGGCAGCTCCGCCCCCTGGGTGACGAAGCTGCAGGACGGCAGCGGGATCAGCGCGATCGCCGGCCCCAACGTCGTCGTGCTACGCACCTCGGTGTCGCTGGAGGGACGCGACCGCGCGACCTTCGCCGATTTTACCCTGGATGACGGCGAGAGCGCCGACTTCGCGCTGACCTGGGGGCCGTCGCACCTCCCCGCGCCGGAGGCGTTCGACACGGTGGAGGCGCTGGCGCGCACGGAAGCGTTCTGGAGCGAATGGTCCGGACGCTGCGCCTACCAGGGTCCGTGGAAGCAGCCGGTCCTGCGCTCGCTCCTGACGCTCAAGGCGCTGACCTACGCGCCCACCGGCGGCATCATCGCCGCCTTGACGACCTCGCTGCCCGAGCAGCTCGGCGGCTCCCGCAACTGGGACTACCGCTATTGCTGGCTGCGCGACGCCAGCCTGACGCTGATGGCGCTGATGATCGGCGGCTACCAGGAGGAAGGCGAAGCCTGGCACAGGTGGCTGAATCGCGCGGCCGCCGGCAGTCCGAATGAGCTGCAGATCATGTACGGCATCGCCGGCGAGCGCCGGCTCATCGAGTGGTCGCCCTCCTGGCTGCCGGGATACGAGGGTGCGGCACCGGTGCGCGTCGGCAACGCGGCGGCCGGGCAGGTGCAGCTCGACGTCTATGGCGAGATGATGGGCACGCTGCACATCGCGCGCGCCAAGCAGCTGGTGAAACCGCAGACCGGCTGGTCGCTGCAGGTGCAGATCGTCCAGCACCTGGAGACGATCTGGGACCAGCCCGACGACGGCATCTGGGAGGTGCGCGGCGAACGGCGCCACTACACCCACTCCAAGCTGATGGCGTGGGTGGCGTTGGATCGCTCGATCTGCGACGCGGAGAGCTACGCACTGCCGGCGCCGCTGGAGCGCTGGCGGCCGTTGCGCGACCGCATGCACGCCGATCTGTGCGAGAAGGGCTTCAACCGCGCCCGCGACAGCTTCACCCAGAGCTACGGCGCCGACGCGCTGGATGCCAGCCTGCTGCTGATCCCGCAGGTCGGCTTCCTGCCGATCGACGACCCGCGGGTGACCAGCACCATCGCCGCGATCGAGCGCGATCTGCTGGTGGACGGCTTCATGCTGCGCTATCGCACCGACGGCGACGACGAGGGCGGCGACGGCCTGCCGGGCGGCGAGGGCGCGTTCCTGCCCTGCTCGTTCTGGCTGGTTGATGCCTACGCGATGCAGGGACGCCACGACGAGGCACGCGCCCTGTTCGAGCAGCTGATCGGCCTCGCCAACGATGTAGGTCTGCTCTCGGAGGAGTACGATCCGTCCGCCCGGCGTCAGGTCGGCAACTTTCCGCAGGCGTTCTCGCACCTGGCGCTGATCGGCGCGGCGCTGAACATGGAGGGCATCGGACCGGCGCAGCAGCAGAAGGGAGCCCCATCGGCCGCATGACGCCGGCGTGGGCCTGCCCTCGGCCGCCCCTTCCTGGGCGCGCCTTCCTCGCGCACCCCCTCCTGCTGGTGCTCTCGTGCTGCTGGCTGTGCGGCTGCTTCCAGCTGGGCCCGGAACGGCTTGACCAGGATCAGCTGGGCTACTCGCGGGCGCTGACCAATTCGGAGAAGCGGCAGACACTGCTCAACATGGTGCGCCTGCGCTACGCCGACACGCCGACCTTTCTCGACGCGACCCAGGTGATCTCCGGCTATCAGCTGCAGCGCGGCGTCAGCGGCGGCTTCGAGATGTTCCCCAACGCCGATCCGAGCACCTACCTGACCGGCTCCGGGAGCGTGCAGCTGCAGGAGAGCCCGACCTTCACCTTCCAGCCGGTGACCGGGGACCAGTTCGCGCAGAGCTTCCTGCGTCCGCTGGCGCCCGCCGATTTGTTGCCGCTCGCGATGGGCGGCCTGCCGGTCGACGTGCTGCTCCGGCTCAGCGTGCAGTCGGTGAACGCGCTGCAGAATGCCTCCGCCCTTACCAGTGCGGGCGCCTCCGGCTCGCCGACCTTCTTCCTGCTGCTGTACGACCTGCGCTTGCTGCAGATCGCGGGGCTGGTCGGCATCCAGTTCGAGCGCAGCGCCAAGGGGGCGCTGGAGAAGCACGACAAGGGCACGGGCCGGATCTATCTGGTGATCGGCCGGACCCGGGATCCACAACTGCTTCCGGTGGTGGCCGAGGTGAAGCGGACGCTCGGCCTCGCCCCCAACGCTCGCCAGGCCGAGGTGATCTACGGACGCGCTCCGACCGCTGCGGGACAGGTGGCGATCCTGACCCGCTCGATGCTCGGCGTGCTGGGCCAGCTCGCCTTCCAGATCGAGGTGCCCCCCGAGGACATCGCCAGCGGCCGGACGCTGACCACGGTGGGCGAGATCGGGATGGAGCGTAGGCCGACGGTGATGGTGCACTCCGGCCCTGCGGCACCGGCGGACGCGTTCACGGCGGTGGCGTATCACCGCAGATGGTTCTGGGTGGCGGACGACGATTTCGACAGCAAGCTCGCCTTCACGATGCTGCAGATCCTGCTCTCCCTGGCCAAGACGAGCAGCGCCCCTGGGACGGTGATCACCATTCCGGCCGGCTGAGAAGGGCCGGCGCGGCTTGTCTTTGCTTGTGTATGCGGTGTGTTCGGCCTGCTTCGCCGGC
>CAXTNV010000010.1:37745-54210 GCA_964245755.1 uncultured Acetobacteraceae bacterium | reverse complement strand
CCGGGCTGGCGGCGGGGCGGGGGCTGGAGGTGCACGCCGGCCACGGTCTCGACTTCGAGAATGTCGGTGCGGTCGCGGCGATCCCGCATCTCGCCGAGCTCAATATCGGTCACTTCCTGATCGGCGAGGCGATCCTGCACGGGCTTCCGCACGTTGTCCGGCACATGAAGGGACTGATCGCGGCGTCCCGCATTTGATCGGAGCATCGACATGGAATTCACCCGACTCGGCCGCAGCGGCCTGAAGGTCTCGCGCCTGTGCCTCGGCTGCATGACCTATGGCGAGCCCGATCGCGGCCCGCACGAGTGGACCCTGGGCGAGGAGGCCAGCCGCCCGTTCATCCGCGAGGCGCTGGAGGCGGGGATCAACTTCTTCGACACCGCCAACGTCTACTCCGCCGGTTCCAGCGAGGAGATCCTCGGCCGCGCGCTGCGCGACTATGCCCGGCGCGACGAGGTCGTGGTCGCGACCAAGGTGCACGGCAAGATGGCCGAGCACGCCAACGGCGGCGGCCTGTCGCGACGCGCGATCCTGAGCGAGATCGACCACAGCCTGCGCCGGCTGGGCATGGATCACGTCGACCTGTACCAGATCCACCGCTTCGACCCGCACACGCCGATCGAGGAGACGCTGGAGGCGCTGCACGACGTGGTGAAGGCCGGCAAGGCCCGCTACATCGGCGCGTCCTCGATGTTCGCCTGGCAGTTCTGCAAGTCGCTGTACCTGGCGGAGCGGCATGGCTGGACCCGCTTCGTCTCGATGCAGAACCATCTCAACCTGCTCTACCGCGAGGAGGAGCGCGAGATGCTCGGGCTGTGCCTGGAGGAGGGCGTGGGGGTGATCCCGTGGAGCCCGCTGGCGCGAGGCAAGCTCGCGCGGCCGGCCTCGGCCGAGGGCAGCACCGATCGCGCCCGCACCGACAAGTTCTCCCGCACCCTGTACGACCACACCGCGGACGCAGACGCCCGGGTGGTCGACGCGGTGGGCCAGGTGGCCGAGGCGCGAAGCACCTCGCGTGCGGCGGTGGCGCTCGCCTGGCTGCTGGCGAGGCCGGGCGTGACCGCACCGATCATCGGCGCCTCCAAGCCGCACCACCTCAAGGACGCGCTCGCCGCGCTGAGCCTGACGCTGGACGCTGCGGAGGTCGGGCAACTGCAGGCAGCCTACGTTCCGCATGCCGTGGCGGGCTTCTGAAGCGCCTCGCCGCGGGTGTCGCACCGGCCCTACGCGGCGGGAAGATCCGTGATGCCGATGATGGTCGCCAGCATCGGAGACAGCACCGACGTGACGCGGTCGTGGCCGGCCTGATTGGGATGGAAGTGGTCGTCGCTGAAGCGGGGCAGGTAGCCGGTCGGGCTGCCCCCGTCTCCCAGCAGGCCGTTCATGTCGATGACGTGCTCGCCTCGAGAGGCGAGCTGCCGGCAACGCGTGACCGAGGAGAGCCGCGCCGCGTCCTGCGCCGCATCGGGGCATTTCGGCTTCTGCGGGACCGCACTCAGAAAGATCGGCACCCCGCCCTGGGCGCGCACCAGCTCCGCATAGCGCAGCGCGGCCGACCACGCGGTATCGGCAGCGACCTGTGCCCGGCTCGCGGCCATTGCCGCGTGCACATCGTTGCCCGACCATGTCTGGATGATGGCGACCGCCACCTTCGACGCTTCGAGGTCCGCCGCTGCGGCCTGGTAGAAGCCGGCCGATGGCTGGGCGTAGGTGCCGCTCTGCAGGAAATGCACCGGGAGCGCCGGCTTCGAGAGACGTGACGCCGCCAGTTGCGCGAAGCCGGTGTGATTGGTCGTGCCGCCGTAGCCGGAACCGATGCTGTCGCCGACCATCTGCACCGTGATGCCGTGCCGGCGGCAGATCAGCTGCAGACCGTAGAGCAGGCTCCTGCCCTGTGCCGGCGGGGGGACGGCGTCCAGTTCGGGAACCCGGCCCGCGCCGGAGATCGCATCCCCGCTCACGTAGCAGGTCTGGTAGCTGCGAGCGGTCAGAGGATAGGGATCCGCCGGGTTGTTCTGGCCGTCCTTCGATGTGGTCACGCCCCGCATGGCGCTTCCGCGCCCGATCATGGTCCGCGCGTGGATGAGCCGGCCTGGGCCGCCATCCGTACGCGGCACGCTGCGCAGGGCGATCCAGTCCGAGAAGTAGAGCTGCGGCACCAGCGCGTTCGTCCCCTGGGCGAGCCTCGGAAACGGAGGCAGATCGAGGGAGGTGGCAGCCGAGGCAGATCCGGCCCAGACCTCCGGGACAACCTGGGCATGGCCGCGGCTGCTGAACGTCACCGCGAGCAGCTCGGCGGGATGCCCCTGCGCATCGACGGGATTGTTCGTCAACCTGCTCGTCGCGGCGACGCTCGCGGCACCGATGCAGAGGTTCTCGTCGGCGGAGTCCACCATGTAGATCAGGCGCAGATGATCGAAATCATCCTCGCTCGTCCAGTTCTCGAGGAAGGTGTGCGCGCCGCCGTTGTGGATCGCGTTCACGCCGCTGCTCACCGCGGTGATGCGCATCGTCGCCAGGCGCGACCGCAGGGGCATCTGCGTCGCTGCGGCATCCGACGGCACTGCGGGGACCAGCGCGAGCAGATGGAACTGTTCCCAGCGGTCCGCGCCGGTGCGGTTCGCGTGGATGTCCCCGTTCGGCTGGGTGCTCAGGTAGCAACCCGCCGACAGCAGATGCGAGCAGCTCGCGGCCTGGCGGTGCTGCAGTCGCGACCAAGGAGTCGCGGTGATCGGTTCGACCCCTCCGTCCAGACGCCGGTAGCCGAGCAGGAGGTCGCCGTCGCCTGCGCCGCGCAGCGACACCAGATGATGGCCGGTCCGCGGATGCAGGTTCTTCGTCGCCGAGAGCCTGTTCGCGATGGGATGAAACGTCACCAGTTCACCATCGAAGGTCACGGCCAGGAAGTGACGCTCGCCGCCGACGCCAGACCCGGGTGCGCCCCCGTACAGCGACAGGTAGAGCAGCGATGCGGCGGCGGATGCGTGCGCTCCGGCCAGCAGGGAGACGATCAGCGACCTGACCAGGTCGAGATCGGCCGTCACCATCTGGCGGGCGCCGGATCGCTGGCTTCTCGGGCAGCACAGGGCCCTGAACGCAAGCAGCGGATGGCGCCGCATCGCCGCTCGAATGATTTCGCTCTGGTTGATCGCGCTGTTGCGCCGTGCGTCGGAGATCGCCCTGAGCGACGCGGCCGGCTGCCGGATCGAGGATAGCAGCTTCTGCAGGTTGGCCGTCCCCTTGATGCAGTTCGCGACGAAGTGGCCGGTATGGAACGTCGGGATCACCGTGGCTGCGGCGACATTCGATACGATCCGGTCGGCGTGGACGACGTCGTCGCGGTCGTTCCTGTCCAGGACGACGTAGATCCTTCCCATGACGTCACGCGTCCGGATCCCCATCGACCGCATGTAGTCCATGTAGTAGGCGTCGAACTCGGTCCGGGGTCCGCTCCTCTCCCTCCGATCCAGAGACCATTGCGGGGCGAGTGCGATCACGTGGGTCGCGCGCAGCATGCGCGAGTACTTGATCGCCGCGTAGGCGCCCATCGAGGCGCCGTAGGTGTAAACCTCCCCGTAAGGCGCAGTGTGGCGCTGCATCTCGCGCAGGGCATCATCGATCCCCGGAGCCCGGTACCAGCTGTCGGTCTTGGCGACCAGGCCGACCGCGGTGATGTCGAGCGCGTCGCAGGGCTGCTTGGCAAAGTAGGTGCCCTCGACCGCTTCTGGTGCGCGTATCGCCGAGAACGTCACCAGAACGAACGAGGAGGAGCCCTCTCGAAGATGCGCGATGTACTCTCGGTCCTCGAATATGATCATGCTTCTCTCGCCGGGCTGCAATGTACATGGTCAAGGCGGGCTCCGCCGGTCGGGTGACGGCTGCCCGGTCCGCCCGTACGCGTGCGCACGATGACCGGACTGTTCCCGACGGCCGTCGAAGCCAGGCTGAAGCATGCGGTGCGAACGACCTCTCGGCCAGCCCCGACCGGGCACCCGGTGGAGGCGATGGAGCAGGAGGCCGCCATCGCGAGCCGCTGGCGGATCGCCGTTTCATCACGCTGGCGAATCTGAGGCCGGGGCTGCCCGAGCCGCCGCTGCGAGCGCGCGTCGCGTCGGCAGTAACGATGCCGGAACGGAACCTATCGGCCCGCCGCAGGTCCGGTCGAGGCATAAGGCAGCGACCCCGGATTCTGCTCCGGCGCGGCCGCGTGATCGGGCAGGAAGCGCCGGCCCTGTTCGGTCAGGTACAGCACCACCTTGTCGATCGCCGGCATCGAGCGACGCTCGGCCAGCCGCAACACGCACCAGCTGCGCACGATCGGCAGGCCGACGACGTCCAGCACCGCCAGACGCTGCGTCTGCACTTCGAGCTCGATGGTGTGCGCCGACAGGAAGGCGATGCCGAGGCCGGCCATCACCGCCTGCTTCACCGTCTCGTTGCTGCCGATCTCCATGCCGAAGCGCGGCGCGATGGCGGCGGCGTCGAAGAACTGCTGCATCAGCGTGCGGGTGCCGCTGCCGCGCTCCCGTACCAGGAAGGTCTCGCCGGCGAGATCGCCCGGCGCCACCCCCGGCCGGCCGGCCAGGGGATGCCCGGGGGGTGCCACCACGACGTGCGGATGCTCGCCGATCACCGCCAGCACCACCTCCAGGTCCTCCGGCGGCCGTCCCATCACCGCGAGGTCCAGCTCGTGGTCGCGCAGCCCGGCGATGATCTCGGCGCGGTTGCCGACCACCAGGCGCAGCTCGATCCCGGGATGCGCGCGCGAGAAGGCGGCGAGCACGCGCGGGGCGAAGTATTTCGCGGTGCTGACGACGCCTACCTGTACCAGCCCGCTCTGCAGGCCGGCGAGGGCGGCGATGCCGGCGGCGCCGTCGGCGAGGACGATCTCGACCCGGTTGACGGTGTCGACGAGCAGCCGGCCGGCCGCGGTCGGCACCATGCCGGCGGCCGAACGCTCGACCAGCGGCACGCCGAGCTGCTCCTGCAGCAGCCGCATCTGCAGCGTGATCGCCGGAGGCGAGACGTGCAGCGCCTGCGCGGCTCCGGTGACGGATGCGGTGCGTATCACTGACGCGAAGGCCCGCAGCTGCTTGAGGGTGACGTGCTTCATTTTAAGTTTTTCTGAACAAAACAGTAAGTTCTTTATGCTGGCCTGACAAGTCGCCGCGGCCCGATGCTGAACCTCGCGGCTGCTGGCCGGGAAGCGGGGAGGGCAAGCCGATGGCCGGCGCAGGGCGTCTTGAAGCGTTCCTCGGACGCCAGACGCGCAACGGGGATGCGCGCGCCGCGGCGATCGCCGACACCGTGCTCGCGATCACCCGCGCCGGCTGCCAGATCGCCGACCTGCTCGCCGCCGGTCCGCTCGAGCCGGGCATGGCGGCGCCTCGGGGCGGCACCAGTGGCGACACCCAGACCGAGCTCGATCTGCACGCCAACCTGCTGATGGTGCGCGCGCTGCGCGAGGCGCCGGTGGCATGCGTGGCCTCGGAGGAGCTCGAGGCGGTGCTGCCGCTGCGCCGCGGCGGGCCGTTGGCGGTGGCGATCGATCCGCTCGACGGCTCGTCCAACATCGACACCGCGGCACCGGTCGGCACCATCTTCTCGATCCTGCCGGCAGCGGATCCCGACGCCGATCCGGCCTCCGCCTTCCTGCGCCCGGGCGGCGAACAGCTGGCGGCGGGCTTCCTGATCTACGGCTCGCAGACGGCGCTGCTGCTGACGCTGGGAGAGGGCACCCACCTGTTCACCCTCGACCGCGAGCGCCAGGTGTTCTTCTCGGTGTCCGACCCGCTGCGCATCGCCCTGGAGACCAGCGAGTACGCGATCAACGCGTCCAATCAGCGGCACTGGCCGTCCGCGGTGCGCCGCTACGTCGCGGAGTGCCAGCAGGGCAGCGAGGGTCCACGCCACCGGGACTTCAACACCCGGTGGATCGCCTCCCTGGTCGCGGAGATCTACCGGATCATGGTGCGCGGCGGCGTCTACCTGTATCCCGCCGACGCCCGCCCCGTCTGCCGCGAGGGACGGCTGCGGCTGGTGTACGAGGCGAACCCTATCGCGCTGCTGGTGGAGCAGGCGGGAGGTGCCGCGAGCGACGGCCGCACCCGCATCCTCTCCATGGTCGCGAGCCACGTCCACCAGCGCGTCGGGCTGGTGTGCGGCGCGGTCGAGGAGGTGGCGCGCATCGGCAGCTACCACGTGCTGCCGGACGCGTCGCGCGACGACCCGCTGTTCGCCAGCCGCACCCTGTTCCGGCCGGACCACGACCATCGCGGCGCGCACGTGTGACCCTGCAGCACCCGATCATCTCGGTCACCGGCTCCTCCGGCGCCGGCACCACGTCGGTGCGCAACGTCTTCGAGCAGATCTTCCGGCGCGAGCGGATCAATGCCGCCTTCATCGAGGGCGACGCCTTCCACCGCTACGATCGCGAGGGGATGCGCGTGAAGATGCGCGACGAGGCCCTGAGCGGCAACCACCATTTCGGCCATTTCGGTCCCGAGGCGAACCTGCTGGAGGAGCTGCGGGACACCTTCAGCGAGTATGCGCGCAGCGGCGGCGGCCGCACCCGGCACTACGTGCACGACGCGCGCGAGGAGAAGCTGTACGGCGCGCCCGTCGGCACCTTCACCGACTGGAAGCAGCTGCCCGCCGGCACCGACCTGCTGCTGTACGAGGGGCTGCACGGAGCGGTGAAGCACGGCACCGTCGATACCGGCGCGCAGGCCGACGTGCGGATCGGCGTGGTGCCCGTGATCAACCTCGAATGGATCCAGAAGATCCATCGCGACCGCTCCAGCCGCAACTATTCCACCGAGGCGGTGATGGACACCATCCTGCGCCGCATGCCGGACTACGTCCGCTACATCTGCCCGCAATTCACCCAGACCGACATAAACTTCCAGCGCGTCCCCACGGTCGACACCTCGAACCCGTTCATCGCCCGCTACATCCCGACGGCGGACGAGTCGATCGTGGTGATCCGCTTCCGCAACCCGCGCGGCATCGACTTCCCCTACCTGCTCTCCATGCTGCACGGCAGCTTCATGTCGCGGCCGAACACCATCGCGGTGCCCGGCAACAAGATGGACCTGGCGATGCAGGTGATCCTCATCCCCATCATCCTGCGGCTGATCGAGCGCAAGCGCGGCGCGCGATGAGCCGCGCCCACACCACGCTTCTCCAGACCTCGACTTTCCGGAGCACAGCATGAACGAGATCAAGAGCCCGTCCGCCGTTTCGAACACCGTTCGAGGCAAGGAACGCTACGTCTCCGGAGTGATGGAATACCGCCGAATGGGCTACTGGGAGCCCGACTACGAGCCCCGCGACACCGACCTGATCGCGATGTTCCGCATCACGCCGCAGGAGGGGGTGGATCCGGTGGAGGCCGCCGCCGCGGTGGCCGGCGAGAGCTCGACCGCCACCTGGACCGTGGTCTGGACCGACCGCCTGACCGCCTGCGAGAAGTATCGCGCCAAGGCCTACCGCCTCGACGAGGTGCCGAACGCACCTGGCCAGTATTTTGCCTACATTGCCTACGACCTCGACCTGTTCGAGCCCGGCTCGATCGCCAACCTGACCGCCTCGATCATCGGCAACGTGTTCGGCTTCAAGCCGCTGCGGGCGCTGCGGCTCGAGGACATGCGCTTCCCCGTCGCCTACGTGAAGACCTTCGACGGTCCGTCCACCGGCATCGTCGTCGAGCGCGAGCGGCTGGACAAGTTCGGCCGGCCGCTGCTGGGTGCGACGGTGAAGCCGAAGCTCGGGCTCTCGGGCCGCAACTACGGCCGGGTGGTGTACGAGGCGCTGCGCGGCGGCCTCGACTTCACCAAGGACGACGAGAACATCAACAGCCAGCCGTTCATGCACTGGCGCGACCGCTACCTGTACTGCATGGAGGCGGTGAACCGCGCCCAGGCCGCCACCGGCGAGATCAAGGGCACCTACCTCAACGTCACCGCGGCGACCATGGAGGACATGTACGAGCGCGCGGAGTTCGCGCACGAGCTCGGCTCGGTGATCGTCATGATCGACCTGGTGATCGGCTACACCGCGATCCAATCGATGTCGAAATGGGCAAGACGCCACGACATGATCCTGCATCTGCACCGCGCCGGCCACGGTACCTACACGCGCCAGAAGACGCACGGCGTCTCGTTCCGGGTGATCGCCAAGTGGATGCGCCTCGCCGGCGTCGACCACATCCACGCCGGCACCGTGGTCGGCAAGCTGGAAGGCGATCCGGCGGCGACGCGCGGCTACTACGACATCCTGCGCGAGGACCACAACCCGATGCGCCTGGAGAACGGCGTGTTCTTCGAACAGGACTGGGCCGGCCTGCGCAAGACCATGCCGGTGGCGTCGGGCGGCATCCACGCCGGGCAGATGCACCAGCTGCTCGACTATCTCGGCGAGGACACGGTGCTGCAGTTCGGCGGCGGCACCATCGGCCACCCGATGGGCATACAGGCGGGGGCGACCGCGAACCGGGTGGCGCTGGAGGCGATGATCCTGGCGCGCAACGAGGGCCGCGACACCCGCCGTGAGGGACCCGACATCCTCGCCGCCGCGGCACGTCACTGCCAGCCGCTGCACCAGGCCCTGGAAACCTGGAAGGACGTGACGTTCGACTACGCCTCGACCGACACGCCGGACTACGTGCCCTCGGCCAGCGTCTCGGCATAAGGAGAGACATCGTGCGCAACACACAGGGATGCTTCTCGTTCCTGCCCGACCTGACCGACGAGCAGATCACCCGGCAGGTGCAGTACTGCCTCGACCGCGGCTGGGCGGTGAACATCGAGTTCACCGACGATGCGCACCCGCGCAACACCTACTGGGAGATGTGGGGGCAGCCGATGTTCGACATCGCCGACGCCGCCGGGGTGATGCTCGAGCTGGCCGGTTGCCGGCGCGCCTACGGCGACCGCTACATCCGCCTGTCGGGCTTCGATTCCACCGCCGGATGGGAGTCCGTGCGCATCTCCTTCCTCGTCAACCGGCCCGAGGTGGAACCGGAGTTTCGCCTGACGCGCAGCGAGGTCGGCGGCCGCGCGATGCGCTACACCACGCTGCAGTCGCCCTGATGCCGGCAGATACCGCTCCGGTCGACCTGCGCGCCGAGTTCGGGGCCGCCGGCATCGGCGAGATCCTGTCGACACTCGATCGCGACCTGCTGGGACTGCAGCCGGTGAAGCAGCGCATCCGCGAGATCGCCTCGTTGCTGCTGGTGGAGCGCGTGCGGCGGCGCGTCGGCCTGGTGGGCGAGCCGCCAACGCTGCACATGTCGTTCACCGGCAATCCCGGTACCGGCAAGACCACGGTGGCGCTGCGCATGGCCGGGATCCTGCACAAGCTCGGCTTCGTGCGGCGCGGCCACCTGGTCTCGGTGACCCGCGACGATCTCGTGGGCCAGTACATCGGCCATACCGCGCCGAAGACCAGGGAGATCCTGAAGAAGGCGATGGGCGGCGTGCTGTTCATCGACGAGGCGTACTACCTGCACCGCGCCGAGAACGAGCGCGACTACGGCCAGGAGGCGATCGAGATCCTGCTGCAGGTGATGGAGAACCAGCGCGAGGACCTGGTGGTGATCCTGGCCGGCTACGCCGACCGCATGGACCGGTTCTATGCCACCAACCCCGGCTTCCGCTCGCGCGTGGCGCACCACATCGACTTTCCCGACTACGACGAGCCGGAGCTGCTCGGCATCGGCGAGGCGATCCTGGCGCGGCAGGCCTACCGGCTGACCCCGGAGGCGCGCACGGCGCTGAGCCGCTACATCGCGCTGCGGCGCCGGCTGCCGCATTTCGCCAACGCGCGCTCGATACGCAACGCGCTCGACCGGGCACGGCTGCGGCAGGCCAATCGCCTGGTCGGCGACGCAGGCGGCGAGGCGGCGCCGGTCTCGGCCGAGGATCTGGGCAACATCGAGGCCGCCGACATCCTGGCCAGCCGCGTGTTCCGCGACGCCGCCTCCGGCTGAAGCCAGGCGCCTGACCTCGGGACGCGCCCACAGCTCTTCCGTGCGGGCTGCACGGACTACGCAAGGCTGCATCTCTTCCGCCAGCCGCCGGGGCCTTGGAGGGCGCCCGTTCCGCCGGGCTTCCCAAGGCAAGCGCGCACCGCCCCAGGGTCCGGATGTTGCTGGGACGCGGGGCTCCCCAAGGCTACGCCCGGGTGCTCGCCGTCTCTCCGGACGGTCCTGCCCGCTTCTCGCTCGCCGCTATGGAGGCCGGCGCCGTTTCGCTAGGCATCCAACAGCCAGACTTCGAGAGCGGGACGCATCGCAAGCCTCTCTGCATGGAGCGGTCGGCCGGAGCCGCGTCGCTCACTTCCCAGAGCTTGACGCCGGCAGGGTTCCTGCACCATCCGCCCGTCTGAGACTCTACGTGCGAGGCTGAACATTTTAGAGCTGATGACAGCAGACCGGCGGGTATGCGGTTTCTGATGTCAGAAGTGCTAGTATGATACCGATTGTCTGCCGTCACCGTGCGAAATCTGCCAGAGGCGATCCATCGTGCCCTCAAGCTGCGGGCGGCACGGCACGGACGCAGTACCGAGTCTGCAATCCGGGAAAACCTGGACTAGGCCGTGCGTCACCCGCACACGTATCAGGATCGGCTCGGAGCTCGCAGCCTTCGGCAAGCGCTTCGCCGGCGTCGATCTCGACATCACCGGAGCTTCGTCCGCCACCGATCCGCCTGGGTCTCGATGACTGCACTCGACACCAATGTTGTCTCGGTACGGATGAAGGCTCACGGCGATCACCGCTCGGCTGGATCGTGAAGTCGCGGGCACCCCGCACCTCACCGCGACCAGCCTGTCCGAGCTCCTGGTCGGCATCAAGCTGCATCTCGCCGGCAGACACAGGAAAGGTCTCACCGTGCCGCTGGAAGACCTCTTCAACAGGCTGTTCGGGCCACGTGTCCTCGGCCTTGATCACAAGGCTGCCAAGGCTTACGCGAGGATGGTTACCCGAGGTCGCACGACAGGCCACACCATCTTCATCGGAGACGGCCAGACCGTCGCGATTGCCAAAACGCACGGATGGTCCGTCGCGACCAGAGACACCATCCCCTTCACAGCAGCCGGTCTGCCGGTCATCAACCCATCAAGGAGCCGAAGGATGACGGCATCGATGAGAACCACGAGGAACTGGCCAGTCTGGAGGTGTGCGATCGCAGCGCCGGGATGGATAGCAGTAGTGAGTCCTGAAGCTCAGTCACGCGTCCTGAGCAACCTGGAATGCCTGCTGGCGAAGTCTGTTTCGGAAAACAACAGAATCGAGAAGGCGCGACAAAGCGAGCAATGACGAAAACCCATGCTCGCCAGAAGATCTTGCTTACGGCGCCCGTGTTCTAGCATCGTATCGTGCAGCTTCTACAGCTGTTCATGATCGTGAGTTTACCGCAGATGATTATGGGGCTGCAGCTTCGTCGCACTCACGTGCTGATCTCACTGAACCAGTAGCCGATCAGGCCGCCTGTGCAGTGGCACTTTCCGACCTCGCCGGTGGCACTTACCACACGAGCTTCCCGACCCACCCACCTTCATGTTTTGACGACATGGTCAGCTACGGCATGCGCCTCCTGAAAGACTACCAGAAGGCAATGAATGCTGAAGCCGATCTGCCTTGGAGCCTGTCTTTGATCGATGTCGGGAGGTCGCAATTTGGTGGGAAGCGGACATTACATCCAGGTGACCTGTCGACGATGCTAAGCTAGCACCATGCTTGATATAAATAGTCAGCTTGTCATCCGCTTGGTCACTGCGCAGTTTCCGACCTGGTCTGATCTCCCGGTCGTCCCTGTTGAGCATGGTGGGTGGGATAACAGAATGTTCCGCCTTGGAAGCTACATGGTCGTCAGACTCCCGCGTGCCGAAGCCGACGCGGCGCAGGTGGAGAAAGAACAGCGCTGGCTTCCGAAACTCGCTCCATACTTGCCTTTGCCGATCCCGACGCCGATTGCCCTAGGCCAGCCTGATCTCGGCTATGTCTGGCCGTGGTCGATCTATCATTGGATCGACGGTGCTCGGCTACGTCCGGCTCTAGTTGCAGATCACGGCAGATTGGCTGAAGACTTAGAGTCTTTTCTCAATTCATTACATACTGTGCCAACCAAGGATGCTCCTTCGGCTGGGCTGCATAACTTCCATCGAGGCGGCTTCCTTGGAATCTATAACGAGGAAACTCACCGGGCTGTAAAGCTTCTCGGCGACGAGATTGATACAGCATTCGCTCTCGAGCATTGGAACAAGGCGGCGAGCACCTCGTGGGGGTCGGATCCGGTTTGGGTTCATGGAGATGTCGCTGAAGGCAATCTCCTCGAAAATGAGGGGGCTCTGTGCGGCGTTGTTGACTTTGGTTGTATGGCCGTAGGCGATCCCGCCTGCGACATGGTGATGGCGTGGACATTCTTTGACGAAGCTGCACGAGCCCGCTTTAAGGCATCGTTGAGGCTGGATGAAGCCACATGGCAGCGAGGTCGGGCATGGGCCCTCTGGAAGGCATTGATCACGCTGGTCCAGAGGCGCGAGGATGATCCGCTCGAAGCTGCTCGCCAGCGCGCTGTCATCGATAAGGTCTTTAACGACTACCGCGCAAACTCGGCGACCGCCTGAATGTAGTCCCGATCAGAAGCCGACCAGATTTATCCTCTCGCGAGCGACAAGGCGAATTCATATTCGTCGCTCGACACGCCCTTGAAGTGGTCAGCTTCGGCAATTGTCCTCAGGCAGTTGAAACCCAGCTTTTTAAGAAGCGCAATCGACGGGATGTTTCGCGTGTCCACGAACGCGTGAACCTCCTCGATAGAGGTCGTCGCAAACAGCTCGCTCAAGGTCACACGGAGCGCCATGGTCGCGAGACCTCGTCGCCAGCAGGCCGGGAAAACGTGGTAACCGATAATGGCAAACCGGCCTCGGATCGTTGCTTGCATATAGCCGACTAGGACATCGTTTTCGCGATCTCTGATAACCCAGTTCAACCACGTCTCGGCTCCATCCGAGGACCCGGCGGCCACCAGTCGATTGTAGCGGGACCGAAGAGCTTCCATATTGATTGGAGGATCATCAGGCAGGAAGTTGTAGCCCGCCGGGTCAGCCAAACCCTCGAACATTGCTGGAGCGTGTTTCGGTCCGAGTGGCTCCAGCGCGACCCGCGGCAGCTTATCCATGCGCGAGACTAGAGGGTCCCCTAACTTGAAGCAACGTCGGCAAGGACCGCTATGGGTCGGAAGCAGCCATTCCGATATCGATCGGAGACAGGCTCTAAACCAAGCAGACTGACAACGCCGAAATCTCAGCTCGGTTCATGACCGCTCTACCTCGGGATCTTGCCTACGGGATTGCCTTGACCTGAAGTCTGGTCCGTCAGCAGGAACCGAACGATGAAGCGATGGAGGTCTCGCCCAAGGCTCAGCTTCGTGCCTCGCGCCTCCAGCCGATGAACAGCAGCACCAGCACGCAGGGCAGCAGCAGCCACACCGGCAGCAGGCGCTGCGACTCGGTGCCGGTGACGATGTGAGCGCCGGTGCGGCGCAGCCCGATCCAGCCGGCGCCGCTCGCCGCCGAGGTGGCTCCGACCAGCCGCAGCTGCGGCACCCGCAGCGAGGCCGGATCGTCCCCGAGCCAGCCGGTCGCACCGCCGCTCTGCCGGGCGATCGGCGCCAGCCTGCCCGCGGTCGCGCGCAGGTCGGCGATCTCCTCGGCGTCCTCCGGCTGGTTCGCAGCGTAGGCGTGCCGGCTGCCGTCGCCGACATCCCAGATCCCGGGCGCCGGCGCCTCGACATGGCCGGACAGCATGCCGTCCGCTCCCGCCGTCAGGTTCAGCGCGCTGCGGCTGCCGTCGGGTGCGGTGATCGAGACGTGTGCCGCGGGATGCTCCTGCACCGAGCGGCGGGTCACCGTGAGGCGCTGCCGCACGATCGTGGCCGAGAGCTGCTCCTCCTCCAGCTCCGGCTCCTTCATCAGCCAGTGGGCGATGCGGCGCAGCAGCTCGGCCTGCGGGCCGCCGCCATCCTCGCCGCGCGACCAAAGCCAGATCTGGTCGGACAGCAGCATCGCGGCCCGTCCGCGGTCGACGTGGTCGAGCACCAGCAGCGGCGCCGCACCGCCGTGCCCGTCCGGCGCGGTCAGCAGCACCTGCCCGTGCGCCTCGTCGGCACGTAGCGCGCGATACCACGGGCCCCAGCCGGCCTCGCCATGTCCGGATGCGTCGGCGGACGCCGCCGGCATCTGCGGCAGCTCGGCGGTGACCGGATGGCGCCGGCCGAGCGGCGTCGGCGCCGGCTGGAAGCGTCCCTCGACCAGGCCGCCCTCCACCGGCACGTGCGCCGGCAGGATGTCGCCGAGCGGGGTGTCCTGCAGGCTGTTGCGGCCGATGAACTCCGGCCCCGCGGTGAGCAGCAGGCCGCCGCCGCCACGCACGAAGTCGGCGATGTTCTGCAGGTAGCCGAGCGGCAGGATGCCGCGGTTCTCGAAGCCGTCCAGGATGATTAGGTCGAAGCTGTCGATCTTCTCCTGGAACAGCTCGCGGGTGGGAAAGGCGATCAGCGCCAGCTCGTTCAGCGGCGTGGTGTCGTCCTTGTCGGGCGGACGCAGGATGGTGAAATGCACCAGATCGACCGCCGGATCGGCCTTCAGCAGGCGCCGCCACACCCGCTCGCCCTGGTTCGGCGTGCCCGAGACCAGCAGCACGCGCAGCCGGTCGCGCACCCCGTTGATCTGCACCACCGCCTGGTTGTTCAGCGTCGAGACCTCGCCGGGCAGCGCCTGCGCGTCGAGCTCGATCAGCATCGGTCCCGGATGCGTGACCGGCAGGGTGATGTCCTGCGGCACGCCGACCGGCACCTCGCGCGAGATCTGCGGCTCGCCGTCGCGACGCAGCCGCACGGTGGCGTGCGCGCCGGGTGCCGTGTCGGCACCGAGGTCCTCGACCTCGACCCGCAGCGTCGCGTCGTGGCCGATGATCGCATAAGGCGGCGCCTGCAGGATGCGCAGCCGCCGGTCGGTCTGCTCGCCGGAGGCGGTGATCAGCGCCTGCAACGGCACCGGGCTGCGGCCGGGTGTGCCGGCGAGGCGCTCGGGCAGGCCTGCGGGCACGTCGTGCACCTGGCCGTCGGTCACCGCGAGGATGCCGGCGAGCTGCGCCGCCGGGATGTCGGCGGTGGCCCGCGCGATGGCGTCGAACAGCCTGGTGCCGCCGGATGGTCCGCTGCCCACGACCAAGCTGCGCAGCTCGATCCCGCCCCTAGCGCCGCCGAGGCGGGCAGCGGCGCGACGCAGCGCCGCGGCGGCGCGCGCGGCGACCGCGGCACGCTGGCCGACCGCCATCGATCCGCTGCCGTCGATCACCAGCAGCGCGGTCTGCGGCAGCGACTGCCAGGTCGCACGCACCAGGTGCGGCCCGCAAAGCCACAGCAGCAGCAGCGCCGAGGCGAGCAGCCGCCAGACGGTGCCGCTCGCCCGGCGTGCGAAGGCGAGACCGAGTGCGAGCGCACAGAGCAGCCCGAGCCCGGCCAGCAGCCCCGCCGGCAGCAGCGGCACCCAGTCCAGCGACGCCACGTGGGTGCTCGGCGGCGCCGACGCGACCGGATCCGCGAGACGTCCGGCGAAGAGCGCGGGCGCGCTCATTCGCCCAGCCGCTGCAGCAGTGCCGGGACGTGCACCTGGTCCGACTTGTAGTTGCCGGTCAGCGCGTAGATCACCGCGTTGACGCCGAAGCGGTAGGCCAGCGTGCGCTGTGCCTCGCCGCCGGGGATCACCGCGTAGGGCGTGTCGCCGGCCGCGTCGGTGGCCCAGGCCGACGCCCAGTCGTTGGCGCCGAGGATCAGCGGGCTGACATTGTCGTTGCCCTGCTCCCCGTTGGCCGCCACCCAGACCGGAGCGCCGACGTAGCGGCCTGGGAAGCTGCGCAGCAGGTAGAAGCTGTGCGACAGCACGTGGTGCCCGTCCACCGGGGTCAGGGGCGGGATGTCCAGCCCGCGCGTCGCCCGCCGCAGCGCCGCCGGGTCCGCGGCGTCCAGCCCGGTGAAGCCGCCGCCGGGATCGCCGCCGCCCTTGGCGTCGATCAGCAGGATGCCGCCATGCGTCATGTAGCTGTTCAGCGCCGCGATCGTGCCCGGTTCGGTCACGCTTCCCTGGGTGATCGGCCAGTACAGCAGAGGATAGAAGGCGAGGTCGTCGCGGCCCGGATGCACCGCGTCAGGATGGCCGAGCACCGCGGAGGTGCGGGCGTTCACGTAGTCCGACAGCCCCTCGAGACCCTGGCGCGAGACGCTGTCGGTCTGCGCGTCGCCGGTGACCACGTAGCCGAGGCGCGTCTGCAGCGAGGCCGGCGGCACGTCGTCGGCGCGCACCGCTCCGGCGCACGCCAGCGCCCCGAGCAGTCCTCCGAGCGCCACGCCGGGCAGCAGAGACGGCCTGGCCCGCCCGATGGTGGACGGCAGCGGCAGCC
>CAXTNV010000010.1:31959-37735 GCA_964245755.1 uncultured Acetobacteraceae bacterium | reverse complement strand
GTCGCGATCAGCTCGATTGCGAGCAGCAGCAGCGCCAGCGCCAGCAGCCACGGACCGAGCGGCCGGTCCGGCACTCCGCCGGCGAGGTCGGAGGCGGCGGCGACCGGCTCGGAGACGGTCAGCGGCGGCAGCCCATCGCCGGTGTTGAGGGTGCGGCGGTCGGCGGCCGGCCCGTACAGGCCTGGCGGATGCAGCGCCGACGCCGCGGTCTGGCCGAAGCCGCGTGCCGGCAGGCCGCGCGCCGCCGCCGGCGGCGCGCCGCGCCCGCCGTCGCCGTCGAAGATCGAGACCGGCGCCAGCACCGCGTCACCGCCCTGCGTGTTCAGCCCGACCGAGCGCTGCACCAGCCGGTGCAGCATCTGCACGAACAGCCCTGAGAACGGCAGCGTCGACCAATCCGAGGTGCTGGTCACGTGGAAGAGCACCACCTGACCCGCGCCGAGCGCCGCGTGGGTCACAAGCGGCGTGCCGTCGGACAGCCGCGCCCAGCTCTGCGTGTCCAGGCTGGTGGTCGGCCGCGCCAGCACCTGGCGCGACACGGTGACGTCCGCGGGCGAACGCAGGCCGGTAAACGGCGTGTCGGCGGCAAATGGCGCCAGCGTCGCCGGCCGGCTCCACGACATCGCGCCGCCGAGCGTGCGCGCGCCGTCCAGCAGTGGCGCCGGCAGCAGGGTCCGCGACACGAAGTCGGCCGGCTCGACGCCGTCGGGCGGATCTCCACGATCCATCGCCGCCAGCCCGGGTCCGGCGAAGCGGATCAGCATGCCGCCCTGCCGCACCCAGTCGGCGACCCGGTGCCGCGCCTGCGCGTCGCCCAGCGTGCCGTCGGGGGCGATCAGCACCGAGAGCTGGCGCGACAGCAGCGCTCGCGCATCGCCGGTGCGCAGCTCGGTATCGGGCGAGAGCGCGCGCCGCAGGTAGAACAGCGGGCCCAGCAGCGGCGCGTCGGTGAAGCTGCCCGACGCGAGCAGCCCGACTGGACGCCTGCGGTCACCCTCGTCGAGCAGGCGCAGCGCCGCCGGTCCCGTTGCGTCCTCCAGCACCAGCCGCGCCAGCCGGTTGCGCAGCTCGACCGGCAGGATGACAGGCGCCTCGCCCTGGGATGAACGCGCCGCGATGACGCCGTCGACGCGCGCCAGGGTGCCTCCGTCGCCGTCCTCGGCGCGGACCGAGAAGCGGCGCGCGACCGGTTGCGGCAGCGCGCCGACGCGCACGGTGAGGCCGGCCGCGGTCGGGGCCGGGGGCAGCATCAGGCGCAGGCGCCCGCCGTCGGCGCGCCATTCGCGCACGGTCCCGAAGCGGTGCAGCGCGTCGCGCAACGCCGTGTCGGCCGGCGTCGCGAGCCCGTCGCAAAGGTAGACGACCTCGTCGACCGACCCCGCGAGCCCGTCGAGCGCGCGCGCCGCCGCGGCGCGGTCGGTGTTCCAAGGGCGCGGCCGCCTGGAATCCACCGCCGCGCGCAGCGCGTCCGGCCGCACCGGGGCACCCGACAGCCGTGTCGTGCCGGTGTCGTCGGCGGCGGTGCCGAGCAGGCGAACCCGCTGGCCGGCGCGGCCGGCGCGATCGAGCAGCGCGTCCAGGGCGGCAATGCGGCGCGGCCACTCGGCCGCCGCCGCCCATCCGTCATCGAGCACCACCAGCAGGGCGCGCCCGCGTGCCGGGGCGGCGCCCTGGCGCACCAGCACCGGCTGCGCCAGGCCGACTACCAGCAGGCCGCCCGCGAGCAGTCGCAGCAGCAGCAGCCATGGCGGTGCGCGCTGGGCCTCCTGGCGCCGCGCCTGCAGCCCGGCCAGCAGGCGGATCGCCGGGAAGGATTGCCGACGCGGCGCAGGCGGTATCGCGCGCAGCAGCCACCAGAGCAGCGGCAGCGCCAGCAGGCCGAGCAGCATCAGCGGCGACGCGAGGATCATCCCGCCGCCCTCGGCACGTGGCGCGGGGTGCCGCCGCTGCGATGCAGCGCCTGGTGCAGCGCCAGCAGCCCGGCCTGCGGCGGCTGGTCGGTCCGGTGCCGGATCAGCGCGAAGCCGGCGCTGGCGCTCAGCGACGCCAGCCGCTGCTGGTGCCCCTCCACAGCGGCGGCGTAGGCGGGCGCCAGATCCTGCGCGTGCGGCGTCAGCAGCGACGCCTCTCCCTCCAGCCCCTCGAAGCGCAACCGCCCGGCGAAAGGCAGCGCCAGCTCCGCCGGATCGAGCAGCTGCAGCACCGTGCACTCGACCGGGATCGCCGCCAGCCTGGAGAACAGCGCCTCGATCGCGTCGGGTGCCGCGAGCATGTCGCCGATCAGCACCAGCCGGGCGTGCCGCGGCATCGGCAGTCCCGGCGAAGGCAGGCCCGGCTCCTCGAACGGCTCGATCGACGCAGGCGTCGGCAGGGCCGCGGCTAGCCGCTCCAGCCCGGCCTGACCGGCGACCGGAACGCCGCCCGCGAGCAGCCGCACGTGCTCGCCGCCGCGCAGCAGCAGCGAGGCGAGGGCCAGCAGCAGCAGCTGCGCCCGCTCCAGCTTGTGCGGCAGCTGCGGGCGCGAGCGCCAGCGCATGCTGGCCGACGGGTCGTGCCAGAGATAGACGCTCTGCGCGGCTTCCCACTCGGTCTCGCGCACGTAGGCGCGGCTGGAACGCGCCGATTGCCGCCAGTCGATGCGCGAGGCGGCTTCGCCGGGCAACGCCTGCCGGTACTGCCAGAAGCTGTCACCCATGCCGGCACGCCTGCGGCCGTGCACGCCCTGCGCCACCGTCGAGGCGACCCGCTCGGCCGCCACCAGCAGGGCGGGCAGGCGGGCACCGAGCGCCTGCGCCTCGGCGAGCCCCGGGTGGTGCGTCGGCTGGCGCGTCGGATCCAGGATACGGCGCGATGCCGCCACGTCCCGGCCGCGCCGCCACCCGAGCCAGGCGATCGGGGACCGGCTCACCCCAGGCGATGCACCAGCCCGTCGATCAGGCCCGACAGGGTGGCGCCTTCCGCACGCGCGGCGAAGGTGAGCGCCATGCGATGCCGCAGGACGGGTTGAGCCAGCGCGGCGACGTCGTCGATGCTGGGCGAGAGCCGCCCTTCCAGCAGCGCGCGCGCCCGGCAGGCCAGCATCAGCGACTGCGCCGCGCGCGGCCCCGGCCCCCAGGCGACGTTGCGTGACAGCCTGGCGTCGTCGCTGCTCTCCGGCCGGGCGCTTCGCACCAGCCGCAGGATCGCGTCCACCACCCGCTCGCCCACCGGCAGCCGGCGGATCAGCGTCTGCGCCTCGACCAGCTCGCCGGCCTGCAGCACCGGCTCGGGCGTCGCCTGCTGGGCCCCGGTAGTGGCCAGCAGCATCGCGCGCTCCTCGCGCTCGTCGGGATAGGACAGCTCGATCTGCAGCATGAAGCGGTCGAGCTGCGCTTCCGGCAGCGGGTAGGTACCCTCCTGCTCGATCGGGTTCTGCGTCGCCAGCACGTGGAACGGGTGCGGCAGCGCGTGGTCGATGCCGGCGACCGCTACCCGGTGCTCCTGCATCGCCTGCAGCAGTGCCGACTGCGTGCGCGGGCTGGCGCGGTTGATCTCGTCGGCCATCAGCAGCTGGCAGAACACCGGCCCCGGCACGAAGCGGAAGCCGCGCCGCCCCTCCTGGGTCTCCTCCAGGATCTCGCTGCCGGTGATGTCGGCGGGCATCAGGTCGGGGGTGAACTGCACCCGCTTGGGCGACAGGCCGAGCACGGTGCCGAGCGTCTGCACCAGCAACGTCTTGCCGAGCCCGGGGACGCCCACCAGCAGCGCGTGGCCGCCGGAAAGCAGGCAGACCAGAACCTCGGCGATCACCCGCTCCTGGCCGAAGATCACCCGGCCGAGCTGCGTGCGCACCGCCCCTAGGCGCCCGGCAAGCCGGTCGGCCGCGGCCACTGTGTCATTCGCGTCGATCTCGCTGCCGATCGTCATCGTGCCTCGCATGCAGCCTGCAATCTGACAGGTCCGGGGGTTTCATCAAGCCGGGCACCCTCCCTATATCGCTGTTGTGCAAGCGCATCAGCGAATGGGAAGATCGGTGGTTCCTGAGCGTCCAGACCTGACCGGCGACGCCGCTCGCATGTGGCACGGCGCGTCCGGCCTGGCGGCCGGGGACGCCCCCCGGGCGCCGCGGTTCGAGGTGCCGGGGCCCGTCCATCCGCGCCAGGCGCAGTGCGGCGCGCTTCCCTTCCTGATCCAGCGCGACGGCACCTGGCTGTATCGCGGCTCGCCGATCCGTCGCAAACCCCTGGTCTGCCTGTTCGCCAGCGTGCTGCGTCGCGACGAGGCCGGCACGTACTGGCTGGAGACGCCGGCGGAGCGGGGCTCGATCGAGGTGGAGGACGCGCCGTTCGTTGCGGTCGAGCTGGACTGGCGCGGCTGCGGGCGCGACCAGGTGCTGGCGTTCCGCACCAACGTCGACCAGATCGTCTGCGCCGGCCCCGAGCACGGGCTGCTGGTGGACTGGCGCCGGCCGTGCCTCGACGACGGCGGCGGCGCGGTGCCCTATCTGCACGTCCGCGGCGAAGGCCGGCAGAGCATACAGGCCCGCGTCGGGCGAGCCGTCTATTACGAGCTGGCGGCCCTGGCGGTGCGCGGCCAGAGCCAGGGGCAGGACTGCCTCGGTGTCTGGAGCCAGAACATGTTCTTCCCGATCGGCAGGTTGCCGCCGGAAGAGGAGTGAGGCTCGACCCGTCGGCGCTGGATCGTCATCCGGCGGGTGGGTCGGCGCTGGCGCAGGTCTGGTCGGTGCTGCCCGAGGCGCGTTTGGTCGGCGGCGTGGTGCGCGATCTGCTCGCCGGCCGCACCGTCTCGGACATCGACCTTGCAACCCCGGAGCCGCCGGAGACCGTGATGCGACGTCTCGGCGAGGCGGGTGTGCGCACGGTCGGCACCGGTCTCGCGCACGGCACCGTGACGGCGCTGCCGCGCGGACAGGCGATCGAGATCACCACGCTGCGACGCGACGAGCAGACCGACGGCCGACACGCCGTGGTCGCCTGGACCGAGGACTGGCGCGAGGATGCGCGCCGCCGCGACTTCACCATCAACGCCATGTCGCTGGCGCGCGACGGCACCTTGTTCGACTACTTCGCCGGCGCCGACGACCTGCGGGCGGGCCGCGTGCGCTTCGTCGGCGATCCGGCGACGCGTCTCGCGGAGGATGCGCTGCGCATCCTGCGCTTCTTCCGCTTCGAGGCGCGCTTCGGCCGCCTCGCGCCCGACCCGGCGGCGACCGCCGCGATCGCCGTGGCGGCGCCGGCGCTGGCACTGCTCTCCCCCGAGCGCGTGTGGTCGGAACTGCGGCGCATCCTGGTCGGCCCCGAGCTCGCGCGCAGCGTGGCCCTGATGCACCGGCTCGGCGTGCTCGACCGGCTGCTGCCGGGCGGGACGTCGCCTTGCGCGGTCTCGACCGGCCTCGCCTCGCTGCTGGATGCGGGGCTGCCGCCGCAGCCGGTGCTGCGGCTGGCGTTGCTGACGGCCGGCCCGGCGGCGCCGGTGGCGCGGGCGCTGCGCCTGTCCAACACCGAAGCTGCCCTCCTGCAGACGCTCGGCGACACGCCGCCGCCGCATCCCGAGATGGACGACGACGCGCTGCGCCGCCTGCTCGAGGCGCAGGAGCCGGGCCTGCCGGAGCAACGCAGCTGGCTCGCGGAGGCGGAGGCTGCGCAGGCGGAGGCCGCGCAGGCGGCCGTGCAGGCCGCGGCGGGCGCGCACGATCCGGCCGCCTGGGCGGCGCTGCGCCGCCGCCTCGCCGGGATGGCGCGGCCCGTGTTCCCGCTGGCCGGGCGCGACGTTCTGG
>CAXTNV010000010.1:27275-31949 GCA_964245755.1 uncultured Acetobacteraceae bacterium | reverse complement strand
CCGCCCCACCTGGATGCCGGGCGGCACGCCGCATGCCAGAACGTCGCGCCCGGCATCCAGGTGGGGCGGCTGCTGACGCGCGTGCACGAATGGTGGCGTGACGGCGGATGCAGCGCCGACCGCGCCGCCTGCCTCGACCGGCTGCGCGCGCTGCACGCCGAGGCGGCGCCCGGCTAAGGCGGATCGGCACCGGGAAGGCCGGGACGGTCAGGCGCCCGGGGGGCGCGCTTTCCCCACCCGGCGCCGCCTGCTAGAGGCCGCGCATGGACGCAGCCTCACTTCCGGCCGCCCCTCATCCTGCAGGCTCGCCGGGAACCGAGGCGCCCCAGCCCACGAGCACGGCGCTGCTTCGCCGCCTGTGGCGCAGCGAGGTCGGCCGGCATCGCGGCCGGCTCGTTGCGGTGCTGCTGCTGACCGTGCTGATGGCCGGCCTGACCGGCCTGTATCCGCTGGTGATCAGCCGCGCGCTGGACATGTTCACCGCGCACGACCCGCGCATCCTCTACCAGGTGCCGGCCCTGGTGGTGCTGATCACCGCGGCCAAGGCGGCCTCGCAGTATGGCCAGGCGGTCACCCTGCAGGACCTGGTGCTGATCGTGATACGCGGCCTGCAGGGGCGGATGTTCGCCCACCTGGTGCGCACCGACGTCGCGCGGGTCGAGCGCGAGGCGCCGGCGCAGCTCGCGGCCCGCTTCACCACAGACGCCATCACCATACGCGAGGCGATGATCCGGGCGGTCAATGCCGGCGGCGACAGCATCACCGTGGTCAGCCTGGTGGCCACGATGCTGTACATGGACTGGGAGCTGAGCCTGATCGCGGCCCTGCTGTATCCGGTCGCCGCGGTGCCGATCCAGCGCATCGGCAGGCGCGTGCGCCGCGCCTCCGGCGGCATGCAGGAGCAGATCGGCGACACCGCGACCCTGCTCAACGAAAGCTTTGCCCAGGCGCGCACGGTGCGCGTCTACCGCCTGGAGCAGGCCGAAGAGGAGCGCGCGCGGCGTTCCTTCGACCTGCTGCACCGCTCGCTGCTGCGCATCACCCGCGGCCGCGCCCGGGTCGAGCCGGTGCTGGAGCTGCTCGGCGGCGCCGCCGTGGCGGCTGTCCTCGGCTTCGCCGGCTGGCGCGCCGCGACCGGCGGCAGCACGCTGGGCAACTTCTCCGGCTTCGTCGCCGCCCTGCTGCTGGCCTCGCGGCCGCTGCGCGCGCTCGGCTCGCTGAACGCCGCGATCCAGGAGGGGCTGGCCGGGCTGGTGCGCATCTTCGCGGTGATCGACGAACCGCCCGAGGTGTCCGATGCCGACGATGCCGGCCCGCTGCCGCCCGGCCGCGGCCACCTTCGCTTCGAGAACGTCTCGTTCACCTATCCTGATGGCCGCGACGGGCTGCGGCGGCTCGACTTCGACGCCGAGCCCGGCCTGACGGTGGCGCTGGTCGGACCCTCCGGTGCCGGCAAATCGACGGCGCTCTCGCTGATCCCGCGGCTGCACGACGTCGGCGGCGGCCGCATCCTGCTGGACGGGGTCGATCTGCGGCGCATCCGGCTCGAGGCGCTGCGCGGCGCCATCGCCTATGTCAGCCAGGACACGCTGCTGTTCGACACCTCGATCGCCGCCAACATACGCATGGGCCGGCCGCAGGCTTCCGACCGGGCGATACGCGACGCCTCCCGCGCGGCAGCGGCCGAGGAGTTCATCGACCAGCTCCCCGAGGGCTTCGACACCCGCGTCGGCACCGGCGGCCAACGCCTCTCCGGCGGCCAGCGCCAGCGCATCGCCTTAGCGCGGGCGCTGCTGCGCGATCCCCGGCTGCTGCTGCTCGACGAGGCCACCAGCGCCCTCGACACCGAGAGCGAGGCGACGGTGCAGGAGGCGCTGGCGCGGCTGCGCCGTGGCCGCACCACCATCGTGGTGGCGCATCGCCTGTCGACGGTGCGCTCCGCCGACCTGGTGGTCGTGCTCAGCGACGGCTGCCGCGTCGAATGCGGCACCCACGCGGAGCTGCTCGAGCTGGAGGGGCTGTACGCGCGCCTGGTGCGCACGCAGGCGCTGCAGCTCTGAGGTGATCGGCCGGCCGGACGGCCCAAAATCGCCGGCACCATTGAAACGGTTTGCCTGCCGTATCATTCTCGAAGGCTGCGTCGAGCGGGCAGCGGATGGTCGCATCATCGGCCCGGTGCGGCGCTGGTGCGGGACGGAAGCGGTGCCGATGGATCTGCAGGACGTTGTGCTGGCGACCAGCCTGTCTTCGACGAAGGCTATGCTGGACCTCCTCAGAATGCAGGGCGCACCCGAACACGCGGTCATCCTGATCGATGCCGCAGGGTCGATTCGCGGCTGCAGCGAAGCCGCGGCCGCGCTGCTCGGGTGGCCGCACGAGGAGATCGTCGGCATCGACTACGGCGAGCTGTTGACCGACGAGGACCGCGATGCCGGCGTGGTGCGGCACGAGCTGGCGCAGGCGGAACAGCAGGGCTGCGTCGATGAAGCCCGCTGGCACGTCCGCCGTGACGGCAGCCGTTTCTGGGCCACCGGCATCGTCCTGGCCTGCCTGAGCGGAGGGGTGCGCTGCTTCGTCAAGGTGATCCGCGACCTCACCGAGATGAAGCAGGCGCAGGAGCGCCTGCGTCGCAGCGAAGCGCAGTTCCGGCTGCTGGCCGAGACCATCCCGCAACTGGTCTGGCGCTCGCGCCCGAATGGGGACTGGGACTGGGCGAGCCCGCAATGGACGCGGTTCACCGGCCAGACGCAGGCGGCGAGCCTGCGCCATGGCTGGCTGCAGACGATCCATCCCGCCGACCGTGCGCACACCGAAGCCGCATGGCGCGTCGCCACCGAAGCCGAGCAGGAGTTCGTGGTCGAGCACCGGCTGCGCCGCGCGGACGGTCGCTATTGCTGGTTCAAGACCCGTGCCGTGCCGGTGCACGGCATCGACGAGGACGAGGAGGCCGTGCACTGGTTCGGCACCTCCACCGACATCGGCCAGATCAGGGAAAGCCAGGCGCACGTGCTGTTCCTGGCGCAGCACGACACCCTGACCGGGGCGGCCAACCGCGCGCTGCTGCGCGAGACTCTGGAGGGCGAGATGCGCGTCGGCCGCGTCGGCCGCGTGCTCGGCGTGCTGTGCCTGGACCTCGACCGCTTCAAGATCTGCAACGACAGGGTCGGCCACCGCGGCGGCGACCTGATCCTGCGGGAAAGCGCCAGCCGGCTCACCGGCTGCCTGGGGCCGGGAGACCTGCTGGCCCGGATCGGCGGCGACGAGTTCGTGCTGCTGCACGAGGAGGCCGACGCCGCGGGCATCGCCGGTTTCGCCGATCGCGTGGTCGCCTCGCTTGCCGCGCCGTTCCAGGTCGAGATGCACGAGCTGCAGCTCGGCGCCAGCATCGGCATCGCGGTGTCGCCGCAGGACGGCAAGGATCCCGACGAGCTGCTGCGCCGCGCCGACGTCGCGCTGTATCGCGCCAAGCGGCAGGGTGGCGGTCGCGCCTGCCGCTTCGAGGCGATGATGGACGAGGAGGTGCGCGAGCGCCGGCTGCTGATCGGCAGGCTCGAGCAGGCCGTCGCCGGCAACGGGTTGCACCTGCACTATCAGCCGTTCTTCGACATCCACGGCGGCACGCTGCGCGGCTTCGAGGCGCTGGTGCGGTGGACCGACCCGGAGCGCGGCGAGATCTCGCCGCAGCTGTTCATCCCGCTCGCCGAGACGTCCGGCCTGATCGTGCCGCTGGGCGCCTGGGTGCTCGAGCAGGCCTGTCGCGCCGCTGCGTCGTGGAACACGCGCTGCTCGGTGGCGGTCAACCTGTCGCCGGCGCAGTTCCGCAGCGGCCATCTCGTCGGCGAGGTCGAGCGCACCCTGTCGCATACCGGGCTGGCGCCGGACCGGCTGGAGCTGGAAGTGACGGAGGGCCTGCTGATCGAGGACATCGACCAGGTGCTCGAGAGCCTGCTGGCGATCAAGCGGCTGGGGGTGCGCGTGGCGCTGGACGACTTCGGCACCGGGTATTCGAGCCTCAGCTACCTGCGCCGGTTCCCGTTCGACAAGGTCAAGATCGACCGCTCCTTCATCCGCGCCATGGCGGAGGACGAGGCCTCGCGGTCGATCGTCGATGCCATCATCTCGCTCGGCCACAGCCTGCGGCTGCGGGTCACCGCGGAAGGCATCGAGACCGAGCGTCAGCTGCGCATGCTGCGTGCCGGCGGCTGCGACGAGGCCCAGGGCTTCCTGCTTGGCCGCCCGGCGGCGGCGGACGCCTTCGGGCTCGGCGGCGGCGCGCTGCCTGCAGATCACGCATAATCGTGGTGACCGGAGCCAGCGGGCGGCTCGGACGCACCGTCATCGAAGGGCTGCTGAGCCACACCCCCGCGGACCGGATCGTCGCCAGCTGTCGCGACCCTGCCAAAGGGGGTGGCGCTGGCCGAGAAGGGATCCCGGGTCCGGGCGGGCGACTTCGCCGAGCCGGATAGTCTGTGGGCGAGCTTCGCAGTCGCCGAGCCGGTGCTGGTGGTCTCCGTGGACCGGCTCGGGGGGCGGGGCGCCGGCTGCATCGCCCGGCGACACCGGCCGCCCACTCGGCCGCTGAGCCTGGCCGGGCTGGCCGCCGTCGCCCCCGAGCGAGGGCGCGGTTGGGAAGGGGGTGGCATTGGCGATGGCGGCCGCCGTGGTCGGCGTGTG
>CAXTNV010000010.1:8282-27183 GCA_964245755.1 uncultured Acetobacteraceae bacterium | reverse complement strand
CGGGAGACTTCGCCGCGACCGATCCCACACTGCAAACGCTGCTCGGGCGGCCGCAGCAGCGTGCGGCCACGCGAGGCGTCGCCGCAGGTCCGCGAGACGGCGGCGGCAGCTACCAGCTGGTGTAGCCGCCGTCCGCGAGCACGATGCTGCCGGTCAGCAGGCTGGAGGCGTCGGAGGCCAGGAACAGCACCGTGGAGGCGATCTCGTCCGGCTGGCCGAGCCGGCCCATCGGGGTCATGTCCAGCCAGGTCTGGAACATCTCCTTGTTCTCCGCGCCGAACAGGGTCAGAGGCGTCGCGATGTAGGTCGGCGCCACCGCGTTCACCCGCACGCCGCGGCTGGCCCACTCGGCGGCGAGCGACCGGGTCAGGTGATGCACCGCCGCCTTCGACGCGTTGTAGAAGCTCTGCGGCTGCGGCTTGTTGACGATCTCGCCCGACATCGAGCCCATGTTCACGATCGCGCCGCGACCGGCCTCCAGCATCAGGCGGCCGAACTCGCGGCAGCACCAGAACACGCCGTCTAGGTTGACGTCCATGTGCAGCCGCCAGTGCGCATCGCTGGTGTCCTCGGCGCGCACGTCGCTCTTGGCGATCCCGGCGTTGTTGACCAGGATGTGCGGCACGCCGTGCGCCGCCTGGATACGCGCCGCCATCGCCGCCACGTCGGCGGACCTGGTCACGTCGACCGCCTCCGCGTGCGCGCGGATGCCCAGCCCGCTCAGCGTGTCGGCCGCCTGCGTCGCGCGCGCCGGGTCGATCTCGGCCAGGATCACGGTGGCCCCCGCCTCGCCCAGCGCCTGCGCGCAGGCGTAGCCGATGCCCTGGCCGCCGCCGGTGATCACCGCGACGCGGCCGTCGAGCTTGTATTTCTCCAGGTACATTCGGTCCCCTCCCCAGTTTCTGCTTTTGCCGTCCGGTCCCGGCGTTGCCCGGGCTGGCATGCCGGCGCATGTTCCGCGGGCGGCACGTGCCCGACGATACAGGCATCTCCGGGAGGGAGCCAATGAACCAGGCCAGACAAATTGCCTTCATCGGCGTCGATGTCGGCAGCACCAGCGCGCGCGCCGGCGTGTTCACCGCGGACGGCAGGGCGCTCGGGCGCCACGTGGCGCAGATCCGGACCTGGCGGCCGCAGCCCGCCCATGTCGAGCAGTCGAGCGAGGAGATCTGGCAGGCGGTCTGCGCCTGCGTGCGCGAGGCGGTGCGGCAGAGCGGCAGCGTCCAGATCGCCGGCATCGGCTTCGATGCCACCTGCTCGCTGGTGGCGCTCGACGCCGAGGGCGCGCCGGTGAGCGTGAGTGCCACCGGGGAGGACGCGCAGAACGTCGTGGTCTGGATGGACCATCGCGCCGAGGCGCAGGCCGAGCGGATCAATGGCGGCCGGCACGAGGTGCTGCGCTATGTCGGCGGCCGGGTGTCGCTGGAGATGGAAACGCCGAAGCTGCTGTGGCTGCGCGAGCGGCTGCCGCAGAGCTGGAGCCGCGCCGCGCTGTTCTTCGACCTGCCGGACTTCCTGACCTGGCGCGCCACTGGCTCGGCGTCGCGCTCGCTCTGCTCGACGGTGTGCAAGTGGACCTATCTCGGGCACGAGCATCGCTGGGACGAGAGCTATTTCCGCGAGATCGGCCTCGGCGACCTCGCCGACGAGGGTTTTTCCCGGATCGGCCGCGAGGTGCTGCCGATCGGCACACCGCAGGGCGGCGGCCTCCATGCGGCCGCGGCCGCCGCATTCGGACTGGAGCCGGGGATCCCGGTGGGTGCCTCGGCGATCGACGCCCATGCCGGCGGCATCGGCACCATAGGCGTGACCCTCGGCGCGGAACAGGCGGCCGAGTTCGACCGCCGGCTGGCGCTGGTCGGGGGCACCTCGAGCTGCCACATGACGGTGTCGCCGCAGCCGCGTTTCGTGCCCGGCATCTGGGGGCCGTACTTCTCCGCCATGATCCCCGAGCTGTGGCTCAACGAGGCGGGCCAGTCCGCGGTGGGAAGCCTGGTCGACCACGTGGTGCAGACCCACGCGGCCTACCCGGGCCTGCTGGGCGAGGGCGGCTCCATCTTCGAGCGGCTCAACGACCGGCTGGCGCAACTGGCGGAGGCGGAGGGTGCCGCGCACCCCTCGATGCTGGCCGCGGGGCTGCACGTCGATCCGGATTTCCACGGCAACCGCTCGCCGCGCGCGGACTCCAGCCTGCGCGGCATGATCTCGGGGCTGAGCCTCTCCGCCGGTCCGGACGATCTGGCGCGCCTCTACCTGGCGACGCTGCAGGCGCTTGCATATGGCACCCGCCACATCATCGAGACGCTCAACGCCACCGGCTACCGCATCGACACCATCCTGGCCTCAGGCGGCTTCACCAAGAACCCGGTGTTCCTGCGCGAGCACGCCGACGCCACCGGCTGCCGCATCGTGCTGCCCGAAGAGCCCGAAGCGGTGCTGCTGGGGGCGGCCATCCTCGGCGCGGTCGCGGGCGGCGCCTACGGCTCGGTGCAGCAGGGCATGGCGGCGATGACCAGGGCGGGCCGGATCATCGAGCCCGATCCCGCATCCGCCGCCTTCCACGAGCGCAAGTACAAGGTGTTCCTGCGCATGACCGAGGACCAGCTCGCCTATCGCGAGCTGATGGCCTCCTAGACCGGCTCGCCGCAGGCGCCGGCGGCTCCGGGGCGGAGCCCCGGGCCTGGATGGGCGCTACTGGCCCGGCCTCGCGACCGCATGCTCCTGCTGGTGCAGCGCCGCGAGCTGCGCCTGCACGCTGGCCGCCTTGGCCAGCTGAGTGCTGGTCATGACGTTGCGGATCGCGAGGGCGGTCTCGATGCGGCTGACGTCGAGCTGCTGGCGCAGGCTCTCCTGCTGCTGCAGCAGCGGCAGGATCTGCGCCTCGGTGGCTCCGGACGACAGCAGGGCGCTGTCGATCTGCTGCTGCAGGGCCTGCATCCGTGCGCGCTGCGGCGCGCTCTGGGTGCGCGCGGCGCTCATGATGCCGTGCACCTGCTGCTGCTGGTCGCTGCTGAGCTGCACCGCGCCGAGCACCTGCGCCAGTCCCTGTCGGTCCGCATGGGTGTAGCCCTGCGCCGCGGCGCCGACGCTGGCGGCGAGGCCGGCGGTGACGGCGACGGCGAGAACGGCTTTCCTGAGAGACATCGCGTGGTCCTCGACGTTGTGGAGCTGCACCATGCCACCGCACTGTTACCGATGTCGGAGCGCCCGACTACAGAATGTAACGTTCTACGGCCGCGGCTTCCGGCCCTCCCGAGCTCCGTACAGGATATAGTGCAGGAACGGGTTGCTGCCGTTGTCCGACACGTCAGGGTTGGCGGACAGGTACCAGGCGGTGCTGAAGAACGGGTTGGGGTCGCGGCCTTCCCGGTGTCCGTCGCTGAAATAGTGCGCAACCGGATCGAGCTTGGCGATCTCGACGTCACGGTATTTCCACAGGTACCAGAACGGATCGAAGATCAGCGAGATGGTCTCGATCTGTGCGCCGGTGGCGCGCAGTTCCAGCGATGGAGTGTCCAGCGGGAGGGCTGGCGCGGGCGACGCCTCCGCATCACCGGGCGTCGCAGCCGCCGTCGCAGCCGCCGCCGCGGCGGATCGGGCGACGACCTGCTCGCCGCGGCCGCTGCGTGCGGTGGTTTTGCGTTGCGCCATGCCAGACCTCCGGTGGCGTCACTCTAGCGCAAGCGGCCAGGTCGGGAAGAGGCGGGGTCGGGAAGAGGCGGGGTCGGAAACAGGCGAAGCGGGAAACAGGCGGGGCGGTTGCCGCCTGCGGCGGTTCGTGCCAAAGAACTGACCGAACGGGTCGGTCAGCAGCGTCGCCGGCGCCGCATTCGCCGGACGGGCTGGAGTCGTGGATGGCCGATAACGCAGCTTCCGCAGATGCCGGAGAGGCCAGAGGCGAGGATCAGGACGAGGACAAGAAGAAGCAGGAGCAGGAGAAGCAGCGCGACGCCGCGCGCGCCAAGTCCAAGCCCTGGGTCAAGCTTGGCCTGTTCGTGTTCATCGCCGCGGTCCTGGTCGGCGGGTTCTTCTACTGGTGGACGACCCGCTTCGAGGAGAGCACCGACGACGCCTTCACCGCCCGGTTCACCATCACGATCGCGCCGCACGTGGCGGGATACGTGACCGAGCTCGACGTCAACGACAACCAGTTCGTGCATCAGGGCCAGCTGCTGATGCGCATCGACCCGCGCGACTACCAGGCCAGCCGCGACAGCGCGCAGGCGACGATGCAGCAGGCTCAGGGTCAGCTGGAGGGCGCCAAGTTCTCGGTCGAGGTGGCGAAGAAGAACTACCCCGGACAGCTCAAGCAGGCGCAGGGCCAGCTGTTGATGGCCCAGGGGCAGGCATACCTGGCCCAGACGGAGTACAAGCGCCAGCACAACATCGCGCACGCCGCGACCACGCAGCAGGCGATCGACCAGTCCACCGCGCAGATGCAGCAGGCCGAGGGCCAGGTGCAGCAGGCCGAGGGCAACGTCGAGCAGAACACCCCGGTCGGCTCCAACATCGGCAATGCCGGGACGCGTGTTTCGCAGCAGGCCGGAACCCTCGCGCAGGCCACGGCGCAGATGAAGACCGCCGACCTCAACCTCGAGTGGACCGTGATCCGCGCTCCCAACGACGGATGGATCGCGCAGCGCAACGTCGAGCGCGGCAACTACGTGCAGTCCGCCCAGTCGCTGTTCTCGATCGTGCAGCCCGAGGTCTGGATCGTCGCCAACTTCAAGGAAACGCAGCTGACCAAGATGCGTCCCGGCCAGCCGGTAAAGATCTCCATCGACGCCTATCCGTCGATCCGCCTGTCGGGCCACGTCGACAGCATCCAGAAGGGCTCGGGCGGGCAGTTCAGCGCCTTCCCGCCGGAGAACGCGACCGGCAACTTCGTCAAGATCGTGCAGCGCGTGCCGGTGAAGATCATCATCGATGACGGGCTCGATCCGAACCTGCCGCTGCCGCTCGGCCTCTCGGTCGAGCCGACGGTGACCGTGAAGTGAGCGGGGAGGCAGCAGGCGGGAAGGCGGCGTCGGAGAAGACGCCCGACAAGGCGAAGGGGGGTGGTGGCAGGCAGGAATGGGCGCCGACGCACAACCCCTGGCTGGTCGGGGTCGTGGTCACGATGGCCGCGTTCATGGAAGTGCTCGACACCACCATCGTCAACGTGTCGCTGCCGCACATCGCGGGCAACCTCTCCACCTCCTACGACGACGCCACCTGGGCGCTGACCTCGTACCTCGCCGCCAACGGCATCGTGCTGACCATCTCGGGCTGGCTCGGCCGCGTGCTGGGGCGCAAGCGCTACTTCATGATCTGCATCGGCATGTTCACGGTGTGCTCGTTCCTGTGCGGCATCTCGGACAGCCTGCCGCAGCTGATCATCTTCCGGCTGCTGCAGGGCTTCTTCGGCGGCGGACTGCAGCCCAACCAGCAATCCATCATCCTCGACACCTTCCCGCCATCGAAACGATCGGGCGCGTTCGCGATCACCGCGGTGGCGACCATCGTGGCGCCGGCGCTGGGGCCGACGCTCGGCGGCTACATCACCGACAACTTCTCCTGGCGCTGGGTTTTCTTCATCAACGTGCCCGTAGGCATCTTCGCCCTGCTCGCGGTCGCGGCCCTGGTCGAGGATCCGCCCTGGGCGCGCAAGCAGAAGGCGTCGATCGACGTCGTCGGCCTGTCGCTGATAACCATCGGGCTCGGCTGCCTGCAGGTGATGATGGATCGCGGCGAGGACGATGACTGGTTCGGCTCGCCGTTCATCCGCATCCTGGCGCTGCTCTCGGTGACCGGCCTGCTCGGCGCCGTCGGCTGGCTGCTCACCGTCAAGCGCCCGGTGGTCGACCTGCGCGTGTTCGCCGACCGCAACTTCGCCATCGGCGCGCTGATGATCGGCACGCTGGGGTTCACCCTGTACTCGTCGGCGGTGCTGGTACCGCAGTTCGCCCAGCAGGTGATCGGCTACACCGCGACCCTGTCCGGGCTGGTGCTGTCACCCGGCGCGATCGGCATCATCCTGCTGATCCCGCTGGTGAACTTGGCCATGAAGCGGATCCAGCCGCGCTACGTGATCGCCTTCGGCTACGCGCTGCTGGGGGTGGCGCTGATGACCTCCGGGCACCTGGTGCTGAGCATCGATTTCCCGACGCTGGTGAAGTACCGCATGCTGCAGGCGGCGCCGCTCGCGTTCCTGTTCGTGCCGATCAGCATCGTGACCTACCAGACCCTGCCCAAGGAGCTGAACGGCGATGCCTCGGCGCTGTTCGCGATGATGCGCAACGTGTTCGGCTCGATCGGCATCTCATGTGCGACCTCGCTGATCACCGAGCGCACCCAGATACGCGAGAGCCACATCGTGCACTGGATGACGCCGTTCCATCAGCCGTTCAACGACTACAACGCGCACACGCGCGCCTACCTGATGCAGCTCGGACGCGCGCCGAGCGGGATCACCGCCGGCGTGAACCACCAGATCTACACCCAGTACATCCAGCAGGCCTCGGCGCTGGCCTACAACGACACCTTCATGAGCTTCGCGCTGATCTGCTTCGGCGTGGTGCCGTTCTGCTGGCTGCTCAGGAGCCGCAAGCCGGGCTGAGGCGGCGTCGTCGGAAAGGCCGCACCGGATCCTGCGCCCCCGCCTGCGGACCGGGGCTTCAGGCGAGCATCGGCCCCAGCGGCGCGCCGCCGAACAGGTGCACGTGGAAGTGCGGCACTTCCTGGCCGCCGTGATCGCCCATGTTGCTCAGGATGCGGTAGCCCGGAGCGTCCAGCCCGAGCTGCGTCGCGACCAGCCCCACGGCACGGAAGAACGCCACCACCTCGTCTCCGGAAGCGCGCCGGACGAAGTCCGCGAACGACACGTACGGCGCACGCGGCACCACCAGCACGTGCACCGGCGCCTTGGGCGCGATGTCGGTGAAGGCGATGACGTGCTCGTCCTCGAACACGAGATCGGACGGGATCTCGCCGCGCAGGATGCGCGCGAACACGTTGTCGGGATCATAGGCGCCCAGTCCTGGCACGGTCATGCGGCATCCTCCTCGTTGGTGCGCCGGATCAGTGTCCGGGCAGCTGCCGGGTGACGCGGGAAGCCTTCTCGGCGATGCCGCTCGCGCCCTCGCGCCGGCGCAGCTCGCTCCAGATCGCCTCCGGATGCAGTCCCGCATCCACCCACATTACGATGAGATGGTAGAGCATGTCGGCACTTTCGCCGATCAGCTTCTCGCTGTTGCCGGCCACCGCCTCGATCAGGCACTCCACCGCTTCCTCGCCGAACTTCTGCGCCACCTTGAGCCGGCCGCGCGACAGCAGCCGCGCCGAATGGCTGAGGTTCGGATCGGCGTCCCGCCGCGCGGTGACGGTCTGGAACAGCCGGTCCAGCACGGCGGCGGTGGCACTGTGCTGCAGCTCCGGCGAGAGGTCGCGCGCGGTGGGCCGCCGCTTGCCGCTGCCCTTGCCCTTGCCGCCTCCCGCGAGCTTGGCCACCGCCTTGCGCGTCGCCGCCTTGCGCTTGGGCGCGACCGGCGGCCGCTTGCGCTTGACCGGCTTGCTCACGGTGTGTCCGCCGCGGTCGCGATGCGCACCGGCAGGCCGGCCGCTTGCATCGCGCGCTTCACCCCGCCCACCGTCAGCCGGCCGAAATGGAACACGCTTGCCGCCAGCAACCCGGAGGCGCCGGCCTGCGCGCCGTGCACGAAATGCTCCGGCACGCCGACGCCTCCCGAGGCCACCACCGGCAGCCGCACCGCCTCGCAGCAGGCACGCAGCAGGTCGAGATCGAAGCCTTCGCCGGTGCCGTCCCGGTCCATCGAGGTGAGCAGGATCTCCCCCGCACCCGCCTGCTCGACCTCGCGGCACCACTCGACGGCGTCGCGGCCGGTGGGCCGGCGGCCGCCGTGGGTGTAGACCTCCCAACCGCCATGGCCGTCGGCGCGCGCGTCCACCGCCACCACCACGCACTGGCTGCCGAACTTCCGCGCCGCCTCCGACACCAGGGCGGGGCGCGACACCGCGGCCGAGTTCATCGCGCACTTGTCCGCACCCGCCAGCAGCAGCCGGCGCATGTCCTCGGTGGAGCGCACGCCGCCGCCGACCGTGAACGGGAGGAAGATCCGCGCCGCGGTTCGGCTCACCACGTCGAGGATGGTGTCGCGCTGCTCGTGGCTCGCGGTGATGTCGAGGAAGCACAGCTCGTCGGCGCCCGCGGCGTCGTACAGCGCGGCCTGCTCGACCGGGTCGCCGGCGTCGCGGAGTGCCACGAAGTTGACGCCCTTGACCACGCGCCCATCCTTGACGTCCAGGCAGGGAATGACGCGCAGCTTCAGCATCGCCGGGGCCCGCCGGCGGCGCCGTCGGGTGCCTCGATGCGGCCCGGTGCATCGCGCAGGGCCGCCAGCGCCCCTGCCGGATCGATGCGCCCGTCGTACAGCGCCCGCCCGACGATCACCCCGTCGAGGCCCGGGCAGCCGGCCGCCGCCGCGCGGAACGCGTCGAGGTGGGCGATCGTGCCGACCCCGCCGCTGGCGATCACCGGCAGGCGCAGGCCGCGGGCGAGCCGTACCGTCTGCTCGAGGTCGAGGCCGCCGAGCATGCCGTCGCGCTCGATCTCGGTGAAGATGATCGCGGCCGCTCCCGCCTGCTCGACGCGTTGCGCCAGTTCCGCCGCGTCGAGGGAGGAGGTCTGCGACCAGCCTTCGGTCGCGACCTTGCCGGCGCGCGCATCGATCCCGACCACGACGCGTCCGGGAAAGCCGGCGCAGGCTTCGCGCACCAGGGCCGGATGCTTCACCGCGGCGCTGCCGAGGATCACCCGGGTCACGCCGGCCTCGAGCCAGCGCGCGATCGCGGCGATGTCGCGCAGTCCCCCGCCGAGCTGCACCGGCAGCCGCGTCGCCGACAGGATGCTCCGCACCGCCGCCTCGTTGCGCGAGCCCCCGGCGAAGGCGCCGTCGAGATCGACCACGTGCAGCCATGCGAAGCCGGCGGCGGCCCAGGCGGCTGCCTGGGCGGCGGGATCGTCCGAATACACCGTGGCACTCGCCATCTCGCCGCGACGCAGCCGCACGCAGGCGCCGTCCTTGAGGTCGATCGCGGGGTAGAGGGTGAGCGGCCTGTCAGCCATCGAGGCCGGCCATCGGGTCGAGCAGGCCGCCCGCGGACCTGCCCTCGAGCTTGCCGTCGCCCTGCAGCCGCTTGGTGTAGAAGAAGCCGCGCACGGTGCGGCCGCCGACGCGGGCGTAGTGCGGATGCGTGCCCCAATGCTCGAAGCCCAGGCTCTCGTAGAGCGCGATCGCGGCGCGCTGGGTCTCGCGCACGTCGAGGTTCAGCACCTGGTAGCCCATGGCGCGGGCGCTCTCCTCGACCGCCTGGGTGAGCTTGCGCGCCAGCCCGTGGCCGCGCGCGTAGGGGGCGACGTAGCTGTGCATCAGCGTGGCACTCATCGCCTGCGCCTCGTTGTTGCGCGGCGGCCGGACCATCTGCGTGGCGGCGACGATGACGCCTTCGAGGCGGCCGACGAACAGCGACCGTTCCGGAACCATCATCAACCCGCGGAAGTAGCGCTCCAGCATCTGCCGTCCCGGCGCGATCAGCCATCCGAAGCCGCCGCCGTCGAGGATCGCCGCACTGGTGGCCTCGCACAGCGCGTGCATGTCGTCGTCGTCGATCCCGGTGATGCGCTCGGTCGACAGCGCCGGGCGGTGGCCCGAGCGGGGATCGGCGGGGTCCATCTCAGGGAGCCCAGCGCAGGAAGTTGCCCAGGATGCGCAACCCCACCTGCTGGCTCTTCTCGACGTGGAACTGGGCGCCGCAGCGATGGCCGCGCGCCACCAGTGCCGGCACCGGGCCGCCATAGTCGGTACTCGCCACCAGCTCGGCCGGATCGTGCTCGCGCAGCGCGTAGGAGTGCACGAAGTAGCCGTGGTCGCCGGGCCGCAGCCCCTCGGTGAGCGGATGCGCGCCCGGGGTGAAGCGCAGCTCGTTCCAGCCCATCTGCGGCAGGCGCAGCCCGGGCACCTGCATCGGCGCGACCTCGCCCCTGATCCAGCCGAAGCCCGCCGTCCGGCCGTGCTCCAGCCCGCGCTCGGCCATCAGCTGCATGCCGACGCAGATGCCCAGGAACGGGGTGCCGCCGGCGACGGCGTGCTCCAGCGCGTCGCGCAGCCCGTGAGCCCGGGCCAGTCCGGCGGCGCAGTCGGCGAACGCGCCCTGCCCGGGCAGCACGATGCGGTCGGCGTCGTGCAGCGCCTGCGGATCGGCGGTGATCGAGATCGCTGCAGCGAGCCCGGCGAGCGACGCCGCCTCGGCCAGCGCGCGGCCGGCGGAGGCGAGGTTGCCGCCGGCATAGTCGATCACGCAGACCCGCATCATGGCGTGGCCGTGATGCGGGCGGCGATCACGTCCCGCCTCCGACCAGCTCCGGCCTGCGGTCGAGCAGGCGCAGCAGGGCGGTCTCGGCGTCGCGTCCGGCCACCAGCGGCCCGGCGATGAAGCCGCGCAGGCCGAGCTCCCAGCGCCGCAGGTCGTTGCCGAACAGCCCGAGCAGGAGCTGCAGCCCGGCGGCGATCGGCCAGCCCGCGGCAAGGTGGCGCAACAGCATCGCGGTCAGCAGGCTGGCCGCGCCGACCAGCAACGCCGCGATCCAGCTTCCCGAAAGCAGCAGCCCGATCCAGCCGAGCAGCAGGCAGGGCCAGGACAGCCCCTCCTTGACCAGAAGCGGCGGCCGTTCCGCATCGGCGGGCGTGCCGCGGAAGTGGCTGCTGTACAGCCTCACAGCACCCCCTTGGTGGAGGGGATCACCCCGGCAGCACGCGGATCGGGCTCGCAGGCCAGGCGCAGCGCCCGCGCCACCGCCTTGAAGCAGGCCTCGGCGATGTGGTGGTCGTTGTGCCCGCTCTTCCGGGTGACGTGCAGCGCGATGCCTGCGTTGGAGGCGAAGCCGCGGAAGAACTCCTCGAACAGCTCGGTATCCATCTCGCCGACCTTGTCGCGGGTGAACCGGACCTGCCAGACCAGGAAGGCGCGACCGGAGATGTCGATCGCGGCCTCGACCAGCGCCTCGTCCATCGGCAGCAGCGACTGGCCGTAGCGGCGGATGCCACGCTTGTCTCCGATCGCGCGCGAGAACGCCTGGCCGAGGCTGATCCCCACGTCCTCGGTGAGGTGGTGGAAGTCGACCTGCAGGTCACCGGTCGCGTCCAGCTCGAGGTCGAACAGGGCGTGCCGACCGAATGCCGTCAGCATGTGGTCGAGGAAGCCGACGCCGGTCGCGATCCGGGTCTCGCCGCTGCCGTCGAGCGTCAGCGACAGCTCGATCGCGGTCTCGCCGGTGATGCGATGCACGCGCGCGGTGCGGACGGCAGGCTCGGCGGTGCTGCGGATGGTGTCCATGAGGCGCAATTCCTACAGGAAGCCGGCGCGGGACGCCAAGGGTGCGCGCGGCCCGGCCCGGTGCCGCCGGAACCTTGCCCCTGCTTCGCCCGCGAGCCAGATCAATACGCGCCGCAGGCTCGTCTGCGGGCAGGGAGAGCGAGCGAGATGACGGAACTCCAGGACATCGTGGTGAAGCGTATCGACGGCAGCGAGACCAGCCTCGCCGCCTATGCGGGCCAGGTGCTGCTCGTGGTCAACGTCGCCTCCAGGTGCGGGATGACGCCGCAGTACGAGTCGCTCGAGGCGCTGTACCGCAGCCATCGCGACCGCGGCTTCCAGGTGCTGGGTTTCCCGTGCAACCAGTTCCTCGGCCAGGAGCCGGGCGACGAGGCCGAGATCGCGTCGTTCTGCGAGAGCCGCTACGGCATCGACTTCCCGCTGTTCTCCAAGATCGAGGTGAACGGGCCCGGCCGGCATCCGCTATACGCTGCCCTGACCGACGCGCTGCCCCAGGCGAGCGCCAGGCCCGACAGCACCATGCGGGCGCGCCTCGCGACCCGCGGCATCGAGCCGGAGCACGGCGACGTGCTGTGGAACTTCGAGAAGTTCCTGGTGTCGCGCGACGGGGCCGTGGTGGGCCGTTTCGCCCCGGACCTGCCGCCGGACGACGCGATCGTGCTCGACGCGTTGCAGAAGCAGCTGGCGCGCTGAATCCTGACAATAGCTATAGCATTCCGCAAAAAAACCAGCTATCAAATCTGTAACGCGCCAGTAACGAGGGTTACTGAGCCGGAGGTGTTCTGCGTTTTACTTGGAGAGGAAGACGAGATGCGCACATTTGTAGTGGCCGGGTTAGTGTTTTCCTTCTGCTTCGCTCAGGGGTCGCTGCCGCTCGCGCATGCCGCGCCCGGCAGCCAGCTGGCATTCGCCCAGCCCCAGCCGCCGCTGGCGGCGATGCAGCCCCAGCCGCCATCGGCGGCGATGCAGCCCCAGCCGCCATTGGCGATGATGCAGCCGCAGCCGCCATTGGCGATGATGCAGCCGCAGCCGCCATCGGCAGCGATGCAGCCCCAGCCGCCATCGGCGGCGATGCAACCCCAGCCGCCGCTGGCGATGATGCAGCCCCAGCCGCCGCTGGCGATGATGCAGCCCCAGCCGCCGCTGGCGGCGATGCAGCCCCAGCCGCCGCTGGCGATGATGCAGCCCCAGCCGCCGCTGGCGATGATGCAGCCCCAGCCGCCGGCCGCCGTCTGACCGGCCGCGCTGGTTGTCAGCACCCGCGGGCGGCGCTATCAGGCGGCCGATGACAGGGCCCGCCAGCGATCTCGAGACGTTGCTGACGCGCAGCTCGGTCTCGGCACTCGTCGACCCGGCGCCGTCCGGCGACGCGCTGGAGTTGATCCTGCGCGCCGGCTTGTGCGCACCCGACCACGGCCATCTTGCGCCCTGGCGCTACGTGCTGGTGCGCGGCGCCGCGCGCTCGGAGCTGGCCGACACCGTCGAGAGTGCGCTGCGTCGCCGTGAACCCGATGCGACGCCGCCGATGATCGAGAAGCAGCGCGGCAAGTTCCTGCGCGCGCCGCTGATCATCGCGCTCGGCGCGCGGATCCGCCTCGACCACAAGGTGCCGGCGTCGGAGCAGATGCTGGCGGTGGCGGCGGGCGCCATGAACCTGCTCAACGCGATCCACGCGACGGGCTTCGGCGCCATCTGGGTGACCGGCGCCAATGCGTATGATCCCGCGGTGGCGGAAGCGCTCGGGCTGCGTGCGCCCGACTGCCTGGCAGGCTTCCTGTTCGTCGGCACGCCGGCGGCGCAGCCTGCTCCGCCATCGAGGCCGGCATTGGCCGACCACGTGCTGGAGTGGTCCGGCGCCGCCTGACCGCTGTCGCGGCCTGCCGTTTCTCGATGCGGGCCGCGTCTGCGCCGTGCCTCAGCGTATCACGCCCTTGCTCAGGATGACGTTGCCGTAGAGGCGGGTCTCGCCGCTCTGCACCACGGCATAGGCGGCCTTTGCCATCTCGTAGAACGCGAAGCGCTCGATCGCCACCGGCGCCGGAGCGTCATGCGCGTGCAGGATGCGGGTGAACTCGGCCACCGCCTCGGGGATGGCACCCGCATCGCCGACCACCTGCATGGTCACCGCCGCATCGGCGATGAAATCGTCGAGCGGCAGCAGCGACAGCACCGCCTGCAGCAGCGAGGCCGCGTCGATCCCGGGCAGGTGGTGCACCCGCTTGCCGCAGCTGCTGGCCGGGAAGTTGCCGTCCACGATCGCGATCCGATCGCCATGGCCCATCGCGGCCAGGCTGTGCAGCAGGTCAGGGCTCAGCAACCGGTCTATTCCGCGCAGCATGGTCGTCACTCCTGGATGCGGGCATCGCGTGGTGCCGCCACGGGCCGCGACGGACGCTAGCCGCGCCCGCACCGCCTGTCGACCGGGCCCCGATTGCACGTTGACAGCGGCGTCCGTCCTTCATCCAATGTCTGCAAGCGGAGCAGCTCCGCAGGGTCCGGTGCCGCCGAACGGCGCGAACACCGGCGTTGGGGGAGAGCGGGCACGTGGGAACATTCCGGCAGGATCGCGCGGCCGCGGGGCGCCGCGTCGCACTCTTGATGATCGGCGCGGTCGCGTCCGGGCTGCCGTTGCTCGCGCCGTCCCGGGCGCGGGCCGCCGAGACCATCCCGATCATCGTCAAGGACACCACCGCGCAGTACTGGCAGATCGTGCTGGCGGGAGCGCGCAAGGCCGGCCACGACCTCGGCATCAACGTGCCGGCGATGGGGGCGCAGAGCGAGGCCGACATCCCGGGGCAGCTCAGCGCGCTCGAAAACGCCACCGCCTCGCATCCCGCCGCCATCGTGATCTCGCCGACCCAGTTCGCGGCCCTCGGGCCGCCGATCACCGACGCCGCCAAGACGGTCAAGATCATCGGCATCGACTCCGCCGCCGACACCCAGGCCTTCACCTCGTTCCTGACCACCGACAACGTCAAGGGTGGCGCGGCCGCCGCCGACGCGCTCGGTGCGGCGATCGCGGCCAAGAACGGAAAGCCCTCCGGCGACGTCGCGATCATCGTCTCGCTTCCCGGCGTCGGCTCGCTCGATCAGCGCGTGCAGGGGTTCAAGACCGAGCTGGCGGCGAAGTATCCCGACCTGAAGATCATTGCGGTGCGCGTCGCCGACGGACAGGTGACCACCGGGCTGAACATCGCCAACGACCTGCTCACCGCGAACCCGGATCTCGCCGGCATCTTCTGCGTCAACCTGACGATGAGCCAGGGGGCGAGCCAGGCGATCGCCGAGATCAAGCCGCCGAAGCTGAGCCTGGTGGCGTTCGACAGCGACCAGAAGCTCGCGGGCGAGGTGCGCGACGGGCTGGTGGCGGCGATGATCGTGCAGGATCCGTATCGCATGGGCTATGACGGGGTGAAGACCGCGCTGGCGGCTTCGCGCGGACAGCCGGTGCCCAAGAACGTCGATACCGGGGTCAACACCATCGACAAGAGCAACATCGACACGCCGCATTCGCAGGCGCTGCTCAACCCCAAGCTGGACTGAGTTCCACCGTGTCCGGTGACGGGATGCCGGGCACCGCGCCCGATGCGGGCGGGTTCCCTATCATGGAGCTGAGGCGGGTCGACAAACGCTTCACCGGCACCTACGCGCTGAAGGCGGTCAGCCTCGCCTTCGAGGAGGGCGAGATCCACGCCGTGGTCGGCGAGAACGGCGCCGGCAAGTCGACCATGATCAAGATCCTGACCGGCGCCTATCCGCGCAGCGGCGGCGAGATCCTCTGGCGCGGCCAGGAGGTGGCGCTGCAGACGCCGCACGACGCGATCGCCCTCGGCATCAACGCGGTGCATCAGGAGGTGGTGCTGTGCCGTCATCTCGACGTCGCCGCCAACATGTTCCTCGGCGACGAGAAGAGCGGCGGCGGCCTGCTGCGCAAGCGCGAGATGCGCGCCACCGCGCAGGCGGTGCTGGACGATCTGGGCTTCAAGATCGACGCCTCCGCCCTGCTCGGCGCGCTCACCATCGGCCAGCAGCAGCTGGTGGCGACGGCGCGCGCGGCGATGCGCGGCACCAGGTTCCTGATCCTCGACGAACCCACCGGCTACCTGACCCGCCAGGAGACCGACCAGCTGTTCCGGCTGGTGCGCCGGCTGAACCGCGAGGGCGTCACCATCGTCTACATCAGCCACCGCATGGAGGAGATCTTCGAGCTCTCGCACCGGGTCTCGGTGCTGCGCGACGGCGTGCTGATCTCGACCCACCGGACGGCTGAGACCGACGAGCGCGCGCTGATCCGCGACATGGTCGCGCGCTCCATCGAGGAGGTGCACTACAAGGAGCCGGTGGCGCGTGGTGCTGCGCTGCTGCGGGTGTCGAACCTGAGCGGGCCCGGCTTCTCCGATATCTCGCTCGACGTGCACGAGGGCGAGGTGGTCGGGCTGTACGGGCTGATCGGCGCCGGCCGCAGCGAGTTCGTGCAGTGCCTGTTCGGACGCACCCGAAGCACCGGCGGCAGCGTCGCCTTCAAGGGGCGCGAGGTAAACATCAGGCGGGAGCGGCAGGCGATCGATCTCGGCATCGCCCTGGTGCCGGAAAGCCGGCGCGACCAGGGGCTCTGCCTCAATCTCGGCGTCGGCTTCAACCTCAACCTGCCGATCCTCGATCGTCTCGGCCGTGGCGGCATGATGGACGGGGGTGCCGAGCGCGAGGCGGCGGCCAAGCAGATCCGCGACATGCGCATCGTCGCCGCCTCGCAGCGCATCCAGGCCTCGACGCTGTCGGGCGGCAACCAGCAGAAGCTGGTGATCGGCAAGTGGCTCAGCCACGGTGCGGACCTGTTCATCTTCGACGAGCCCACCGTGGGCGTCGATGTCGGCACCAAGGTCGAGATCTACAAGCTGTTCGCCCGCCTGCTGCATCGCGGCGCCGGCATCATCCTGATCTCCTCCTACCTGCCCGAGGTGCGCGATCTGTCGGACCGGCTGCACGTGTTCCGCCGCGGCCACCGCGTCGCCAGCTACGCGCCGCGCGAGGTGGAGGCCGAGACCATCCTGAAGGAGGCGATCGGTGTCTGACGCCGCCACCCTGTCGGCCGCCAAGAGCAGCGCCCGCGCCCGCCGTTTCGGCTTCCTGCTCAGCCTGACCCTGCTGGGACTGCTGCTGCTGCTCTGGCTCATCCTGGCGGTGTCGACGCGCAGCTTCGCCACCTACGGCAACTTCACCAACCTGATGCGTCAGGCCTCGCTGTGGATCATCATCGCCATCGGCCAGACCTTCGTCATCATCACCGCCGGCATCGACCTGTCGGTCGGCGCGGTGGTCGGGCTGGCCAGCACTGTGGTGGCGCTGCTGCTGGTGGCCCACGTGCCGATCGCGCTGGCCTGCCTGGTGACGGTCCTGATGGGCATGGGCATCGGCGCCTTCCACGGCTTCGCCATCGTCAGCATGCGCCTGCCGCCCTTCATCACCACGCTGGCGACGCTGACCACGCTGCGCGGCATCGGCCTGCTGATGACCGGCGGGCAGACCATCGCCGGCTTCCCGCACAGCTTCGGCGCGTTCTCGCGCGGCGCCTTCGCCGGCATCCCGAACCTGTTCTGGATGGTGATCCTGGTCGCGATCCCCGCCTATCTGCTGCTGCACCAGACGCGGTGGGGCCGGCATATCTACGCCGCCGGCAGCAACCCCGAGGCGGCGCGGCTATCCGGCATCAATGTCGGCGCCACGATCTACCTAGCCTACATCCTCTCGGCGACGCTGGCGGCCTTCGTCGGCATCCTCACCGCATCCCGGATCGGCATCGGCGTCGCCACCACCGGCGACGGCTGGGAGCTGCAATCGATCGCGTCGTCGGTGATCGGCGGCACCTCGCTGTTCGGTGCCGTCGGCACCGTGATCGGCCCGATCCTGGGCGCGATCCTGCTCACCACCATCAACAACGGCGCCAACCTGCTCAATGTGAACCCGTTCTGGCAGCGCATCATCACCGGCGGCCTGATCATCGTCATCGTGTTCTTCGACCAGAGACGCCGGCGCGGCCGCGGTTAGCGGGGCCCTTGTGCATCCGGAGGCGAAAGCGCTGAATGCCGGCAACCAAGAACGAACGCGCGAGCGGGGGGACGAGTGAGCGAGCATGAACAGGCTCCAGCCCTGCCGGCGCTGGAAATGCGGGGTATTTCCAAGACCTTCACCGGCGTGCGCGCGCTGCGCGACGTCAGGCTGCAGGCCTGGGGCGGCGAGATCCTGGCCCTGATGGGCGAGAACGGCGCCGGCAAGTCCACCCTGATGAAGATACTCTCCGGCGCGCACCGCGCCGATCCCGGCGGCGAGATCCTGATCGACGGCAAGCCGCTGGTGATCAACGGCCCGCAGGACGCCAAGCGCGCCGGCATCGCGATCATCTACCAGGAGCTGGCGCTGGCGCCGAACCTGTCGGTGGCGGAGAACATCTATCTCGGCAGCGAACTGCGCCGGCCCGGCTGGCAGGTCGATCGCGCCACCATGGAAGCCCGCTGCGCGCCGATCCTGCAGCGTCTCGGCGCGCCGTTCGGACCACGCACGCTGGTCGGCGGCCTTTCCATCGCCGAGCAGCAGATGGTCGAGATCGCCCGCGCGCTGCACGGCGACTCCAGGATCCTGGTGCTCGACGAGCCCACCACCGCGCTGTCCTCGCGCGAGACCGAGCACCTGTTCCGCCTGGTGCGCCAGCTGCGCGCCGAGGGCATCGCGCTGATCTACATCAGCCACCGCATGGCGGAGGTGTACGAGCTCGCCGACCGGGTCACCGTGCTGCGCGACGGCAGCTATGCCGGGACGCTGGGGCGCGACCAGATCAGCGCGGAGGCCATCGTCAAGATGATGGTGGGCCGCGACCTGTCGAGCTTCTACACCAAGCAGCACGACCCCGACACGGTGCATCCGCACGTGGTGCTCGAGGTCGACGGCGTTACCGACGGCGGGCGTCGGGTCAAGCCCTGCTCGTTCCGGCTTAACCGCGGCGAGGTGCTCGGGCTGGCCCGGGGCGGGGGGGCGGGGGGGGCCCCCCCAGCCCCGCGGGGATTAGGCGCCGCCCCCCCCGCCCGCCCCACGCCCCCCCACTTCGCCCCCCACTTGGCCGCCCCCGCCCGGCACGATCCGCTCCTGGTCCAGAGCCAAGACCGGAACGGGTGCCTCGGGGGAGATGCGATGCACCCGTCCCATCAGATACCGATCGACGATGATGTCGCCGACGACCACGATCCGCGTCATGTTCATGCCTTGGCTCATAACATGTGTCTCGAAAATCATCCGACTGGCAGTTCACGACGCGATCCGAAGCGTCCTTTCAGATCTCAATCCACGCGCACGCATGCCGCGTATGGAGTGCAGGGACCGCGGCGCCCGGCCGACCATCACTGCGTCGAGACGAGCGGATCCGATGCGGGCAGAACGATCTCGACGACGTCGCCAGGCTGCAGAGCGAAGTCGGCCGAGCCAGTGATGTGACTGCTTTTTCCGTTCGACGACCGGGTGA
>CAXTNV010000010.1:5771-8272 GCA_964245755.1 uncultured Acetobacteraceae bacterium | reverse complement strand
AGATCGTGCAGCAATTGCATTCGTCTGCTGTCGGACAGCTTCTCAAGGCGGCGATTGAGCTCTCCTTGCTCGCGCTCCACGGAGGTCAGCGCCGCCGTGGTCTCCAACGCCCGCGTCGAGGACCCCAGGACGGTGCGGCGCGCTTCCGTCACGCTCGGAAGAGCGATCGCTCCCTTCTTGAAGAGGTCCTCGAAGCGCTGCAGGTCGGCCGTGTCGTTCTTCAACGCTTCGATTTCCTTGTCCTCCTGCTGATTGAGGATCTCGACCCGCTGCGCCTCCTTTTGAGAGGCGTTCGTCAGGTAGTTGTGCTCCTTGGCAAAGTCCACGTTGCGGGTATCGAGTTGGTCCTGCTCGATGGTCACCATGTTGTCCGTCAAGCCCTTACCCAACGGCGTCGAGACCAGCGAACCTGCATCGATCTGCGGCTTGTCGTGCAGTTCCGCCTGAAGCCGGGCGATCGAGGCCTGCGATTGCGCATACTCGACCCATAGACCGTTGGCCTCGCCGTTCAGTTCGGATATCTGCATGAGCGGATTGTCCAACTTGAAGCGGACCAGATCGAAGCCGCCCGCGAGCGCTGCGGCTTGACGCACGGTGAGCCCGGGTCGGTAAGGGATTTCCCCCGGCTTCGCCACGTCGCCGCTGACGTAAATGGGGCGGTATTCGGCCATCGTCAGGCTGATCTTGGACGGCGATATGAAGACCGGAACCGTGCGGCCGTCCTCGAGACGATGATCCAGATCCTTGCTCGGAAGAGCCGCCTGAACTTTGGCCGTTGCCTCGGCGAGGCTCAGTCCGGACACGGAGACAGCGCCGACGAGCGGCAGAACGATTTTTCCGTCCGCGTCGACCAATGACTTAGTATTCAGGTCGGCGAAACCCGTGACCGTGAGGGCCACGATGTCGCCGGGGCTGATCGTGTACTCGGCCCAGGCCCGGGGCGCCATGGCCAGGAGTCCCGCAGTCAAAACCATGGACCGCAGCCACCAAAGGGCGCGCCGTCGTCCCGGGGCCGCACCGGTGCGTCGCGCCATCGCGCCCTCGGCGGACGCCGCGGCCGGCTGCGGGAATGTGCTCTCGATGAGCAGGTTTTCGGCCGAGCAGGTCATCATTTCTCACAAGTCTATGCGGGCTGTGGAAGACATCATGGGTTGCATCGCGCCGCCATGACCGCAAATGACCGTCGATGGGGACAGTTCGTCTGTCGCACTACGACGTGGCAGGGACACGGGCCGCATGGGTTGACACCAGGTTGGGGTAAAGCACGGCAAGGATGTCCGCGCAGAGACGCTCGTTGAACCAGTTGTTGCGTTTCGCCCGCTCGAACCCGGCCCGGGCGATCGCTTCCCGACGCCTCGGGTCGCGCAGCAATGCGATGCAGGACTCGGCGCAGGACTCGGCGTCGTCGAAAAATACCGCCTCCTCGCCGTCGACGTAGAGGGCTTCGTGATCGGCTGTTCTCGGGGCACAGAACATCGCGCCGATCGCCGGGATCTCCATGCTTCTCGTCGTGTGCAGGTCTTGATTGCCGAGCGAGAGGAGACCGAGGGCGATCTTGGTGCCCGAGAGGGCCTTGACGTAATCCACGTCGCCGAGGGACTGCGACATCAGGTGAGGGGCGAGCACCGGGTACTCGGCCGCCTTTTCCCACCGCGGCCCGAAGATGCGCAAGGGGACGCCGCGCTCGATCAGCCGCTTCATGAACGGACCGCGTTCGGGCATCCAGGTTCCGACGAAGGCGACTTCGGACCCGAAGCGCTGCTGGTCGGCGTCGTTCATCGTGGCACGGCGATGGACCTTCTCGTCGGCGGAGAACATGAGGGCGATCGCCCGCCGGGCGCCGTTGGCATGTGCCGCGTCGCGTGTGGTCAGCCTCGGCGTGACGAAAAGATCGTACAGCGGCAAGGCCTTGCGGAACATTCGCCACCGGCCTCTGTCGCGGTCGGTGAACGGATTATCGAGGTTGTGGTTGAGGACGAATGTGGCGTGCGGCTTCAACCGCGCCACCAGGGATGCGCCGATCTGCTCGCCATTGTCGACCCAGATCACATCGAAACGCTCGGTGCCGACCGCGTCGAGGACATAGGTCGAGATGCGGCGCTCGAGGCCCAGATAGCCGGTCTTGAACCCCCACCTCAGCAGATAGGGGGCATGATCGAAGGACAGGAAGGGATCGACTATTCGGACCTCGTGCCCCAGTCGCCGCAGCGCATGGAAGCGGTGGCGGGACGTGCCGTTGTCGGGGCCGATATAAAGGATCTTAAGCAAGCTTTTGCGTTCCTCTCGTCGTCCATTGCCGACCGGTCGAGGTCAGTCGATCGACTACGGGCGGCCCACCCGCAATGGCCGAAGTGAGAAGCGCCCACTGCGGTATGTCGCGCACCAGCACACCACCTCGAGGGGACAACGGCTCCCGCATGACGCTAGCCGTGAAGACGAGGACGACGTTCAGCATTACGATGGCGGCTACCCCAAGCTTGGCCGCCGGCTCGAACGCCGCT
>CAXTNV010000010.1:818-5761 GCA_964245755.1 uncultured Acetobacteraceae bacterium | reverse complement strand
CAGGGCTACGCCGGGCCTGGGCCAAAACGGAAGCCGAGATATCGTTGAACCATCCGAGATCTCTGGACCGTTTACATTTGTGCCGAGTTCGTGGCCAAGCCTGTCATCGTAGACATCACCGCCATCGAGCGCGATGCCACGTCTGTTCACTTCGATCTTCGGGCGGTCGAGGACGGACGCAGGCAACACCCGCAGGACATGAAACGTGGTGCGGTTGCTGACCTTCGCCGTCTGCGTCTTCGAAAGGCACGATGCGTTGTTCATGTTGACATCGGCAGACTAGGGATCGACCAAACGGGCCAGGACGGAGGGCTGGACGTCGCGCGTCTACTGTGGAAAGACCCGGGGGATGTCATGCTACGTTTCCGTGAGCGTGGTGCGGCGTAGACAGGATGTGTTGACCCGGGTCCAGTGTCGTCAAGGACTCCAAAAGGGCGTACCATCGCCGTCCATACTCATTCCAACCACCCATGTCGCGGGTCAGCGATACCGCTCGTGCACGCATCGCTTGAGCGCGTTCGGGCTGGTCAGCCAGACTTTCCATGGCCTGCAGAAGTGAGTCGGCGGACCGGATAGGGACGATCAATCCCTCTCGGCCGTCTGTGAACAGGTCTTCCGCCCCGGTATTCGTCGTGGCGATCACGGGACAGCCGCAGCCCATCGCTTCCGCCATCACCATGGCGAGTCCTTCCTCGATGCTCGGAAGTACGAAGACGTGCGCCGCGCTATAGAGCGATGCCAGTTCCGCGTTGGGCACGTTGCCGAGGTACTCGACACGCTCTTGCGGAAGTGTCGTGAGGAGAGACTTCATGGAAGGGTCGACACCACCGACGATTCGCAGCCGCTTTCGTGGGTGTTTCAAGCGGGCGAAAGCCTCGAGGAGGTAGACAATCCCCTTGCGCAGCGAGACTTGGCCAATGAACAAGACATCGAAATCGCCCTTGTTCGGCTCGCCGACCGGCCGAAAACGATCGATACGGCTGCCGTAAGGTATCCGCCGCATCTTCTCGGGCGACACCCCCATCTCCACGAACGATCTTTCCGCGAAACCGGATGGGACGGTGATGAGATCGGCCCCGTCGTATTCGGCCTCCTCCTTCGCCATCACCCGCGGATCGATGCCTTCGTAGGGTACGTTCCAATGCCGGTGCTCCTCACGCATGAGGTGCTCTTGGAAACGGATGTGAGACGAACCCCGATCGCAGATGTGCCGACCGCCCAGTTGCCGAGCCCGACGACCGCTTGCTTGTCCTTGACCTGACAAAGCGATGAGCACGGTCTTGTCGCACAAGGATCTCGCGACGCGGCGATCCAACGTATCGTGCGCCAGCCAAGCGAGTTCACGATGAAGTTTCTTCGATCGTCCGATCACCGGGATGCGTGACCAAGCCATGTTGACGGTGTGCAGCCAGGGAAAGCACACGATCTTTTCGGGTGGGATCCCAGGCTCGTCCTTCAGCTTCCACCGGGGATAGCCCGTCCATAAGCGGTCTAGCAGGCCGAAAGATTCGAGTTGGCGAGCGAGATGGAAGTGGTGAAAACGCCCAACAGAGATTTGCGTGACTTTCACCAGCCCGCCACCCCCCATGCCTGGACGCATGCCGTTAACACGGGGCACCCCACGGGCGCGCGACCTGGGCGGGTCAATGCTGACGATCCGCACCTAGTCCTGTCATCGGGCCGATATGGACGACCGGGCAGGCCATGGAACACCCTGCGCCATTGGTCGCTTTCGACCTCGCTTTGCCCATACACGGAGACGTCGCGTCGGACAAATTCTCGATCAGCATTTGACCGGCTAGCGACCTAGGTCATCCTAACCGAAAATAGAACAATACTCGTTTCCACGGCCTCGCCCGACTACAGAGGCCGTCCTGCAAAGGTTAAATCTGCTGCAGAGAGCGCTGACGCTCCCTTTACCGTACTGCGTCCAACCGAACTCCGATCGAGCCGAGGTACTCCGAATCACACTCGGGTATGCATATCGCCGGGATTGTCGGCCAATCACGCCCTGCCGGCCAAGTACTAATCACGAGAGCTGGTGAACGCAATTTAAAAGTGTCAATAAGCTATATATCGGAATGATCGCACCTTTCGAATATCAGAGACTTAGCCCGCAAATCGCAACAAGGGTAAAGCTGCGGGCGCTCCGACCGGGGTCATGTGCAAACGAACGAGGCAGGCCGTCAAGCGAGGCCCTGAAAGATGTCACGGGGGGGCCGCCCCCGTGGCTGCAGTCAGTAGCCGATCTTCCGCTTGGTCGGCTGGCATCGAGCCGGGTCATCGATCCCGTGATGGCTTTGAACCAGGGCGGAGACCGTCATCGAGCATGCCCCGGATCGTCCTTGCGCCCGGTGACGTGCTGAACCCAGGGCTGCGCCGGGCGCTTCATCCGCGACCTGAGGGAGGACCTGCTCTAGTGACACCCGTGGAGGGATTGGGGTCGAGCAATGCTCGCCTTCGGTGGTACGGACAAACGCGGGGCTCCATCGCTGCATCGACTGCTCCATCGTTGGTACCTTCGTCTGCACCAAGCTAGCTTTCACCTGCCTCACGACACGCCTGCACAGCATCAAAGGCACGATCCTGCATAGCGGACTTTTACAACACAGATCTCAAAACTCTTCCGAATGCTGTCCAATTGAACAACAAGAAGCTGTCCCCTGCGACATGCGGTATGACCAGCCGCGCGGCAGCAAGCAAATAAAATATCCTAGGTAGCTCGATTCTATGTGCTGGCAGCCTGGGTTGAGTGATTCTGAGAAAGGTGATGAGAGGTGCTAAAGTGATCAAGAACGCTACACGCGTGTGGTCAAGGGCGATCAAGCACCCGATGACGGTTGCACAAGCTAGCCAAGCCACAAGAGGAAAGACACGGCCCAGCGTCAAGACGCTGAAGTTTGGCTTGAACTCACAAATACAACCGAAGGGCACAACGAAGACCGAGACGAAGGTGACAAGACCACACTCGGCTCCGCTCATCAGGACGACCCCAACAGTGCTTAGAATGAATCCACTGCGATCGACCATGCTTGGCACCAGCCGATGAGCCAATTGGATATCCAGGAAAGCGAATGCCACTGAGATCAGCATCGGCAGGATGTCCGGCTTAGCCTTCAAGGAGAACTCCACCGCAAAATTGCCGGCGGATTATAGAACTGCAGCCAAGTTATGGCAGAGGGCCGCCAAAGCGATCTAGACTCGCGATACAGATCGGTTATGATTGGCTGACAAGACGAGGAGTGAGAGGAGGTAAGGGTCGAATTTGCCGATCCACATCGACAACGTATCGACCAATCGCGTGAACGTAATGATCAATAAAACATCAAAGATCGTGATGGTCCCGCGTCGTATCGAATAAGAAAAGGAGCTTACCAGTGCTAAGACTCCGATACTCCACCAAAGTACGAGTGTCGTGCGATCACTCATTTTGAGGTATAAGAGCATTATGCCGATGCTGTTCGGGAGTAAACCTTCGGCGAGATAAAGTCTTTTCGAATCTCCTTCGAAGGGGATACCCAACATCGCTCGCCAGATCTGAGGAGCATCAGTATCGATAATACTTATCCCTTGAAATAAGATAATTAACAACGTGATAGAAATGATCAGTAGGCCAATAGAACGTGTCGATGCCTCGGGTTTCAGCTTCATTGTAGTCATTGCAGCATTCCGTAGACAGATAGCAGCGTTGCAAACTGGACACACTGATGGTTTGGATCGAGGGTCATGGTTTGCACTGATTCGAGTGGTGTCGCCAAAGAACACGCGGCTGACCGATTTGGATCGGGCAAGCGGATCTGAGGAGATGTGTAGTGGATTACGCTAACTATATCATTTCGGATGCATCAATGATGATCATTTCGGAAGGGAAAAAACAAAACGCTTGTCCAGATTGTACTTCATGAAATTTCCAAGCAATAAACCAAAAAAAGCACCCGTATATTTCGCAAGCGAGGTATGCCAAAGTCCCCATGAGGCAAGCTCAACAACCCAGAAGGTCAAGGTGGTCACTACGCCCGAGGCTCCGTAAACTGAAATCTTTTTCACCTCGGACTGATGACCTTCGTATGGATCGTAGAAGATCCACCGCTTGTCCAATATGTACTTTGTAACAAAGCCTACGCCAGTCCCGAAAATGATGCTGAACATAAGTGGGATAGAAGGCAGGATACTGCTTGCCAGCGCTTGCGACGACAGATTGCAGGCGCCCGCCACAACGGCGAACACGACATAGCGGGTGAAGGTCTTATAAGGACTGATCGATTGCCGAATCTGGCTGTCGAAGCTTGGGATGCGCGTCATCGTTAACTCAACATCTAGGGTGGATCAGTCGACGGCATAATTCATCGTCAGCAGTGGCGGGCAGACTTTACTGCAATGTACGTGACACCTACAAACTATTTCAATGGGTAAAACTGATCAGCGTGAATGGCTTTGGCTTGCCGAATGTCTTCAGGTGCTATGCAACTCCCGTGTGGTTCTACGATCAATGCCATGGTGGCGTGAGGGCACGTGATCGATTGGCTGAGACGATGTTCTACCTGATGGCGGTCAAGGGGAGCCACGGTCGGGAGCGACGCAGAGCCAGTGGCCCTTCGAAGTCGCAGGTCTCCAAGCCAAGGCCACCACGGCGGCCGTGAGGAGGAGCAAGTTGCTGGCCGCGCTGGTGCAGCGATGTACCGAGCCACACAGACGCTGGCCGGGCAGCGGACCGACGCAGACGGTACGAGCCTCTACCTGCCCGGAGGCGCGGCGGCGAGGGCGGTTCGCGTGGTCCCCTTCGATGCGCAACCACGCTGCTCCAGCATGAGATCGAGGGCGACTGATTTTTCAGGCGCCTTGCGCTGCGTTTTTCTTCAACACGAATTCAACAAAGTTCGAAAATAGCTCATAGTCATCGAACTGCAGAAGTTTGCTCTTATTCACGTCGGTCAGGTGTTTTT
>CAXTNV010000010.1:308-808 GCA_964245755.1 uncultured Acetobacteraceae bacterium | reverse complement strand
GTTTTTCGCCTAAGCGGCCGTTGATTGCACTATCCTCGAGGACAGAAAAATTATTCGACTTGAAAATCTCGACATAATCTCTCCTGGTGAGTCGATTGAGATAGGTGTTGACCACAAAACCGGGATCGAGCAGATGGCTCCACGCATCTTCACTGCTGTTCACATCGATCATCTGCGGATACCATTTCAAGTCGTGACCACCACAAATCCCAGTGTATACATTCGGTTTTGTAATGACGATGGCGTCGCTGTCGACATGATTGAAGATATGGAGCATCACCGCATTCAGACTTCTTGGCGGGATATGCTCGAAGACATCGGTCGAGAAGACAAAATCGACCTTTCCGATGTTTTGCCAGGTACTTTCGGCACTCGCGTCCGCAATCATCAGTCGCACGTCGTCAGGTGCGTATCCGGCGTTGATCCGCGCCATCTCTGCATGGAATTGCCTTAAGAAGGTCCTGTCGAACCAGATGTACCTGAAGCAGCTTTTGAGCGCA
>CAXTNV010000010.1:0-298 GCA_964245755.1 uncultured Acetobacteraceae bacterium | reverse complement strand
GAATCCGAGCTCCACGACTGTAGAGTCGGACGCGCGGCGCCCACTCAAGCTCTCATATCTGCTTGCAATCTTCTGTATCTCTCGATCCGTCTGACCTGCAGTTTGCGATCCAGACGGCATGCGGGAACGCATCCGAAACAATGTGTACCAATATACAATCTTCGAAAAGACGCCCACGTCAGCGCTCGACGAATTGGAGCTGATCTGCCTCGATCTCATTTCCATCCCTCCATGAAACTACTCCAAACGACACGCCGGCGGCGGTTATTGTTGCAAGCAATGAGGCCACGTGCGAGGC
>CAXTNV010000009.1:30395-54292 GCA_964245755.1 uncultured Acetobacteraceae bacterium | reverse complement strand
CGCAGTCGCTGCAGGCGGCGTTCCGCAAGTGGGTGCGGCCGCACGATCTGGCGGAGGTGGTCAAGGGACCACCAGTCGCCGTGAAAGAGAGTGCTGCGCGATAGATTGCGTGGGATAGCATCACAAGTAGCTTAATAGAGCTGTTGCGGAAGGTGGAAAGCAGCGGAATAAAGATCTGGTTCCAAAGTCGACTTAGTGCTTCTCTCGGTTGCCTCGGCGATTACTTACCGACCCTGAAGCCGCCATTCGACGCCCCAATGTGAACAAGCGTAAGCACTCTGCGCGGTAGCTGAAGGTCAGTAGTACTGCTGTTATAGGAAAGGAATTCTTCTTAGCTCCCGCCGGTCGAAGTCATTAGGCTATCCTCTTGAGGAGAACGTAATGCAACTTGAGCGTGCGCGCATCAGGCATTTCCGATCCCTCCGCGATATTGAGGTCGTGTTCGGCGCGCATACAGCGTTGATAGGAGGCAACGGCGCAGGCAAGTCATCGATCCTCAGGGCGGTCGAAAAATTCTACTCAACGTCGAGAAATTGCGATGCCGACGACTTTTTTGGACGCAGTCAAGAGCAAGCGATTGAGATTGAACTGACCTTTCATCAGCTCAGCGAGCAAGAAGAAGCTGCATTCGAGAACCGGCTACGCGATGGCAGATTGGTTGTCACCCGCATTTTCGATGGAAGTGCTTCGAGCGGACACTATCACGGTGTGATTCCACAGATACCCGACTTCATAGCGATTCGGGGGCATTCCGCCGCAGCGCCTAAGCGTGCTGCCTATGATGCCTTGCGTGAGAGTAATCCGCTCTATGCCGACCTGCCCAAGGCTGGCAGTGCGGCAGCGGTCGACCAAGCCATGCTGAACTGGGAGGCTAACCATCCCGATCGCTTGGTGCTGTTGCCCGACGATGGTCAGTTCTTCGGTTTTCAGAATAACAGTCGCGGCAAGCTTCAGCGGTACACGAGCTTCGTGTTCATTCCGGCAGTGCGAGAGGCGTCGGCGGACGCAGCGGACGGCAAGACGAGCGTCATCGGCAAGCTGCTCGAACTATTGGTGCGCAGTCGGATCCTTCAACGACCGGATGTCCAAGCGTTCAAGGTACAGATGACCGAGGCGTATCAGGCTCTGGTTTCCGCCAATAATATGCCGGAACTTGGCGTGCTTGCCGGGACTCTTACCGCTGACCTACGTGGTCTATATCAGGATGCCGAAGTTTCATTAAACTGGCGCGAGATTGGCGAGATGCCGGTCCCGTTGCCTATGGCGGATGTGTTTCTTAAGGACGATGGTTTCGGCGGTCCGGTGGACAGGCAAGGTCATGGCCTCCAGCGCGCTTTCATCTTTACGCTGCTCCAGCATCTTGCCCGAACGGCGGTGCCGGACGTCGACGAGGCGGCCGCCGGTGACGCTGGTCTCGGTGCACCCGCCACCGCCGTGGTCGCGGCGCAGGCACCGACATTGATCCTTGCGATAGAAGAACCTGAGCTGTATCAGCATCCAACCAAGCAGCGGCACTTTGCTGAGGTGCTGCGGGGCCTGAGCAGCGGCACGCTCCCTGGTGTTCAAGGTCACACGCAAATTATGTTCGGCTCGCACTCGCCGATGTTTATTTCAATGAAGAATGCCGACGAGATTAGGCTTACGCGGCGCTCACCTTGTGCCGATAGCCAACTAAAGCAGTGCACCCTGCAAGCGCTCAATCTTAGTATTGTCGCGCAGAAGCTTGAACGCGGCTGGGATAAACCGGCTGGTACTTATAGTGCACAAACGTTAGTTCCGCGGCTGCACATTCTCGGTGCTGAGCTGGCCGAAGGTTTTTTCGCGAACGGCGTCATTTTGGTCGAGGGTCGAAGCGACAAGGCGGCGCTGACTGCGACAGCGCGGATGCTTGGCGCGAATTTTGAGGCGGCCGGTATCGCCATCCTTTCGGCTGAAGGCAAAGCCAATCTCGATCGCCCTTATCTGATCTTCCGTGAGCTGGGTATTCCGACCTATATGCTGTGGGACTGCGATCAGCACTTGGCCGAGGAAAAGCGCACGCCGACTGTTGACCTTGCTTTAAGCAAGCTCGCCAAGCCCGACGATCAATTAGATACTGCACCGACTGACGACCTCATCAGAGATTGCTACGCGCATTTCGAAAAGACGCTGGAGCACAAGCTCAAGGACGACCTTACGCCCGAGGTCTACACGGCGTGTCTCTCTTCCTCCTGCGAAGACTTCGGCGTAACGCCGAGTAATGATACACGGAAGATTCCAGAAATTGTCTACCAAACACGTCTGCGCGCTAAAGAAAAGGGTCGCGAAAGCGAGATGCTCAAGAGTCTTGTCCGCGCCATGTGGCACTTTTTTCGCCGTGAAGAGCTCCCTGACTTGCCTCAAGCGCACGCTCCGGCTGTAGCCGCTGAAACTCCACTTTACTCGACGCCCATCGAACAAGTTACAAGGGTGTAACGACTTACCATGTGATCGTAATCTGTAGATGGCCAGGATATCCTCGCTTTTCCAGTCGCTAATGCGGAGGTGGGCTTTCGGCCTACGACCACAGCCGGACGCTCAAAGGCTAGCGGCGGAGGCTCTTTATTGGATCGTGTGTCACTCCTGATCGGCGTCCGACCTAGACGATGCGGGTGCGGACAGTGCCGACGCCCTCGATCTCGCCGTCCAGTTGGTCGCCGCGCGTGACCGGTCCGACGCCCGAGGGGGTGCCGGTGAAGATCAGGTCGCCGGGGGCCAAGCGGACCAGGCGGGAGAGGGCTGCGATGCTCTCCGCTACTGACCAGATCATCTGCGACAAGTCGCCCTGCTGGTGCAAGTCGCCGTTGACCCGCAGGGTGATCGCGCCGCGGTGCGGGGGCGGCAGCCGCTCGGCGGGGACCAGCAGGCCGATCGGCGCGGAGTGGTCGAAGCCCTTGGCCATGTCCCAGGGACGTCCCGCCTTCTTCGCTTCGGCCTGCAGGTCGCGGCGGGTCATGTCCAGGCCGGTGGCGTAGCCCCAGACGTGATCCAGGGCCGCGTCGGCGGCGATGTCGGCGCCGCCGGAGCGGAGTGCCACGACCAGCTCGATCTCGTGGTGCAGCTCTTCGGTCGCGGGCGGGTAGGGCAGGTCGGCGTCGCCGGTGAGGACGGCGTCGGCCGGCTTGCAGAAGAAGAACGGCGCCTCTCGCTCCGGATCGGCGCCCATCTCCCTCGCGTGCTCGGCGTAGTTGCGGCCGATGCAGTAGATCCGGCGCACCGGGAAGGCGCCTCCGGCGGCGGTCGGGATGAGGACGGGGGCGGCTGGCGGGATCACGGTCTGGGTCATCGGGACCGGATAGCAGAGCGCGCGCCGGTCGTCGCGGGGTCACGGCCTCGCTGCGGTAGCGCTGTTGTGCTTGCGCTCCGGGCGCGAGTTGGCCATATCCCGCGTGCCGGGCAGGTGGCGTGCCATCCGACCGGTAATTCGCACGCGGGACTTTCCTGGTGTCCAGAGATGGACGGGGGCTCCGCGGAGGCACAACCAGGATCAAGGAGGGACACGCCGATGGCGATGCCCGATTTCACCATGCGCCAGCTTCTGGAAGCCGGCGTGCATTTCGGTCACCATACCCGCCGCTGGAACCCGCGCATGTCGCCGTTCCTGTTCGGGATACGCAACCAGGTCCACATCATCGACCTGCAGCAGACCGTGCCGATGCTCGACCGGGCGCTGCGCGCGGTGCGCGACACGGTCGCGGGCGGCGGGCGGGTGCTGTTCGTCGGCACCAAGCGGGCGGCGGCGGAGCATGTCGCGGACTCCGCCAAGCGCTGCGGGCAGTACTACGTGAACCATCGCTGGCTCGGCGGCATGCTGACCAACTGGAAGACCATCACCGGCTCGATCAAGCGGCTGCGCCAGATCGAGGACATGCTGAGCGGCGACACGCACGGGCTGACCAAGAAGGAGATCCTCGAGATCACCCGCGACCAGGAGAAGCTGGAGCGCTCGCTGGGCGGCATCAAGGAGATGGGCGGACTGCCGGACATCCTGTTCATCATCGACACCAACAAGGAGAAGCTGGCGGTCGAGGAGGCCACCAAGCTCGGCATCCCGGTGATCGCGGTGCTGGACAGCAACTCCGACCCGGTCGGCGTCACCTATCCGATCCCGGGCAACGACGACGCGATCCGCGCGATCACGCTGTACTGCGACCTGATCTCGTCGGCGGTGCTGGACGGCATCAGCGCCGAGCTTGGCGCGTCGGGCCAGGATTACGGCGCGGCCGAGGATCTGCCGGTGGAGCTGGTGCCCGAGGTCTCGGCGTCCGAGCTGCAGGGCGTGATCGACGCTGCACCGATGACCGAGGTGCCGGTCGAGGGCGAGCTGGCGGCCGCGCCCACGGCATGATTTCGCGGCCCGCCCTCGCGGCGGGCGCGACGACACGATGAAGCGGACGCACGCCTTGGCCGGACCGGCCAGGGCGTGCGTCCCGTTGGAGGAGAGAGGCTGATGCCCGAAGTGACGGCGGCCATGGTCAAGGCGCTGCGCGAGAAGACCGGCGCAGGCATGATGGACTGCAAGAAGGCGCTGACCGAGAGCGGCGGCGACATCGAGGTCGCGGTGGACTGGCTGCGCAAGAAGGGCCTCGCGGCGGCGGCGAAGAAGTCCGGGCGGGTGACCGCCGAGGGCCTGGTCGGGGTAGCGTCGGCGCCGCAGGCGGCCGCCATGGTCGAGGTCAATGCCGAGACCGATTTCGTCGCGCGCAACGAGAGCTTCCAGGAGTTCGTGGAGAGTGTCGCGAAGCTGGCGCTCACGGTGGGCGAGGACCTGGAGGCGATCCGGAGCGCGGTGCTGCCCGGCGCGGGTCGCAGCGTCGCCGAGGAGATGACGAGGCTGATCGCGACCATCGGCGAGAACATGTCGCTGCGGCGGGCGCGGGTGCTGCGGGTGAAGTCGGGCGTGGTGGCGAGCTACGTGCACGCGGCGCTGCGGCCGGGCCTGGGCAAGATCGGCGTGCTGGCGGCGATCGAGGCGCCGAGCGAGAGCGAGGCGCTGGAGCTGCTCGGCCGTCAGGTCGGCATGCACGTGGCGGCAACGCGCCCGACGGCGCTGGACATCGGCGGCGTCGATCCGCAGGCGCTGGAGCGCGAGCGGGCGGTGCTGGTCGAGCAGGCGCGTGCGTCCGGCAAGCCAGATGCGATCATCGAGAAGATGGTCGATGGCCGGGTGCGCAAGTACTACGAGGAGGTGGTGCTGCTGGAGCAGGTCTGGGTGCATGACGGCGAGAGCCGGGTGAAGGCGGTGGTGCAGAAGGCCGGCGGCACGCTGGCCGGCTTCGACCGCTTCCAGCTGGGCGAAGGCATCGAGAAGGACGATGGCGACTTCCCGGGAGACGTGGCCGCCGCCGCCGGCCTGTAAAGGAGCCTGGGGCCTCCCGCCCCCCCGGGTCCAGGGCAGCGCCCTGGCCTGCACGTATGGAATGGGAAGCCCCCGCCCGGGTCCTGTCCGCCGCTCCGTACGGCGAGAGTGCGATGGTGGTGCACGTGCTGACCGAAGCGCACGGCCCGTATCGCGGCCTGGCGCGGGGCGGCGCATCGCGCAAGCAGGCGGCGCTGTGGCAGCCCGGCAACCTGATCTCGGCGCGCTGGTTTGCGCGCCTGTCCGAGCAGCTCGGCACCCTGACCGCGGAGCTGGTGCACCCGTCGGCGGCGCGGGTGCTCGACCACAGGCTGCCGCTGGCGGTGCTGTCGGCGGCTTGCGCGGTGGCCGACGACGCGCTGCCGGAGCGCGAGCCGCATCCGCGCGCCTTCGAAGGGCTGCTGCGGCTGCTGACCCTGCTCAGCCTGGATCCGGCGGAGGGCGCGCGCGCGGGCCCGGCGGCGCTGCTGCGCTGGGAGCTGGTGCTGCTGTCGGACCTGGGATACGGGCTCGACCTGTCGTGCTGTGCCGTGACCGGACAGGGCGACGGGCTCGCCTACGTCTCGCCGCGCAGCGGACGCGCGGTCAGCGAGACCGGCGTCGGCGACTGGCGTGACCGGCTGCTGAAGCTGCCGAGGCTGCTGCTGGACGAGGACGATGCGGGCTCGGTCGCCGACTGGTGCGACGGCCTGCGCCTGACCGGGCACTTCCTGGCGCGCGACGCGTTCGGACAGCGGCACCGTCCGCTGCCGGCGGCGCGGCTCAGGCTGCTGGAGATGCTGGAGGGGATGCCGCGGCCATGAAACGCTTCCTCAACGAACGCGACGCGATGGTGAGCGAGGCGCTCGACGGGCTGCTGATGTCGCCCGCCGGGCGCGCGCTGTGCCGGATCGACGATCCCGACCTCAAGGTGGTGCTGCGCGCGGACTGGGACCGCACGCGGGGGGCGCTGGTCTCGGGCGGGGGCTCGGGGCACGAGCCGGCGCATGCCGGGTTCGTCGGCGAGGGCATGCTGACCGCCGCGGTGTGCGGCGAGGTGTTCGCCTCGCCGGGGGTGGACGCGGTGCTGTCGGCGATCGTGGCGGTGACCGGCCCGGCGGGCTGCCTGCTGATCGTGAAGAACTATACCGGGGACCGGCTGAATTTCGGCCTCGCCGCCGAGCGGGCGCGGGCGATGGGGCTCGGCGTCGAGATGGTGGTGGTCGGCGACGACGTGGCGTTGCCGGAGGCGGTGCAGGCGCGGGGCATCGCCGGCACGCTGTTCGTGCACAAGCTGGCGGGGGCGGCTGCCGCTTCGGGCCGGACGCTGCGAGAGGTGACGGCGGCGGCGCGGGATGCCGCGGCGCACGTGCGCTCGATCGGGCTGTCGCTGGCGGGGTGCGGCTACGGCGGGGAGTCTCGCGAACCGCTCGGCGACGCGGAGGCAGAGCTGGGCCTGGGCATACACGGCGAGCCGGGCGCCGCGATCGTGCCGATGGGCAGTGCGCGGACGCTGCTCGGGCTGGCGGTGCAGCGGCTGCTGCGGCGAGGGCACGACCCCCGCGCGCGCTACGCGGTGCTGCTGAACAATCTCGGCGCCACGCCGCCGCTGGAGATGGCGCTGCTGCTACGCGCACTGGCGGACAGCGAGCTGGCGCCGCAGCTGGCGCTGGTTTCGGGGCCCGGGCGCTTCATGACGGCGCTGGACATGAACGGGTTCTCGCTGTCGCTGCTCGAGCTCGACGCGGATCGGGAGGCGGCGCTGCTCGCGACCCCGGCCCCGGCGGCGTGGCAGCAGGCGCGCGGGTTCGCGCCGCCGCGGCTGGTGGCGGTGCCGGCGATCGGCGACCGGGCGATGCCGGCCGCCTCGGCCGATACGGGCGTGCGGGCGCTGGTCGAGGCCGGGGCCGCGCTGTTCGGCAGCATCGAGGCCGAGATCAACGCGCTCGACGCGGCGGTCGGAGACGGGGATACCGGCACCACCTTCGCCCAGGCGGCGTCGGCGGTGACGCAGCACCTCGATGCGCTGCCGTATGCGCAGGGCGGGCTGCTGCTCGATCGCATCGGCAGCCTGCTGCTGCGGCGGTCGGGCGGCTCGAGCGGGGTGCTGCTGGCGACCCTGTTCACGGCCGCGGGCACCGCGTATGGCGGCGGCACCGGCTGGGTGCCGGCCTTCGTCGCCGGGCTCGAGCGGATGAAGGCGTATGGCGGGGCGGCACGCGGCGACCGCACCCTGATCGATGCGCTGGAACCGGCGCTCGACGCGCTGGCTGCCGGCGGCGGCCTGCCGGAGGCGGCGCAGGCGGCGCGGGCGGGGGCCGAGGCCACACGGGCTATGGCGGCGCGTGCCGGGCGGTCGGCCTACGTGCCTGAGGCCAAGCTGATCGGCGCGGTCGATCCGGGCGCCGAGGCGACGGCGCGGCTGTTCGAGAGGCTGGCCGCGGTCAGGTGAGGCCCGCGTCGTCGCGGGCGCGCTGCGACAGCGCGGCGAAATCGAGCCCGCCCTCGCCGTGGGCGATCATCGCCAGGAAGCGGTCGCGCAGCAGCGAGGCCATCGGCAGCGGCACCGACATCGCCTCGGCGGCGGCGAGCAGCAGGCTGGTGTCCTTGGCGGCGAGCGGCACGGTGCCGCCGGGCGGATCGAAGCTCCGCTCGACGATCAGCTTGCCGTAGTTCCTGTGCACCGGGGCGTTGAAGAAGCTGCCGGTGAAGATCTCCAGCAGCGTCGTCGGCGAGATGCCGCTCTTCTCGTTCAGGGCGAACATCTCCGACATCTGCTCGATGGTCGAGAAGATCATGAAGTTGAGCGAGAGCTTGACTAGATTGGCGCGGGCGGGGTCGTCGCCGACGTCGAAGATACGCTGGCCGAGCTGGCCCAGCGGCTGCGCGATCCGGCCGCGTGCCCCGGCGCTGCCGGCCTGCACGATGAACAGCTCGCCGGCGCGCGCGGCGGGGGGTCGGCCGAGCACGGTCGCGGCGGCGTAGAGCTGGCCGCGCTCGCGGTGGGCGTGGTCGAAGCGGGTGGAGAGGTGCGGGGAGATGGTGCTGCAGGAGACGTGCACGCCGCCTTCGCCGAGCCCTGCGGCGAGGCCGTCGGCGCCGAGCACCAGCTGCTCCGCGGCCGCGTCGTTGGCGAGCATGGTGAAGACGATGTCGCTCTGCCGGGCCGCGTCCGCCGGGGTGGCGGCGAGCCGGGCGCCGGCGGCGACGAGGGTCTCGGCGCGCGAGGCGGTGCGGTTGAACACGCTCAGCGGGTGCCCCGCCTCGAGCAGGCGGGTGGCCATGGGGTCTCCCATCGGACCCAGACCAATGAAGCCGATATGCATGGTGTCGTGTCCTTCGATGCGGAGGGTCATGCCGGGATGAGCGTCGCCGGACGGTGATGCTGCGGCTCGCGCACGGCGAGCGCGTAGATCAGGGCCGAGACGACGGCGATCGCCGAAGCGAGCAGGAGCGCCGGGGTGAAGGAGCCGGTGAGCTGGACCATGCCGCCGGTGACGGCTGGGGCGAGGGCGCCGCCGATCGAGCCGCCGACGTTCTGGATCGCCTCCAGGGTCGCGACCTTGTCGGGTGAGGTCGCGACCGCGGCCATGGCCCAGCCGCAGGACGAGGCGAGGGTGGCGCAGAACAGTGCCACGCTGACCAGCAGGATGGCGAGCGTGACGCCGTGCACCAGGGCGGCGCCGGCGGTGCACAGCGCGGTGACCAGCATGGCGACGATCAGCGGCAGCTTGCAGGCGGTCAGGGGCGGGACGCCGGCGCGGCCGAGCCAGCGCGAGAAGAGGCCGCCGAGCAGGGCGCCGAGGAAGCCGCAGGCCTGCGGGACGGTGGTCCACAGGCCGGCCTGCCGCACGCTCAGATGGCGCTCGCGCTCCAGGTAGTCGGGCAGCCAGGTGCCGTAGAGCCAGGTCATGTAGATCACGCCGAGGAAGCCGAAAGCCATGCCCCAGCTGGTGGGCTGGCGGAACAGCGTCGTCCAGCCGCCGGGATGCTGCGGGGCTTCGTCGTCGGCCTGGTGGATGGCGGCCCGCTCCTGCTCGGAGATGCCGTACTGCTCGGGGTCGCGGTACAGCAGCTGCCAGAGCAAGGCGATGACGAAGCCGGCGGCGCCGATGACGAAGAACATCGGCCGCCAGCCGTAGGAGAGCAGCAGGGCGGTGAGGATCGCCGGCGCGATCGCCGGTCCCAGCGCCGAGGAGGCGTTGAACAGGCCGATCGGCCAGGCGCGTTCGGGGCGCGGGAACCAGTTGCTGCAGACCTTGGTGCCGGCGAGGTACATCGGCGACTCGCCGATGCCGAGTGCGGCGCGGGCGGTGGCGAAATGGATCAGGCTGCCGGAGAAGGCCGCGGCGGCCTGCGCCATCGACCAGAGCACCAGGCTCAGGCCGAGCACGCGGCGCGGCCCGTAGCGGTCGATCAGGATGCCCACCGGGAGCTGGGCGATGCCGTAGGCGGCAGCAAACACCGAGAGCAGCAGGCCCATCTGGGCGTCGCTCAGCCCCAGGTCGTGTCGGATGGCGGCGTTGCCGATGGAGAGGGCGGAGCGGTCGAGGTAGTTCACCGTGCCGGCGATCATCAGCAGCGCGAGGGCGGTGACGCGCATGCGGCGGGCGCGTGGCGATGCCTTCATGGCGGTCCTTGGCTCCAGAGAGGCGATGCAAGGGCTCCGCCCTTGACCCGCCGGGGCCGGAGGCCCCAGACCCCGGTTGCCGGGAGGTGCAGTGCATGGCGGATCATGTCGAGGATACGCGGCTCGCGGATGCGCTGAGCGAGCGATATCTGGCTTATGCGATGTCGACCATCATGTCACGGTCGCTGCCGGACGTGCGCGACGGGCTGAAGCCGGTGCATCGCCGGCTGATCTACGCGATGCAGCAGCTGCGGCTGGATCCGACCGCCGGCTTCAAGAAGTGCGCGCGTGTCGTGGGCGACGTGATCGGCAAGTATCATCCGCACGGCGACGCCTCGGTCTACGAGGCGCTGGTGCGGCTGGCGCAGGAATTCGCGGTTCGCTACCCGCTGGTCGAGGGTCAGGGCAATTTCGGCTCCATCGACGGCGATAACGCCGCCGCCATGCGCTACACCGAAGCGCGGCTGACCGAGGTGGCGCGGGCGCTGCTGGAAGGCATCGACGAGGACGCCGTCGATTTCCGGCCGACCTATGACGGCGAGGAGCGCGAGCCGGTGGTGCTGCCCTCGGCGTTCCCCAACCTGCTGGCCAATGGTGCCGCCGGCATCGCGGTGGGGATGGCGACGAGCATCCCGCCGCACAACGCGGGCGAGGTGTGCGCCGCGGCACTGCTGCTGGTGCGCGACCCGCAGGTCAGCCTCGATGCGCTGCTGGCGGCGATGCCCGGGCCGGACTTCCCGACCGGCGGGTTGATCGTGGAGGATCGACAGGCGATCCGGCAGGCGTACGAGAGCGGGCGCGGCGGGTTTCGCATCCGGGCGCGCTGGGTCGTCGAGCAGGGCCGCTTCGGGACCTGGCAGGTGGTGGTCAGCGAGATCCCGTACCAGGTGCAGAAGTCGCGGCTGATCGAGCAGATCGCCGAGCTGATCGAGCAGAAGAAGCTTCCGCTGCTCGGCGACGTGCGCGACGAGAGCACCACCGAGGTGCGGCTGGTGCTGGAGCCGAAGAGCAAGGGCGTGGAGCCGGAGGTGCTGATGGAGACTCTGTTCCGCGCCACTGCGCTGGAGAGCCGCTTCGGGTTGAACATGAACGTGCTGGGCGCCGATCGGGTGCCGCGGGTGATGGGGCTGCGCGAGGTGCTGCGCGCCTGGCTGGATCACCGCCACGAGGTGCTGCTGCGCCGCTCGCGCTATCGGCTGACGGCGCTGGAGCGGCGGCTGGAGGTGCTGGAAGGCTTCCTCGCGGTCTATCTCAACCTCGACGAGGTGATCCGCATCATCCGCGAGGCGGACGAGCCGAGGGCGGGGCTGATGACGGCGTTCTCGATCAACGAGACGCAGGCCGACGCGGTGCTGAACATGCGGCTGCGCTCGCTGCGCCGGCTCGAGGAGATGGAGATACGGCGCGAGCACGCGGCGCTGAGCCGCGAGCGCTCGGAGCTGACGGCGCTGCTGGACCGGGAGCCGCTGCGATGGAAGCGGATCGCGTCCGAGATCGAGGCGGCCCGTCGCAAGTTCGGCGCGGGCAGGCTCGGTGCGCGACGCAGCACCCTGGCGGAGCCGCCCAGGCCGGTCGACGTCTCGCAGATCACCGCGGTCGAGCGCGAGCCGATCACCGTGATCCTGTCGCAGAAGGGCTGGATACGCGCCGCACGGGGACACGGCGTCGACTTGGCGTCGCAGAAGTTCAAGGAGGGTGACGCGCTGCGACGGGCGCTGGAGTGCTGGACCACGGACCGGCTCTGCGGCTTCGCCACCGACGGCCGCGCCTTCACGCTGCGCGCCGCCGAGCTGTCACGCGGAAGGGGCGACGGGCAGCCGATCCGGCTGATGGTCGAGCTGTCCAACGAGGAGGACCTGATCGCCCTGTTCGTGGCGCGCGAGGGCGAGCGCTGGCTAGTGGCTTCGGCAGCGGGGCGCGGGTTGCTGGTGCGCGCCGAGGACCTGCTGGCGGAGCGGCGCACCGGGCGCCAGGTGCTCAACCTGAAGCCGGGCGAGCGAGCCGAGGTTTGCGTGCCGGCGCAGGGCGATCAGGTGGCGGTGCTGGGAGCCGACCGGCGTCTGCTGGTGTTCGCGCTCGACCAGTTGCCGGAGCTGACCCGCGGCACCGGGGTGGCGCTGCAGAAGTTCAAGGAGGGCGGGCTGCGCGAGGTCAGGGTGTTCGACCGCAAGGCGGGGCTGCTCTGGCAGGAGGGGGTGCGGCCGCGCAGCCTTGCCGAGCTCGCCGACTGGGTCGGACGACGCGGCGAGGCCGGACGCACGGCGCCGGCCTGGATGCTGCGCAAGGGCTGATCGCCGGCCCCCTCCCCGCGGGCGCCGGTCTCAATCGGGCAGCGGGTCGAGGATCCGCCAGGCGCCTGCAGACAGGATCTCGGTGGGCCGGAAGCGGGCCTTGTAGGCCATCTTGCGGCTGTCGGCGACCCAGTAGCCCAGGTAGACGTAGGGCAGCCCGAGCGTCCTGGCACGCTCGATCAGCCAGGTGATGGCGAAGCTGCCCAGCGAGCGGGCGGAGCATTCGGGCGTAAAGAAGCTGTACACCGCAGAGAGGCCGTCGCCCAGGCGATCGGTTAGGCAGACGCCGATCAGGCTGTCGTCGGGGTCGCGGAACTCGAACAGGAAGGTCTCGATCGGGGTGTCCTCGATCATCGCGCGGTAGTCGTAGAAGCTCATGCCGGCCATGTCGCCGTCGCCGTGGCGGGCCTGCTGGTAGCGCTGGAACAGAGCGTACTGCTCAGTGGTGGCGCGGGCGGGAACCTCGAAGCCTTCGACCGCCACGTTGCGCCGGATGATCCGCTTCAGGGTGCGGCCGGGCTCGAAGCGCTGCACCGGTATGCGGATCGGCACGCAGGCGTTGCAGGACGGGCAGACCGGCGCGTAGGCGATGTTGTGGCTGCGACGGAAGCCCGCGCGCGACAGGCGGTCGTGCAGTGACTCCGCGTCCGGCCCGGAGATCTCGGTGACCACTTTGCGTTCCGTGCGCCCGGCGACATAGGGACAGGGCAGCGGCGCGGTGGTGTAGAAGAACTGCGGCCGGCGGGGCGGGGTGTAGGTCATGCGCTGGGCTGCGCCTGCATCATGGGGTGAGACTCGCGGTTGCGCTGACGGATCCCGGCCTACGGGGGATCGTCATGGTAGCGCCTGACGCCCAGTGCTGCATCAAATTCCACGCGTCCTCCGACAGCCAGTTGCCGGACTGGCCGGGCGTCACGATGAAGCGGCTCGCTTCCGGATCGGCGAGGTCGTAGACGCCGCGATAGGCGGCGCCGTGGTTGGCGTCGAATTCGCCCAGCGTGGCGCTGCCGGCGCGCAGCAGCGTGGTGTCGTCGCCGGAGACCGGGATGCTGCGACGGGCGAGGCGGCCGACCAGCGGCAGCGCGCGCAGGAAGGCGTTGTCGAACACGGCACGATGTGCTGCCGACCAGCGCCAGCTGGCCGGGTCGTTGCCCTGGGTCTCGGCGATACGGGCGGTGGCGTCGTCGAGGGCGCGGAGCAGTGCCGGCGTGCAGTCGCCGCCGCACCAGGCGGCACCCCGGGCGGAGAGCAGGAAGTCGACGAAGTCCGGCCAGGGTGCGGCCACGGACTCCGCGATGCCGTCGCGCTGCAGCATGTCGCTGGCGAAGCGCTGCATCCAGGCGTTGAAGATCAGAGGCTGCGGTGCCGCCGCACTCATCGAGCCGTCCCAGCCGTGCAGCAGTGCCAGGGCACGGGCGGGGAACTCGTCGGGAGGGTGGGCGGCGAGGCGCGACAGCAGCCCGGGCAGGATGGCGGCGGCGAAGCCGCTGGCGGTGTCGGACTGCATGCCCGCGAAGCCGGCGACGTCGTGCCGGGGACGGCTGGCGAGCAGGGCGCGGATGCGGCGCGCGCGCCAGTCGTCGGGCCAGTCGCGGCCCATGTAGACCGGGAAGTCCAGCGGCGAGGTGCGCTCGTTGCCGTTGAGCAGATGGCCGCTCGGAGGCGCCACCACGTGCGGCAGGCGGTCGCCGGAGGCGCTCGCGATCCAGTCATGCACGCCGTCGGCGCCGTCCTGCGGGAAGCTGCCGTCGCCGTGCCGGCGGATCGGCACGATCCCGGTGGTGAACTGGGCGATCCGGTCGCGGTCTGCGACGAGGAGGTTCTGCACCGGCGCCGTGCTGGTCGCGGCAACCGCTCCGGCCTGCTGCACCGTGGCCGCGTCGTCGAGGGCGAACAGGCTGCTGGCCGCGTCCTGATGCGTCGGCGTGACCGGCGCGAGGGCTTCCATGGAAACCGCCAGCAGCCGGCCCTGTCCCTGCCCGTCGTTCATGTCGGGCAGGATGTCGCTGATCAGCGGGCCGTGCCGGGTCTCGCGCACCGTGATCACGCTGTCCGGCTGGCCGCGGACGCGTATGGTCTCGCGGCGGCTGAGGAAGGGGCGCGGCCCGTCCGGGGTGAGGTAGGTTCCGTTCGGTCCGGCATGCTCGATGAACAGGTCCTGGGTGTCGGCCTCGCTGCTGGTGAAGGTCCAGGCGATGTGCCCGTTCTGGCCGATCACGAGGAACGGTGCACCGGGCGCGGTGGCGCCGGTGAGCACCGCGTCCGGACGGGTGATGCGCGCCAGATACCACACCGAAGGGAAGCCAAGTGCCAGATGCGGGTCGCCGGCGAGCAGCGGCGCGCCGGTCAGGCTGTGCGCGCCGTCAACGGCCCACTCGTCGGAGGCTTCCTCCGGCAGGGTGAAGGCGGCCGGGAAGCGCGGCAGGCGAGCGTCGAGTGCGGCCGCCAGACGGGCAAGATGCGGGTCGGCAACGCTGGCCTGCGGTGACAGGACGTCGCCGGAGGCCGGCCGCAGGGCGAGTTGGCGGGCCAGCGGCAGTTTCGTGGATGCGGCGAGACGGGCCAGTTCGGTGCGCCAGTTGGCGCCCAGGCTGAGCGCCATCAGCCGACCCCACAGCAGCGAGTCCGTAGGTGTCCAGGGCTCGGGACGTCCGAGCAGCAGGAACTCGGGGGCGATGAAGCGGCCACGGGCGGCGATCTCGGCATTGACCCCGCGCGCATAGGCGTCGAGCAGACGGCGGTCGGGCGGCGGCAGCATCGGGTAGGCCGCCTCCGCCCGCGCCCTGAGGCCGAGGGTGCGCATCATGCGGTCGAGCGGCAGCGCCGCGCGGCCGGCGATCTCGGAGACGCGACCGGAACCGACACGGCGCATCAGCTCCATCTGGAACATGCGGTCGCGCGCGTGCACGAAGCCCAGGGCCGCGGCCGCGTCCTCCGCGGATGCCGCCTCGATCCTGGGGACGCCGACGGCATCGAAGCTGATCGCGACCGCGTGCCCCAGGCCGGGGACGGCTAGCCTCTGGTCGCGGTCGGGCAGGGTCCGCCACAGCAAGACGGCGACGAGGAGCAGCCCGGCCGCCACGGTGGCGGCGACCCCGGCGGCAGCGAAGCCGGCGATCCCGAGGGAGCGCCCGCGGCTTCGTCCGGAGTTCGGCACGGGCTATCGCAGCCGCTCGGCGGCTTCCACGGCGAAGTAGGTCAGGATGCCGTTGGCGCCGGCACGCTTGAAGGCGAGCAGGCTCTCCATCACCGCGGGCTCATGGTCGAGCCAGCCGTTGCGGATCGCTGCCATGAGCATCGCGTACTCGCCGGACACCTGGTAGGCGAAGGTGGGGACGGCAAATCGCTCGCGGACCCGGCGGACGATGTCGAGATAGGGCATGCCGGGCTTGATCATGACCATGTCCGCACCCTCCGCGAGGTCGAGCTCGATCTCGCGTAGTGCCTCGTCGCTGTTGGCCGGGTCCATCTGGTAGGTTTTCTTGTCGCCGCGCAGCAGGCCGCCGGAGCCGAGCGCCTCGCGGAACGGGCCGTAGAACGCGCTCGCATACTTGGCGGCGTAGGACATCAGGCGGGTGTCGATCAGCTCGTGTTCGTCGAGGGCGGCGCGGATCGCGCCGATGCGGCCATCCATCATGTCCGACGGCGCCAGGATGTCGATGCCGCTGCGCGCCTGGTTGAGCGACTGGGTTACCAGGACCGCCACCGACGCCTCGTTGGCGATGCGGCCGTGCCGGAGCACGCCGTCATGGCCGTGGCTGGTGTAGGGATCTAGCGCCACATCGCCGATCAGGCCCAGCTCTGGGAACTCCGACTTGAGCAGGCGGGCGCTGCGGCAGATCAGGTTGTCGGGATTGGCGGACTCCGTGCCTTCCTCGTCACGCCGGTCCGGTGGAGTGACCGGGAACAGGGCGATCGCGGGGATGCCGAGCCGCGCCGCCGGCGCGACGTGCGCAGCCAGGCGGTCGAGCGAGACGCGCCTGACCCCTGGCATGGAAGAGATGTCGGACACCGCCCGCTCGCCCTCGGTCACGAACACCGGCCAGATCAGGTCGTCGACCGAGAGGTGGTGCTCCGCCACCAGCCGTCGGGTGCAGGCATCGACGCGGTTGCGGCGCAGCCTGGTCGCCGGGAAGCGCCCGGGCGTCATCAGATCGCCCGGCGCGTTTGCTGCAGGCGGCTGTGCCTGCGGCTGTAGCCGAAATAGATCGCGAAGCCGATCAGCAGCCAGATGAGCAGCCGGATCCAAGTCAGGCCGTCGAGCGAGAGCATCAGCGCCAGGCAGGACAGAATGCCCAGGATCGGGATGATCGGGCCGCCGGCGACACGGAACGTGCGCTCGCGGCCGGGATCGCGCGAGCGCAGGATCAGCACGCCGGCGCAGACGATGACGAAGGCGAGCAGGGTGCCGATCGAGGTCATGTGGCCGAGCTCGCTGATCGGCAGGAACGCGCAGAGCACGCCCGTCAGCACCATGAACAGCAGGTTGGAGCGCCAGGGCGTGCGCCAGCTCGGATGGATCTGCGAGAACAGCGGCGGCAGCAGCCCGTCGCGCGACATCGCGTAGAACACCCGGGACTGGCCGAGCAGCAGCACCAGCATCACCGAGGTGAAGCCGCAGATGATGCCGAACTTCACCGCCTCCTTGAGCCAGTGGTACGGCGTCATGTCGATGGCGCTGGCGACCGGTGCGGCGTCGTTGAGCATCAGCTTGTAGTTGAGCAGGCCGGTGAGCACGAAGGAGAAGGCGACGTAGGCGAGCGAGCAGATCAGCAGGCTGCCGAGGATGCCGATCGGCATGTCGCGTTCCGGCCGCCTGGTCTCCTGTGCGGCGGTGGAGACGGCGTCGAAGCCGACATAGGCGAAGAAGATGGTGCCGGCGGCGCGCATGATGCCGGAGATGCCGAAATGGCCGAAGCTGCCCTGGTTGGGCGGGATGAAGGGCGTGTAGTTGGCGGTGTTGATGTACGGGATGCCGAAGCCGATCACCGCCAGGATGACGCAGATCTTGATCACCACGATCACCGCGTTGACCTTGGCCGATTCCGAGATGCCGCGCATCAGCAGCAGCGAGATGCAGACGATGACGAACACGGCCGGCAGGTTGATCAGGCCGGTGGCGGTGCCCCCTCCGGGGAGGGCGACCGTCTCGAACGGCGAGGCGAGCAGCCTGGGCGGAATGGCGACGCCGAAGTCGCGGAGCAGCGAGTTGACGTAGCGCGACCAGCTGACGGCGACGGTGGCCGCACCCACGGCGTATTCCAGCACGAGGTCCCAGCCGATGATCCAGGCCACCAGTTCGCCGAGCGTGGTGTAGGCGTAGGTGTAGGCGCTGCCGGCGATCGGGATCATGCTCGCGAGCTCGCTGTAGCAGAGCCCGGCGAAGCCGCAGCCGATGGCCGCGATCAGGTAGGAGATCACCACCGCGGGACCGGCGTTCTCCGAGGCGGCGATCCCGGTCAGCGAGAACAGGCCGGCGCCGATGGTGCAGCCGATGCCGAGCGCCACCAGGCTCAGCGGCCCGAGGGCGCGCCGCAGCGCCGCAGCGTCGCTGTCCAGCGTCAGGCTCTCGATGGTCTTGCGTCGCCAGAGGCTCGCCGGGCCCGGATTTGCGACGGATTGGGACATGCAGGGCGTCTCCTGGGAGCAGATGGTTTTGCAACGAGGTTCGGCCGGGCGGCTCTCGCGGTGGTTCCGCTCGCGGCGGCGCCGGACTATAAGGGCGCAGTTGAACGCACTTGCAGCCCGCATGCCAGCCCCTCCATCGGTCCGTTGGCACGGGGCGGCCCAGGACCCGGAGCCCCAATGCCTGACCAGATCATGCACACCGCGCTGCAGCGCTTCTTCGCCGCCTCGCTGGGCGAGAGCGATCCGGAGCTGGCGGCGGCGCTGAACGGCGAGATGCGGCGCCAGCAGGACGGCATCGAGCTGATTGCCAGCGAGAACATCGCCTCGGCGGCGGTGCTGGAGGCACAGGGCAGCGTCCTGACCAACAAGTACGCAGAGGGCTATCCGGGTCGTCGCTATTACGGCGGATGCGTCGAGGTGGACCGCGCCGAGCTGCTGGCGCTGGATCGGGCGAAGCGTCTGTTCGACGCGCGCTACGCCAACGTGCAGCCGCACTCCGGCGCCCAGGCCAATCAGGCGGTGTTCCTGGCACTGCTCGATGCCGGCGACACCATCCTCGGCATGAGCCTCGCCTCCGGCGGCCACCTGACGCACGGGGCGGCGCCGAACCTCTCCGGCAAGTGGTTCCGTGCGGTGCAGTACGGGGTGCGGCACGACGACGGGCTGCTGGACTACGACGAGCTCGAGCGGCTGGCACGCCAGGAAAGGCCGCGGCTGATCATCGCCGGCGGCTCGTCCTACCCGCGCTTCATCGACTTCGCGCGCATCCGCCGGGTGGCGGACGAGGTCGGCGCCTTCTTCATGGTCGACATGGCGCATTTCGCGGGCCTGGTGGCGGCGGGCCTGTACCCCAGCCCGCTGCCGCATGCCCACGTGGTGACCAGCACCACCCACAAGACGCTGCGCGGGCCGCGCGGCGGGCTGATCCTCTGCAACGACCCCGAACTCGGCAAGAAATTCAACTCCGCCGTGTTCCCGGGCCTGCAGGGCGGCCCGCTGATGCACGTGATCGCGGCCAAGGCGGTCGCCTTCGGCGAAGCGCTGACGCCGGAGTTCAGGCTCTACCAGCAGGCGGTGGCGGGGAATGCCCGCGTGCTCGCTGAGACCCTGATGCAGAGAGGGCTGGCGATCGTCACCGGCGGTACGGACACCCACCTGCTGCTGGTCGACCTGCGGCCGAAGCGGGTGACCGGCAAGCTGGCGGAGGCGAGCCTGGAGCGGGCGGGGATCACCGCCAACAAGAACGCGATCCCGTTCGATCCCGAAAAGCCGGCGATCACCTCGGGGATCCGCCTCGGCAGCCCCGCCGCCACCACGCGCGGGTTCGGGCCGGAGGAGTTCCGCGAGGTGGGGCTGATGATCAACGAGGTGCTGGACGGACTCGCCTCGTCTGGCGATGGCGGCAACGCGTCGGTCGAGGCGGCGATCCACGAGCGGGTGCGTGCGCTCTGTGCGCGGTTCCCGATCTACCGGCGCTAGCGCCTGAACGCTTCCGGCTCGGGCGGCTCCGGAGGTGGGTGAGCCTGCGGCTTCGGCGTCGATCTCGCGCTAGTCGCTGAGGAAGCGGGCGAGACGCACCGCGGTGTGGCCTCGGCTGGGACGCAGGCTGGGCATCACCAGCAGGCACTGGTCGTGCGGCGTGCGAACCTCGCGGCCGCCGTCATTGGCGATCAGGGTGTGGCAGTCGGCGATCACGTCGCCGCCCCGGAAGGGCTGCACGAACGTGAAGTTGCTGGTCGCGGCGGTGACCACCTCGGTCACCTCGGCGCCGCGCCAGGGCTGAGAGTGCGGCGTGGTCGGGTCGGCGTCGGCGATCAGTCCAGTCTGGCGCAGCAGAGCCATCACCGCGGCGCGTGCGGTGACCACGGTGCCCGGTTCCCAGTGCGGTCCGGCCTCGACCAGGCAGGCGATGCGGGCATCGGCCTCGTCGGCGAAGCCGGCATAGTCGATCAGCCGCGGGCCGCTGCTGTGGCCCCGGTCGGCCACCGCCATCGGCGGGGTGCCGATCGCGCGCGCGAGGCGGCGTCCCTTGGGCGGCGAGCCGCTGAGGATCAGCGGCTCGGACGGCCACAGCATCGAGTGCAGGTCGAGCAGGATGTCGGCGCTGTCGATGATCGGCCGGATCTCGCGTGCGCGGGCGAGCTCGACGGAATGCCGTGTGCCGTCCAGGATCGACACGTCCCACAGACGGTTCATGTCCTCGTCGATGAAACGCGAGGCGGTCGGCTGGACGGAGTCGAAGCGCGCGTATGCCGCCAGGTTGAGGAAGCCGAAGGTCAGCCTGCCGCGCAGCGGACGCAGTCGGGCGCGCAGCAGGGCGTCGAGCACGATGGCGCCGGCGATCTCGTTGCCGTGCATCAGGGCGGTCACCAGGACGTGCGGTCCGGCACGACCGGTCTCGAAATGATGAAAGCCGGGCACGCCGCAATTGCCGCCCCGCCATTCCCCGAGTTCAGGGGGCACCAGCCGGACCTCGAAGCGGGGCAGGGCGGGAAAGCTAGGCGGCAGCGGATCAGAGAGGCCGATCATGCCGCCCTGGTCATAGTGACGGCAAGGCGGCGGATGAAGGCGTCGCACGCATCGAGCTGGTCGCGCGCGATCCACTCGTCGGCCTGATGCGCCTGGGCGATGTCGCCCGGTCCGCAGACGATGCTGGCGATGCCGGCATCCTGGAAGATGCCTGCCTCGGTCCCATACGATACCTTGCCGTGCTGGTTGGCGCCGCAGGCCTGCTTGACCAGCCCGACCAGAGCGTGCTGCGGGTCCAGCGAAAGCGGCGGCAGCAGGTTCAGCGGCTCGAAGGTAAAGCCGGCGCCGGGGTCGACCTGCTGCATCCAGCTCTCGATCGTGCGCGTGGCGTAGCTTTCGAGGCGGTGCAGCTCGGCTGCCGCGTCGTCGCCGGGGATGGTGCGCCACTCCATCTCGAACACGGCCCGCTCGGGGATGATGTTCAGGATCGAGCCGCCTTCGACCAGACCGACATGGATGGTGCTGTGCGCCGGCTCGAAACCGGCCTCGCGACGACCGTCGGCGGCGAGCCGGCGTGCTTCCGCTGCGATCCAGCCGATCGCCTCCGAGGCGGCGTGGATCGCGTTGACGCCTCGTGCGGGCTGGCTGGAGTGGCCGGCTCGGCCGCGCACGGAGACGCGAACCGACAACCTGCCCTTGTGGGCGGTGATCGGCTTCATGTTCGAAGGCTCGCCGACGACGCACAGCGCCGGCCGCAGCCCGCCGGCTTCCATGTCGGCCACGAGGGCGTGCGCTCCCGCGCAGTCCACCTCCTCGTCGTAGGAGATCAGCAGGTGCACCGGGCGCAGCAGCGGCGCGGCCTTGAGATCCGGCACCGCGGCGAGGCACGAGGCGACGAAGCCCTTCATGTCGCCCGCGCCGCGTGCCAGCAGCCGGCCATCCCGCTGCGGCAGCTTGAACGGCTCGGTGCTCCAGCTCTGGCCGTCGACCGGAACCGTGTCGACATGGCCCGAGAGGGCGAGGCCGCCCTCGCGTTCCGGGCCGATGATGGCGTGCAGGTTAGCCTTAAGCCCGCTTGCGTCGTGGCTGAGCCGGTATGGGATTTCGTAGGCGTCCAGGTACTGCCTGACCCAGCCGATCAGCGGCAGGTTGGAGTTGCGGCTGGTGGTGTCGAAGGCGACCAGCGTCTCGAGGATCTCCGTTGTCGGAAGGCGGACGGGTTCGCGCATCGGGTCAGTCTATACGGGGCGGGTGCGCCGGCAATGGGCTGTTGCGGTGCGCCGGATCGCCCGGCCGCGCATACTTTCGGCATGCTTGCGGTCCTCGGATGCCCCGGTCAGACTCCACGGCCTCATCGAATCAAGGCCGCGATGCGGGCTTCCCCGTCCTCACTCCACCCGATGCATCGCCTCTGGCAGGCGCTTCCCGCCGCCCGACGGCGGCTGTGGCTCGCGAAGCTGCCGGCGATGCTGGCGCCGAAGCCGGACCGGACGCCGCCCGCGACCTGCGACGGTGTGATCGTCGCCGGCGAGGTCGGCCGTGCCTCCGGCCTGGGGGAGTCCGCGCGCATCATGCGGCGTGCGCTCGATGCGCTCGGTGTTCCGGCGTGCTCGATGCAGGCGGGGATCGCGGTTCCCGGCGAGAGGCAGCGGCCGGCCGACGCGCGGCCAGGACTTCCGGACGGGAGCGGCAAGCCGGCGCTGGTGCTGCACGTGAATGCTCCGGTGCTGCCGGCGGCGCTGCTGCGAATGCCGCGCCGGATGCTGCGCGGACGTCGCGTGATCGGGTTCTGGGCCTGGGAGCTGGAGGTGCTGCCGGAGCACTGGCGGCCCGCCTGCGCCTGCGTGCACGAGCTCTGGGCGCCTTCGCGCTTCACCGCGGGCGCGCTGCAGAGCCTGATGCCGGGACGGGTGCGCGTGGTGCCGCACGCGCTGGCGCTGTCGCCGCCGCGGCCGGCGCGGCTCGACCGGGCGGCGTTCGGACTGCCCGTCGACGCGGTGGTGGTGCTGGTTTCGTTCAGCCTGGCATCCGCCTTCGAGCGCAAGAACCCCCTCGCGGCGGTGGCCGCGTTCCGCAAAGCGTTCGGAAATCGTTCCGACCGCATCATGGTATTGAAGGTGGGGCATGCCGGGCATTTCGCCGACGACATGCGCAGGTTGCAGGCTGCCGTCGCGGAATGCCCCAACATCAGGCTGGAGACGCGTATGCTGCCCGAGGCGGATGCGCACGCGCTCACCAGGCTTGTCGATATCGTGCTTTCGCTGCATCGCAGCGAAGGGTTTGGGCTGGTGCCTGCGGAGGCGATGATGCTGGGACGTGCGGTGGTGGCGACCGATTGGTCGGCCACAGCTGAATTCCTCGACCAGAGCTGCGGCGTCCCGGTGGGCTATCGGCTGGTGCCGGCACAGGATCCGCGCGGCATCTTCGAGGCTCCCGGCGCGGTGTGGGCGGAGGCGGACACTGACGCGGCCGCCCGGGCACTGCGGGCGCTGGCGGACGTCCCCGAACGGCGTGCCGCGCTGGGCGAGGCGGCGCTGCGGGTGAGCCGGTCGCGGTTCGACGGGAGTGAGCTCCGCCGGGCGCTGGCGCAGATCGGCTTCGCGCGGTCAAGGGCGAGCTGAGGCGTGAGGATCCTGGTCTGGCAATGGGGAAGACGGGGGGCCGGACCGCGGGTCGCGAGCGAGCTGGCGGCGAGCCTCGCCGGAGTGCCCGGGCAGCACGTGTTCCTGTCGCTCTCCACCCGTGCCGAGATCCTGAGCTCGCAGGACCGGCCTCGCTGCGCACTGCCGGTGCGGACCTATGACGGCCTGCTGGGCTATGTCTGCCGCCTGCTGCTGTCGCCGCTGACCGTCTGGTCGTTGATGCGGCGGATCCGGGCGCTGGCACCCGAGGTCGCGATCTGCGCCATGCCGGGACCGCTCGACCTGGTGATGGCCTGGGCGCTGCGGCAGCTGCAGGTCAAGCTGGTGGTGACCGTGCACGATGCGGATCTGCATCCGGGAGACGGATTTCCGATGCAGATGGCCTTGCAGCGTCGCCTGATCCGACGCGCGGACGCGCTGATCGCTCTGACCCACCACGTCGCGGAGCGTCTGCTGAGTCAGAAGGCGGCGCGCGGCAAGCCGCTGCTCAGCGCCAGCCTGCCGCCCTTCGTGTTCGGTCCGAGACCGCCACGGCCGTTCTCGCATGGCGGGGCCATGCGCCTGCTCTGCTTCGGGCGTCTGCTGCCCTACAAGGGACTCGACCTGCTCGAGGCGGCGTTGCGCGGCCTGGGGGAGATGCCCCCGTACGAGGTCCGGATCGTGGGCCAGGGTCCCGACAGCGAGACCTTGCAGGCGCTGGCGAGGCTGCCGGGCGTGCGGGTGGAGAACCGCTGGGTTCCGGAGAACGAAGTCGGCGCGCTGATCGGCTGGGCCGACGCGGTCCTGCTGCCGTACCGCGAGGCGAGCCAGAGCGGCGTCGCGGGGGGGGCCCCCCCCCCCCCCCCCGGGGGGGGGGGGGCCCCCGGGGGGGGGGCGTGGGG
>CAXTNV010000009.1:23961-30385 GCA_964245755.1 uncultured Acetobacteraceae bacterium | reverse complement strand
GCGGGGCCGCGGGGGTCCGGCGGCCGTCCCGCGCGGCTAGCCTGCGCGGCGGCGCGGCGAGCGCGAGCGCCGCCGGGCGCTGGGTGGTGGCGACGCGGGTCGGTGGCCTTGCGGAACAGTTTCGCGACGAGCCGCTGGCGCTGCTGTGCGAGCCGCATCCCGGCAGCATCCGGTTCGAGCTGGCGCGGCTGCTCACCGCCCCGCCGTCTACCCAGGGCGATGCCTGTCCTGATCCGCGGGAACGTTGGCGGCAGATGGCAGAGCATCTGTTGCGGCAGATCCGGGAGGCGTTCGACGGCAAGCTGGATGCCGGTCCGATGACTGAGGAGGAAGAGGCGCCGACCGAGGTCGTCAGCGCCTAGCGGAGCTGCGAGCCGCGGCGGCACGAGGTCGATCGGAATGTCCCTCGTGCCCGCGGGCAGGTCGCGGGCATCGCACCCGATCTGGCGAGCCTTGCGTGCAGCTTCGGACTAGGTCAGCGTCGCCGGATGCCGAGCCGCCGCATGCGCATCGCCGTCATCGGCGCCGGGATGGCCGGGCTGTCCTGCGCGCGCCTGTTGCACGCGGACGACGCCGAGGTCGTGCTGTTCGACAAGGGGCGACGCGCGGGCGGCCGCCTCGCGAGCCGCCGCATCGATGCGCTCCGCTTCGATCATGGGGCGGCATATGCGACCGCGAGCGGTGCCGCGTTCCAGGCGTTCCTCGCCGGTGCGGGCGACCAGGTGGCCGCCTGGGATCCGGCTGCCGCGCGGCCGCGCTGGGTCGGCGTGCCCGGCATGTCGGCACTCGCGCAGGCGGCCGCCCTCGGTGGCGTAGGCATCCTGCTGCCGCTGCGCCAAGTCACCTGGATCGAGCACGCACGGGGCAGCTGGCTCGTGCATCACCAGAATGCGGCGGCGGTCAGGCCCGGCACCGTCGGGCCGGGCGGGGAACATGCCGGGCCGTTCGACCGGATCGTTCTGGCGCTGCCGGCGCCGCAGGCGGCACCGCTGCTGGCGGCGCTGGGGCACGCTCTTGCCGCCGCAGTCGGAGGAGTCGTCATGGAGCCGTGCTGGGCGTTGATGCTGGCCTACGCGGCGCGGCAGCACGGCGCCGACACGCGGAGCCTCGACGGGGCGCTGTGCTGGATCGCACGCGAAAGTTCGCGACCCGGACGGGCTTCCCTGCCCGATTGCTGGGTCGCGCATGGCAGCCCGACCTGGTCGGCCCACCACCTGGAACGGGAGCCGGACGCCGTGCTGGCGGAACTGCAGGCGGCCTTCGTAGCCGCGACCGGCATCGCCGCTGCACCGGTGCATCGTGCCGCGCATCGCTGGCGTTTCGCGCGGACTAAGGCCCCGCTCGGGCAGGCCTGCCTGTCGGATCCGGCGGGGCTGGTCGTGTGCGGCGACTGGTGTCTTGGCGGAAGCGTGGAAGCCGCCTTCGATTCCGGGCGTGCTGCGGCCGCGGCCTGCATTGCCTGATCGCTAGGCGGCGAGCTGACCCGGCTCGGAGACCGTCAGGCGCGTGCGGATCAGCTTCTCGATGCTGCGCAGATGCGCGCGTTCCGAGGCATCGCAGAACGAGATCGCGACCCCGGCCTGTCCTGCGCGCGCGGTGCGGCCGATACGGTGCACGTAGCTCTCCGGCACGTTCGGCAGGTCGAAGTTGATCACGTGGGTCACGCCATCGATGTCGATGCCGCGGGCGGCGACGTCGGTGGCTACCAGGACGCTGATCTGGCCCTTGCGAAAGCTGGTCAGCGCCCGCTCGCGCTGCGCCTGGCTCTTGTCGCCGTGGATGGCGCTGCAGGACAGGCCGGCCTTCTCGAGGAACTCGACGACGCGGTCGGCCCCGTGCTTGGTCCGGGTGAACACCAGGGTGCGCCCGGGGACGCGCCCGTGGCGCGTCCTGCGCAGGAAGTCGGTGAGGACCTGCCGCTTGCGCGCCGTGTCGACGAAGATGACGCGCTGCTCGACCCGGTCGACGGTGGTGGCGACGGGCGCCACCGCGACCTGCACCGGATCTCGGAGCAGCTGGGCAGCGAGCAGAGCGATCTCGCGCGGCATCGTCGCGGAGAAGAACAGGCTCTGCCGGTCGACCGGCAGCAGCGCCGCGATCTTGCGGATCGGCAGGATGAAGCCGAGATCAAGCATGTGGTCGGCCTCATCGAGGACGAGGATCTCGGTGGTGTCGAGCCGGATGGTGCGGTCGGACAGGTGGTCGAGCAGGCGTCCGGGTGTCGCGACCAGGATGTCGGTGCCGTTCGCCAGCGCGCGTGCCTGCGGATGCTTGGGCACGCCGCCATAGACCAGGCTGGTGCGCAGCGGGGTGTTGCGCCCGTAGGCGCGGAAGCTCTGTGCGATCTGGCCTGCCAGTTCACGGGTCGGCGACAGGATCAGGGCGCGGCAGCCCTGGCGCGGCGTGCGGACCGGCGCGCTCAGCAGGCGGTGCAGGATCGGCAGTGCGAACGCCGCGGTCTTGCCGGTGCCGGTCTGCGCGATGCCCTGGAGGTCGCGGCCCTGCAGGATCGGAGGGATCGCCTGTGCCTGGATCGGCGTGGAGACGAGATAGCCTTGCTGACGCACAGCGTCGAGGATGGCGGACGCGAGCCCGAGAGTATCGAACTGGTTGGTCATGCGGGAGACGAGCCTTTCCGGCGGTTGCGGCGAGCGACGGAAATCGCGAACCGGCGCGTCAGGCGAAGAGGTGGACGGCCCGGATCGTGGGATGCCGTGGCCTGGGCCAGTGGACAGCGTCGCCGCGAAGGGCGCTGTGCGTGCGTCACGTCGAAAGGCGCTCCGTGTGATGACGGACGCCCCGGTCGAAGTCAAGCTCTAGCTGTTGACGCGCATCCGGGTGGCTCGCACAAGACGGCTATGCAGAGTGATCGCGCGGTGATCCTGTCGCAGCCCTATGCCGGGCTGCAGGCGCAGGCGGTGGGGCTGGCGGAGCGGGCGGGGCTGGCATATTCGGTGCACCCGCTGATGCCGATCCGACCCTGGCGATGGATCCCGGCGGCACGGTGGCCGATGCCGCTGGCGGCGATCGAGCCGGTCGGCAGCCTTCCCGACGGATTGGTGATGAGTGTGGGTGGTGTCGGCGCGGCACTGGGGGCGACACTGCGGCGCCGCGGACGCCAGGTGGTGCAGGTGCAGAACCCGCGCATGCGGCTGGACCGCTTCGACTTGGTCGTCGCCAACACGCACGACGAACTCGAGGGGCGCAACGTGCTGGTGTCGCGTAATGCGCTGCACCAGGTCGGCGCACTGCAGCTGCAGGCGGCGCGGGCGCACTGGTTGCCGCGGTTTGGGCATCTGCCGCGGCCGCTGGTCGCCGTGCTGGTGGGCGGATCGAACGGGCGCTATCGGCTGGATGCAACGGCCGGCGCGGCACTGGCGGGCCAGCTCGCCGGCATGATGCGCGCCGACCGGGTCGGGCTGATGGCGACGCCTTCGCGGCGTACCGGAACCGAGGTGAGGGCGGCGCTGGAGGCGGCGCTGGCACCTCTCGGCGCCTGGATCTGGAACATGCAGGGGGAGAACCCGTACCTGGGCATGCTTGCCTGCGCGGATGCGATCATCGTGACCAACGACAGCGTGTCGATGATCTCCGAGGCGGTGGCGACCTCCGTGCCGGTGATGGTCGCGGCTCTGCCCGGCCGCTCGCGGCGGATCGGGCTGTTCGTGCACACGATGCGCCAGGCCGGTCGCGTGCGCTGGTTCGGGGGCAGGCTGCAGGAGTGGCGGACCCAGGCGCTGGATGACACGCCGGCGGTGGCCGACGCGATGCTGCAGCGACTGGGTCTGCCCGGGCACACGGATGCGGACGCGCTGCTCCAGGCGGCAACCAAATAGGGCGACATGCTGGACATCCAAACCTACGACGCGCGTCAGGGCGGCAACGTGCTCTACAAGGCGCTGGCGCATCCGCTGGCGGCGGAGGCGGTCGCGGCACTCGGCGCACGTCTGCGTCAGGCGGGGCCGCTCGCGGTGTATGATCCGGATGGCGCGGCGGCGATGCTGTTCGCACTTCATCCCGAACTGCCGCCGGTCGCGGAACTCTACGTGCATGACGTGCTGGGCGTGGGGCGCGAAACGCTGGGGGTGCAGGCGCGGGCGCTGACCGAGATCGACCGGTCCGCGGCGTCAGTGCTGCTGGTGGCGGCGTTCGACGCGGAGCGGATCCGCACACGGATCGCCCACCTGATCCCGTCCTCGCTGCAGGTGGTGACGCTGGATGCGGTGCGGCTGCCCGACGACATGCTCACGCAGCCGCGCTTCTACCTCAATCGGCTCAATTTCGCGACCAACTTCGCCTTCTTCCGCGACGACGACACGCTCTCCACGCGGCTGGTGACGGCGAACTACTGGCAGGCCTACGGCGCCGAACGGGTGCGGCTGTGGCTCCGCCTGTACGACATCGCCGGCGGGGTGCTGGCGACCTGGCAGGAGGATGTTTCGCCCGGGCCGGGCGGCATAGTGCTGGATAGCCGGACGGTGCGCGAACGCTTCGGCCTTGAAGCGTTCTGCGGTCAGCTGTTCGTGCACGCGATCGGCATCGCCGGGCACGACGTCGTCAAGTACGCGCTCGACATCTACGGCCGGGATGGCGATCGCAGCCTCTCGGTCACTCACGACGCCAACGCCTGGCCGGCGAACCGCTACGCCAATCTGCCGGCGCCGGGTGAAGGCGAGACGGTGCTGCTCTGGGTGCAGAACTCCCATGCCGTGCCGATAACGCCCGGCGCCATCGCGCTCGACCGCATGGGGGCTGAGTCGCCGGTGGCGCTGCAGTTTGCGGTGGCGCCCTACGCGAGTGTCGCGGTGGACGTGGCCGCCCAGCTTCCCGGCCTGCGCTGGCCGGCGCAGGTCGAGCTGCGCTGCGGGCGGCACATGGTACGGCCGCGTTACGAGGTGCTGCGCGGCGGGCGCCGCCGGATCGCGCACATGAACGTGGAGCGTCCCGACCTGGTCAGCGATCCGGGCATCCCGAGCCTGCCCGCGAGCCTCGGGCGCGGCTACATCCTGCCGTTCCCAGTGCTGGACCCGACGCGGTTCCGCAGCATCGTGCAGCCGGCGCCGATGGCCGAGCGCCAGATGACCCTGCCGTTGCGGGTCGATCTGTTCGATGCGGGTGGAAGCAAGACGGGCGAGCACTTCCTCGGCTGCCTGCCTCGCGACCACGAGGTGGCGCTGGACCTGGCCGATCTCGGGGCGACGGAGGGACACGCCGAGCTCGTCTACGACTTCCGCGAGGGCGGGGAAGCGGATGGCTGGATGCACGCGCTGTTGCGCTACGAGCACATACGCAGCGGCCACGTCGCCGAGACCAGCTTCGGTGCGCACGTCTTCAATACCGTCATGGTCTACCGCGATGAGCCGCAGTCGTATTCCGGGCCGCCGCCGGGGCTCTCGACGCGGCTGTTCCTGAAGCTCGGCGATGCGGCGCGAAACAGCTTCAGCGCGCTGATCTATGCCGCATCGGCCCCATGGCACCCGCGCTCGAGCACGCGGCTGGTGCTTCATGATGCGAGCGGGGCGGTGCTGGCGGAGCGATCGATCGAGCTGCGCTGCTGCGGATCGATGATGGTCTGGCCGCACGAGATTTTCGGGGCCGATCTGCTGGAGCAGGCCGGACCGGCCGGTTATGTGCTGATCCGGGATCCGAGCTGCCGGCTGTTCGGCTATCACGGGCTGATGGACGAGGCGGGTGCTTTCTCGCTCGACCACATGTTCGGCTTCTGAAGCGGATGGTGGGCGCGACAGGGATTGAACCTGTGACCCCCGCCGTGTGAAGGCGATGCTCTACCGCTGAGCTACGCGCCCATCCGACCGTGACGCGGCGGGTTTTCGGTTATTTCCATCGCATCGTCAAGGCGTCCGGAGCGGTGCCGACCGGCGGATGCTCAAGCGCCGGATGTCAGTTCCGACGAGGCGAGGAAGGTGACCCCGACCTCGGTCAGCCGGCGGCTCGCGACGTCGAGGCTGTTGCGCCCCGCCTCGTCGATGCTGCCGATGCCGCGACAGGCGTCGGTGATCAGGACGACGTCATACCCCTGTTCGAGGGCGTGGTGCGCCGAGTGAGCGACGCAGATGTCGGTGGCAAGCCCGCAGAAGAAGATCCGGCGCACACCGCGGTCGCGCAACCAGCCGGCGAGGCCGGTGGAGGTGACGCCGTCGTTCTCCAGGAACGCCGAATAGCTGTCGATCGCCGGATCGGCGCCCTTGCGCAGGATCATCTGCAAGCGCTGTTGCGCCAGCTGCGGATGCAGGGCGGCGTTGGCGCTGCCCTGTATGGCGTGATCGGGCCACAGGATCTGTCCGCCGTAGCGCATCGGCAGGACGTCGAAGGGTGCAGAGCCCGGATGCGTGCTGGCGAAGGAGCTGTGACCCGGCGGATGCCAATCCTGGGTGGCGAAGGCGGCTTGAAAGCGATCCTGCAG
>CAXTNV010000009.1:0-23951 GCA_964245755.1 uncultured Acetobacteraceae bacterium | reverse complement strand
GATCGACGTGCAGCACGACGCCGCTCAGATATCCTGGGTCGGCAGTGACATCGTCGCAACGAGCGCCTCCGAGACCCGTCTGGCGAACGCCGACGGGTCGCGCGGCAGCTCGCCGTCCTGAACCCGGGCGAGGTCGAACAGGGTGCGTGCTGCCTCGTCGATCGGCTCGTGGCGCTCGAGCCTGGCGACGAGCGAGCGGATCAGCGGATGATGCGGGTTGAGCTCGAGTACCGGGGCCGAGCTCGGCATCTTCTGACCGGACCTGCGCATCAGGCGTTGCATCTGCAGGTCCGGACCGGCTTGCGAGGCTGCGAGCACGACGGCGCTGTGCACCAGCCGGTCGGTGCCGCGTGCCTCGGCGATTTCGTCCCCTAGGGCTTGCTTCAGCGCCGGCAACAGCGCGGTGAGGTCGACCGCCTCGGCTTCCGGCTTATCATCCGAAGCGTGCTTGGAAAGGTCAGACAGGCCCTGGGTGACGCTGCGCAGCGGCTTGTCCTGGAACTTGTCGAGACGATCCGGCCAGAACGCATCGACCGGATCGGAGAGCAGCAACACCTCGATGCCTCGCGCCCTGAAGCCCTCGAGCTGCGGCGATCCGGCGAGCGCGTCCTGGCTGTCGCCAATCAGATAGTAGATCGCATCCTGCTCCGGCTTCATGCGGGTCAGGTAGTCGGTCAGCGAGGCAAGGCTGCTTGCCTCGTGGGTCGAGCGGAAACGGGAAAGCCCGGCGAGCTCGACGCGGTGCTCGGCGTCCTCCCAGAGGCCCTCCTTCAGCGTCGGACCGAAATTGTCCCAGAAGCCGGCGTAGGCCTCGGCATCCTTTGCACGGTTGCGCAGCTCGGTGACGACCCGGTTGGTGACCGCCTTGCGGATGCGCGCCAGCACCGGCGTCGCCTGCAGCATCTCGCGCGAGATGTTGAGGGGCAAATCCTCGGTGTCGACGATGCCCTGGACGAAGCGCAGCCAGGGCGGCAGCAGTTCTGCCTCGTCGGTGATGAACATGCGTCGGACATGCAGCCGGACCCGGCTCTCGCGTACGGACTCCACCGGCTCGAAGGGGCGCATCGAGGGGATGAACAGCATGGCGGCGAACTCGAGCGTTCCCTCGGCGCGCCAGTGCAGCGTGGCCCAAGGTTTGTCGAAGGCGTGGCCGAGATGCTGATAGAACTCGGTGAGCTGCTCCTCGGTGATCTCGCTTTTCGGCTTGCGCCAGAGCGCCGTGCCCTCGTTGGCCGAGACCTCCTTGCCGTCACGCTGGATGGTGATCGGCCACGTGATGTGGTCCGCCCACTTGCGGACGATGTTCTCGAGCCGGTAGGCCTCGAGGAACTCGTCCGCATCCGGCTTGATGTGCAGCACGATGTCGGTGCCGGGCGCATCGCGGGTGGCGGGGGCAAGGGTGAAGCTGCCACCGCCCTCGGAGGACCAGCGCCAGGCGGCTTCCTCGCCGATGCGCCGAGAGGTGACCTCGACGCGTTCCGCGACCATGAAGGCGGCGTAGAAGCCGACGCCGAACTGGCCGATCAGGCTTGGCCGATCCTCCGGCTTGGCCGCTGCCAGGTTCTGGCCGAAGGCGCGGGTGCCGGAACGGGCGATGGTGCCGAGGTTCTCGACGAGCTCGGTCCGGCTCATGCCAGTGCCGCTGTCGCTGATCGTGAGCTGGCGAGCCGCCTTGTCCGGATCGATCCGGATTTTGGCATCCTCCGGCAGAGCGGCGCCCGGCTCCGTCAGCGCCTCAAAGCGCCGCCTGTCGGTTGCATCCGCGGCATTGGCGACCAGTTCACGCAGGAAGATCTCGCGGTCGGAGTAGAGCGCATGGACGACGAGGTCGAGCAGACGGCCTACCTCGGCGCTGAACTCATGCCGCTCAGCGGGATGCTCGCTTGATCCGACATGAGGGCTCCCGTCGGCAGCGTTCTGGTCACTCATCCTGATGTCTCCGCAGCGATCGAACAGGCCGCCGATATGCGGGGATATCACGGTGATTTCAACCGGCGGGCGGACAAACTGCGGTCCGGCGCCGGATCGGCGGGAACCAGTGTCTTCCACGCTCGGGACGATGTCAGCGCCCCTAGCGGGATCATCCGCTTCCTCAATAGCGGCTCAGATGGCGCGGCAGCGTCAGCATGGCGACCGGTGTCGCGCGGTAGGCCGACAGATCACGGCCGCCGCCGCCGAACAGGCGTCCTCCACTGCGCGGCAAGCGGCCATAGCCGGTCAACGCCACGTTGAGGCTGCTGTGGCCGAACGGCCGGGCCGAGACGGAAGCGGCGCTGGCGGAGCTCATGGAGGACAGGGTCGCAAGCTGCCGATGGAACTCGACGCTACGTGTCGACGTGCCGTGCTCGGGCTGTCCCGAGGCGCCCCGACGATCGATCGGATCGGCCCAGGCTTCCAGGACCTTGTGCTGGTAGTCGGTGCCGAGCTCCGGAGTCTGGGAATGGTAGGCAGCCGCCGCGTGGGGCCAGCTTCCGGTCTGATGAAACAGCTCCGTCAGGAAGTTGGCGGCGTAGCTGGCGTTGTGGCTGGGGTCGAAGGCATCCTCGAGAGAGGCGAACGCGGTCGGGTGGAACATCAGGTTGATCTGGGTGCAGCCGACATCGATGGACTGGATGCCTCTCGCCCGGAACTGCCTGGCCGCTTCGACCGCCTCCGCCTTTGAAGCATAGTAGTGCCCCTGGCCCTCGGCGTTGATGGTCCAGGGCCACGCCCTGACCGCTGCCTGATCCTGGTCGTAGCGGCCGCTCTCGACCCGGCTGATGGCGTCCAGCAACTGGTCGGGAACCCCGGAGTCATGCTCCGCCGATGCGGTCGCGTGCTGGCAGAGGGCGTAGTCGGCGGGTTCAGCCGCGACGGCGAGGGCGCTGGCGAACGCCCACAGCAAAAGCAGAAGCAGGGCAAAGCAGGTCAGGGAAGGGCATCGCATCGCAGCATCATGCGGGCAACCGATTACCAAATCCTCAAGACGGAAGGCCTACGGTCGGGGCTTCCGCGGCCGCGGCCGCAGGAGCCGAATGATCGCTAGCGCATGAGGGCGGGGACGTTCTCGGCCAGCTTGTCCAGCAGGCTCGCGAGTACGTCGCGAAGCTCCCTGAACCGCGGCAGCTTCTCGAAGTTCGCCTCGTTCATGTAGAGGCTGCGGCAGATCTCGATCTGCAGCACATGGACGTGATCTGACGGGCGGCCGTAGTGACGCGTGACGTATCCGCCGGCGTAGGGATCGTTCCGGCGGACACGGAAGCCACGATCGCGCAGGAAGTGCTCGGTGAACTGGGTTACAGGCGGGGCGCAGGAGGTGCCGAACGCATCACCGAGCACGAAGTCGGGGTCGGCCCGCTTGAAGTCGCCGAGGCTCGGCATGGAGTGTGCGTCGAGCAGCAGGCAGAACCCGTGGTTGGCGACGATGTCGTCGATGAGTCGTGTCAGTGTGTCGTGGTAGGGCTGCCAGCAGCTATGTATGCGGCGCTCCGCTTCGGCGAAGGTCAGCTTCTCCCGGTAGATTGGCTCGCCGGATGAGACGAGGCGGGCAATCGTGCCGAAGCCGGCCTGAACGCGCGCACTCCCGGTGTTGCACCACGATGGCAGCTTGTCGGCGAACATGCCCGGGTCCAGTTCCCACGGCTCCCGATTGGCGTCGCAATAGACGCGCGGAAAATCCGCACGCAGCAGGGCGATACCCGCCTCCGAGGCTCCGGCGAACAACTCCTCGACGAAGCTGTCCTCGCTGCGCCGCAAGTCCTCGAAGGCAAGACGCGACGACGCTACGAAGTCCGCAGAGTAGTTGCGGCCCGAATGCGGCGATGCGACCAGTATCGGAACCATCTGCATTGCCGGCGCTGCGACGTGGAGCGGTTGTTCGGAGCTCATGTCGTACGGTTGTGAGGTTCGTTCAGTGCCATCGGAGGAGTTTGCGCGCGCCGCCGCATCGTGTCACTCGTCCCTGCCGCGGGGAAGCGCGGCGGCATGCGATGCCGCTTCGCGAAGAGAACCCGCTTCCGCGGCGCTGCTTGCAGATCGCGATCCGCGCTTGTAGAAGCCTCGGGATCGGATGGGCGCGTAGCTCAGCGGTAGAGCACTGCCTTGACATGGCAGGGGTCACAGGTTCAATCCCTGTCGCGCCCACCATCCGTTTCACCTCCGCCGATGCCGCCCGAAGCGGGCGGCTTGCTCCGGGTTGCGTCGAGCGCTGCCTGCAGGATGTAGGCGGCCGCGAGCTTGTCCACCAGCACCGCACGACGTGCCCGGGTCATGTCGTGGTCGGAGATCAGCATGCGGTTGACGGCGGTGGTCGACAGGCGCTCGTCCCAAAGAGCCCCCGGCAGCCCGGTGACGTCGCTCAGGGCAAGCAGCCAGTCCCGCGCACGTTGCGCCGCCGGACCGAAGTTGCCATCCATCGAAAGCGGAAGCCCGCAGACCAGGCCGGCGGCACCTTCCTTGCGCGCGAGGCGCAGGATCTCGGGTGCATTCACGGAAAGCTTGTCGCGCTTCAGGCTTCCATAAGGTGAGGCCAGAACGAGCGAGACGTCGGATAGCGCCAAGCCGATGGTGCGGGAGCCAGGATCGAGACCCAGCAACCGGCCATCCCGGGGCAGGGCTCCACGAAGCTGTCGCATGTTGAAGAGAGGCATCGCGACGGTTTATGGTCCCGCCACACCCGGCTTGCCAGGGTGTTCTCCCGAGATAAAGAAGGTTTTCCGTCATGTCGCTTGATGCCGCGACGGTTCGTCGCGTTGCCCGACTAGCCCGGATCGGGATCGAGGATCATGCGCTTCCTCGCCTGCAGGAAGAGCTCAACAGCATCCTGGGCTGGATCGAGCAGCTCTCGGAAGTCGACGTCGAGGGAGTGGCCCCGATGGTGAGCGTCGAGCAGGCCGTGCTGCGGCTGCGAGACGATGTTGTGAGCGACGGCGGCATGCCAGACGCGGTGCTGTCGAACGCCACCGATCGGGTCGGGCTCTTCTACGCCGTCCCCAAGGTGGTCGAGTGATGCTGACTGATCTCTCGCTCGCGGCCGCATCACGCGGCTTGAGCGACAGGAAGTTCACTTCGGTCGAGCTGACCCGAGCGCATCTTGAGGCGATCGACGCGTTGAACCCGCGTCTGAACGCCTACGTCACGGTGACGGCGGACCAGGCGCTGCAGGCCGCCGCGGCGGCGGACGCGGCTCTGGCCCGCGCGGAGCAGGCACCGCTCGCAGGCATCCCGCTGGCGATCAAGGACCTGTTTTGCACGAAGGGCGTGCGGACCACGGCAGCCAGTCGGATGCTCGAAGGCTTCGTGCCGCCCTACGAGAGCACGGTCACGGAGCGCTTGCTGCGTGATGGTGCGGTGTTCCTGGGCAAGACCAATCTCGACGAGTTCGCCATGGGCTCGTCCAACATGAACTCGATGTTCGGGCCGGTGGAGAACCCGTGGCAGCGCGTTGGCGATGCGGCCAAGCTGGTTCCAGGCGGATCCTCGGGAGGGTCGGCGGCTGCGGTCGCGGCGCGCTTGGCGCTCGGTGCCACCGGTACGGATACTGGGGGCTCCATCCGGCAGCCGGCTTCCTTCTGCGGCGTGGTCGGGCTCAAGCCGACCTACGGACGTTGCAGCCGCTGGGGCGTGATCGCGTTCGCGAGCTCGCTCGACCAGCCTGGACCGATGGCGCGCACCGTCGAGGACTGCGCGATCCTGCTCCGCTCGATGGCGGGATACGATGCCAAGGACAGCACCAGCGTCGATCGGCCGGTACCGAATTACGCGGCCGCCTGCGGGCGAAGCCTGCGAGGCCTGCGGGTCGGTATTCCAAAGGAGTATTCTGCAGCGGAAGCGCCGCCCGAGATCGAGGCGCTCTGGCAGCGTGGGATATCCTGGCTGCGCGATGCCGGCTGCGAGATCGAGCCCGTCTCGCTGCCGCACACCAAATATGGCTTGGCAGCGTACTACATCATCGCGCCAGCGGAATGTTCTTCGAACCTCGCGCGCTACGACGGAGTGCGTTTCGGGGCGCGTGCGGATGCCACAAGCCTCGACGAGCTCTACGAACGCTCGCGCGCCAATGGCTTCGGAGCTGAGGTGCAGCGACGGATCCTGATCGGCACCTACGTGCTGTCGGCCGGATATTACGAGGCGTACTATCTGCGGGCGCAGAAAGTGAGGAGCCTGATGCTTCGCGACTTTACCGAGGCTTTCCATAAGGTCGACGTCTTGCTGACACCGACGACACCATCGGCCGCATTCGCACAGGGCGAGAACATGGACGATCCGATCAAGATGTATCTCAACGACGTCTTCACGGTTCCTGCAAGCATGGCAGGCGTGCCGGCGTTGTCGGTGCCTGCCGGTCTGGATGACACTGGCCTGCCGCTGAGCCTGCAACTGATCGGGCGCCCTTTCGACGAGGAGTCTCTGCTCGCGGTCGGTAACGTGCTGGAGCAAGCGGCGGCTCTTCGGAGCATGCCGAGGCTGCGGGCAGGCGCGTCGACATGACCTACACTCTTGAAGGATGCACCGGGACCTGGGAGCTGGTGATCGGACTGGAGGTGCATGCGCAGGTGATCAGCCAGTCGAAGCTGTTTTCGGGGGCCTCGGCGACCTACGGCGCAGAACCGAACACGCAGGTCAGCCTGATCGATGCGGCGTTCCCAGGGATGTTGCCGGTGATCAACCGCGAATGCGTGGCGCAGGCGGTGCGGACCGGTTTGGGGCTCAACGCTCGCATCAACCTGGAGAGCCGGTTCGACCGGAAGAACTACTTCTATGCTGACCTGCCGGCCGGCTATCAAATCAGCCAGTTCACGCACCCGATCATCGGAGCCGGTGTGGTTGAGGTCGAGTTGGCGGACGGGAGCACGCGGAAGATCGGCATCACACGCGTGCATCTCGAGCAGGATGCTGGGAAATCGCTGCACGATCAGGATCCCGTGAGGTCCTACATCGACCTGAACCGTGCGGGCGTCGGGCTGATGGAGATCGTCAGCGAGCCGGACATGCGCAGTCCGGAGGAAGCGGGCGCCTATCTGCGCAAGTTACGGACTATCCTGCGCTACCTCGGGACCTGCGACGGCAACATGGAAGAGGGATCGATGCGTGCCGACGTTAACGTCTCAGTACGGCAGCGAGGTGAGCCATTCAGAACCCGATGCGAGATCAAGAACGTCAACTCGGTGCGTTATGTCATGCAGGCAATCGAGGTCGAGGCTAGACGGCAGATCGGGATCTGGGAGGATGGCCTCGCGGTGGATCAGGAGACGAGGCTGTTCGATCCCGTGCGCGCGGAGACGCGATCGCTGCGCAGCAAGGAGGACGCTCACGACTATAGGTATTTTCCCGACCCGGACTTGCTGCCACTCGTGCTCGACGAAGCTTGGATCGCAAGCTTGATGGATGAGCTCCCGGAGCTACCGGACCAGAAGCGCAGCCGCCTCATTCACGAGTATGGCATTCCCGTGCAGGAGGCAGCCGTGCTCGTCAACGAACGTTCTACGGCGGACTTCTTCGAGGAAGCGGCGCGGGGACGAGATGCCCGCCTGGCGGCCACCTGGGTCATAGGGGATCTGTTCGCGGCGCTGAACCGAACAGGGCGCAGCATCGCAAGCAGTCCGGTGTCGGCGGAGGCTCTCGGAGCGTTGCTGGACCTGATCGCCGACCGGACGATAAACGGTCGCATCGCCAAGGATGTCTTCGAAGAGATGGTCGAAGCTGGAGAGATGCCCGCTTCGATCGTAGAACGGAAAGGTCTTCGCCAGATCACCGACGTCGGCGCTATCGATGCCGCAATCGAGAGCGTGTTGGCAAGGCATCCAGAGAAGGTGGCCCAATTTGGCGGCGGTAAGGAGAAGCTTTTCGGCTTCTTCGTCGGCCAAGTGATGAAGGCGATGTCAGGTAAAGGTAACCCGGCACTGGTCAACGAGGCGTTGCAGCGGCGGCTGAGCCGAGAGTGCCGAGGCAGGTTTGACGTGACTCCCGGCTCGGATTAGAACCGGGTCGAGGCGACGGGCGACGAGCACGCTCTTCGGCGGAGGGGTGGCCGAGCGGCTGAAGGCGGCGGTTTGCTAAACCGTTGTACGGTGTAAAGCCGTACCGTGGGTTCGAATCCCATCCCCTCCGCCAGTGTCTTCCCAGATGATGGTGTGTTCCGCGTCGCCGGCGAGCTGATCATGGCCGCCTCATCGATCAGCCCGGGTAGGAACGACCGCATCCGCTCGTAGGAAGGAGAAGCATGGGTAGTTCCGGCCGGAAGTTGGTGCAGTGTGTTGTGCTTCTGTCGCTGTCGCTGCCAGCCCGGGCGGATGATCAGGCACAATCGGGTGACCTAGCACGAGAACAGTTGGCGAGAGTAATTGCGGTTCTGCGGCTGAAACCGGAAGCCGCGGGCCAGTCATGCCTCGATGCGCTCCACGAGGCGCATCAGACAGAGGACCAGCTGAAGAAGCTTGAGACGAAGGCAAAGGATCCGGATCTTGCGCTGGCGCAGGACGTGCTCGAAACAGACTACGAAAATGCCCAGGAACTATGCGGCGCGGATGCACGGAGAACGTGCGTCAGCACCCAACGCACCGCCGGAATGACTTCAGCCTGTGATCATCTAATCAAAGGAGGGTAGGCTGCAGCCTTCCATCGTACCATGGTCGGCAAAGCCGTACAAGAGAGCCTCCCTCGGTGAAATTGAGTAAATTTATTGTGATATAAGCCTCTTGAGCGGGCGCATTTGAAGAATCGAACCGTGAAGATGGCTGAAGAGGATCCTCTATGTGCCACGGAAAGTAATAAAGAAGAGATGGTTGATCACAGCGAGCCTAAGCACAAGTCTACGGGCCTTTGTTTTCTAAATTTAGGAGTAGTTTTTTCTCCTATGTAAGTTTTTACTTCAAATCTAGCATCTGACTACCACGAACTTGATGCTCTAAGCTGGCTCTAGAGCGGGGTTCAACCGATCTGTTCTCAGCTTGTGCACGAAAAACCGACTAGGGAAGCTTAGATCTGCAAAATCCCGTCTCAACTCGGAACCGCAAGTCAAGTAAAGTCTATGTAACAGCCGATCAAAATTTTCTTGTACCCAGGCTAACAGTTTGTCAGCATTCCTCCTGGCCCATCGGGCCGAACAAGAGAGGATGCCTTATTATCATGCCTCGTTCAATTAATTGGACCGGCGACCTCGACGCCACGCTGACACGTCTGCTCGATTATCAAGGGGTGACCATCCGTGCCGCTGCGCAGCGTCTCGGCGTGAGTCGCAGTTTCGCCCAGCGCCGCGCGAAGCTGCTATCTAACCGCATGCGGCAACGGACCTGCACTGAAGCTCGGGAAGCCGCAGGGACGGATCCGCTTCCGGCGGGGCATCCGATCACCTGGAGCGCCATCTGTGTCGACAAGGTGCCGTTTCAGATCCTCCCGAGGTAGCACGGAGCCAGCGCTTTGCCGGACCTCCATCGCACTGGACGGGTGCGAGTTCAGCTAGACCATGTCTCTGTTGTCGAACAGGATGCATGATGAAGATCGAGAGTGAGTGCGACTTCGCGCCGGCGCCCGCCAGTATGTCGATGCAGACAAGCATAGAAGATTACCTTGAAAACCGAGCCTCTGCGGAGCGTCTGCGCAAGGGGCAGGATTTTCGCATCCTGGAAGGCATTCAGCGACTGCACGGGCCACTCGCCGCGTTGCACCGCTCGGGTGAGATCTGCGATATCCACGTGGCGACGGCGGATCGGTGGTATCGGGATTACGTTCTGGGCGTGGAGGGTGCGAGGGATCCGGACTCCACCCGGAGCGGCAAGGCGCGAGATTTCCATGCAGGCATGCTGGCACGGGTCGGCGCTTGTGCCCGGCACCGCAGCGTGCGCAACGCCCTCGGGTTATGTGCCGAAATAAGGTTGCGCCTGTTCCTCGTTGACGAGCTTTCTTTTTCATCTATCGCGCAGAAGCTCATGCCGAAGGACGTGAACGGCCGGAAAAAGGTCGCGGCGCAGATGACTTTCCTGCTCGAGCAACTGGTGGAGCACTATCACAACATCGACCGGCAGAGTCGGTCTGCGCGAGATCCAGACAAGAGCTGCTGACCGCATCCGCTGAGAACGCCTACACCCCCGCACCTCACCAAGGCGGGGTTTTTGTGCTGCATCGTGTTGAGGCGAGCAGCACCTTGTTCCAGCCATCAAGAAAACGTGTTGACGCTGGGTCCGTTCGAGATTATAAACAAGTCATACTGAGTTAGTTGGGCCCGCCGGCAGTGTTGCCTGGCGGGTTTTTCGTTTCAGCTGCAGATAACGGGTTCCCATCATGTTCGCAGGCGCTTTGCAGATCGTATGCGGCGATGTCGTTGCGAGCGGAGCTTCCGTCTACGTCGTCCAGTCCATGGAAGGCGACGAACTCACCGTGTTGCGTATCGAGAGTCAAAGCGGCGCCCGACACCGTGCAGATCTGACTCCCGATCACTGGTCCGACGTCGCCTTCAGTGGACTGCCGCTGCAAGATATCGTTGTCCGTTGCGTGCCGATCCGCAGGTATGGGATTTGCAACCTCACGAAGCTCGGTTGTCTCTCGGACATGTTCAAAGCTCGTGTGGAGCAGGCGCTGAGAAGGGAGATGCTGATCCGGCGCTTCGAAGACTCGCCGTCGATGCGAAGCAACTTGCTGGCGTCTACATCCTCGCGAGGCCGTCGCGTCGGCGCGGTGCGTTACGCCTGAGCCCGCCTGTTCCGGGAACCGCGGCCGCAACGCCGAGGCGCACGAAACGGAAGGTCCCGGCAAAGGTTGCAGTCCCGCAAACCGACAGACCGGAGCCAGTCGACCGTTTTCTTGTTGTCTTGGCACAGACCGGGAATCCCAGCGTCGCTTGTCGTGCGAGCATGATGACCAGACGCGAGATCAACTTGCTTCGAGAACAGAACGCCGAGTTCGCCATGGCGTTCCAGGACGCGATGGACGAGGCGGCCGACATGCTCGAAGCAGAAGCCTGGCGACGTGCTCTCGAGGGTGTTGCCGAACCGGTGGTCAAATCAGGGATGCCTGTATTCCACCCGACCACGGGCGAAGCCATCACCGTCCGCCGCTATAGCGACGCCCTCCTGATGCTGCTTCTCAGGGGCAGCAAGCCCGGCAAATTCATGTTCCGCCCCACTGCCGGAAGGGATGACGCGGCGCAGATCATCAAGGAGATCGCCGCTGACTACGATCCACCTCGGCGCGAACTCAAGCCAGAGCGGCAGCGGCGCCCGTGACGCCGCCCGGGTCAGCCTGAGCGAGCCCCAGTGGGCTATCTATGACGCGGGATGGGACGAAACCGCAAGATTTCGGGTGGCCGTCTGCGGACGTCGGTTCGGCAAGGCCTTGGCACTCTCCACGCCTCTACCCGCTCCAGCCGGCTGGACGGACATGGGGTCGGTGCAGCAAGGCGATCTCCTTTTCGATGAACGGGGCGCGATCTGCAAGGTGATGCTGGTGACCGAGGTTATGCTTGGTCGAAATTGCAACCGCCTCGGATTTGATGACGGCACCAGCGTAGTCGCGGACGACGATCACCTGTGGGAGGTCCACGAGACGGGGCAAGCGAACAGCGGTCGCGCCATACGCTCCACATCCGAGCTCTCGCAGCGGCTCAGGAAGGACGCAAGCTACCGATGCTCGGTAGCGCCGTGCCAGGCGCTACAGCTAGCGGACGAGACGCCACTTCCAGGCACAGGGTGCGGCGCGGGGTCAGGACAGCCGGTGCGATTCGATCGATCGCTTCTGCGGTCTTCGATTGCGCAGAGGAAGCATCTGCTGCGAGATTTGTCGGACAGACTCGCACTTCGCCAAATCCGAGGATGGTCCTATCTGTTCTGTGATGGCGGAGCCCTGACGGCGGATGTTCTTGAGTTGCTGCGCTCGCTCGGCTTCGTGCCGCATGTAGAGAGAAAACCGGATCTCCAGGCAGGGGCATCCGTAGTCAGGTGGCAGAGCGAGGCTGCTCTGGCCGAACGGCACATCTGTTCGATAGACCCGGTCGACAGCGAAGCCGTTCGATGCATTCAGGTGGACTCTCCCTCCCGGCTATACCTCTGCGGCCAGGGAATGATCCCAACGCACAATACTTTTCTGATGGCCGAGGAGATCCGCAGAGCCGCCAGGCTGGCGATCCGCCGCGGTGTCGGCATCGAGAACGAGATCTGGTACGGCGCACCGACCTTCATCCAGGCGAAGCGAGTCATGTGGGCGCGGCTGAAGAAGGCCATACCAGCACGATGGCTGAGCGGAAGTCCCAACGAGACCAGCTGCGTGATGCGACTTCTTTCCGGCCACGTGATCCGGGTCGTCGGACTAGACGCCTCGGAGAATCTGCGCGGCTCGGGTTTGTGGTTCTTCGGCGGCGACGAGTGGGCAGACTGCAGGCCGGAAGCGTGGAGCGAGGTCATCAGGCCGATGCTGTCGACGTCACGCGGTCATGCGCTGTTCATCGGAACACCGAAAGGCTTCGATCATTTTCGCGATGCTTATCTTCTCGGGCAGCCCGGCGGGGACCCAGCCTACAAGTCCTTCCTGTTCACGACGCTGGACGGCGGCAACGTGCCCGGCGATGAAGTAGCCGCGGCGCGGCAGCAACTCGATCCACGAACCTTCAGGCAGGAGTACGGCGCGAGTTTCGAAAGCTATGCCGGTCGAGTCATCTACGCCTTCAGTCGGGCCGAGAACGTCAGGCGATCCTGCTACGACATGTCGCGACCGCTGCACATCGGGATGGATTTCAACATCAACCCGATGTCGGCGACGGTCTGGCAAGAAGACGGCGAGACGTGTGCACAAATCGACGAGATCATCCTTCCGACATCGAACACCGATGAACTGGCGGCGGAAATCATCCGTCGCTACGGCCGCGCGGGGTTCGATCCTTCCACCCGCGTGGTGGATCACATAACGATCTATCCAGATCCGGCCGGTGCGCAGCGGAGAAGCTCCGCCGGCGGACGAACCGACATCGGCATCTTGAGGGAAGCGGGTTTCCACGTCTTAACGACGGCGTCACATCCGCCGGTGCGCGACCGGATCAATTTAATGAATCGCCAGTTCCTGTCCGCAGACGGAGTGCGAAGAGCGGTCGTAGATGCCTCGTGCGTCAGGTCAGTAGAAGCCTATGAACGACTGATCTATCGGGAGGGAACCAACGATCCCGACAAGAGCAGCGGTCATGATCATCTCGTGGATGCCAGCGGCTACTACCTGTTCGGACGGACGCTTCGCCGGGCTGGCAGCAAGGCTTCAACATCCCACATCATGGAGCGCTGAACCCCATGGACTGGCTCGCCCTTCAGGCCAGGATGCCCCGTGATGCGGAGATGCCGGAGCGCAGCTTCCGGCTCGGTGCTCTCGAGGCCGTGCTCGATGGAAGACAATACGACACGCTGCCGCATGCGTTCTCGCGCGAACGCAGCGACTCCGGTGACTACGTACCACTCGACGAGAGGCGACCGTCGGTGCGTAGCGGTCTCTGCCGCGTGGTGGTCGAGGATTCCGTCTCGCTTCTGTTCAGCGAAGGCCACTGGCCATCGATGCGAGCAAATGATCCGCATACCGTTGCCGCGCTCGCCGACCTGGTGCGCGAGACACATCTGAACGACACGATGCTCGAGGCAGCGACGCGAGGCTCCATCGGGTCCGTGGCCGTGCTGCTTCGGACGGTAGAACGGCGACCGTACTTCGAAGTGCTCCCGACGCGCTTCCTGACGCCGCAGTGGAGCCGAAAGAACCCCGGAACGCTGCTGAGCGTGACGGAGCGGTACAAGGTTGCAGCGCCGGAGCTTCGGGCGCTGGGCTATGACGTCGATCCGGCCGACGGCCCGATGTGGTTCCAGCGACGCTGGGACGATAATGCCGAGACCTGGTTTCTGCCGACGCCGACAGCCGGTTCCGGCGTGCCTCGCGTCGATCTCGAGCGAAGCGTGGTGCACGGACTAGGCTTCGTTCCGATTGTCTGGATGCGCAACATCTCCGGTGGTGGTGGTTTCGATCCAGAGGGCCTCGATGGCGCCTGCACGTTCTCGGCAGGCATCGATACCGTCATCGAGGCAGATTATCTGCTCTCACAGGCCGGACGGGGGCTGAAATACGGATCAGATCCGACACTGGTGCTGAAGGATCCGAGCGCAGCGCTCGGTTCGGCCGCCAACCCACTGCGATCCGGGGGAGCCTCCAGTGCCTTGACGATCCCTCCCGAGGGAGATGCCAAGCTGCTCGAGATCAACGGAAACGCAGCCGCGGCAGTGCTGGCTCACGTCCAGGAGCTGCGGGCGATCGCGCTCGAGGCGATGCATGGCAATCGCGCCCACGGGGACAGGCTGGGAACCAGCCAAAGCGGCCGTGCGATCGAGCTGATGTATCAGGGTCTGATCTGGCTGGCCGACAGATTACGCATCTCATACGGCGAATGCGGCCTGCTCTCGCTGATGCGGATGGTCTGCGCAGCCTCGGCAAAGCTGCGTGGCGGCTTGAGGATAGGCACGCAGGACTACTGCAACCTCGATCCTGCCGGACTGTCGCTGACGTGGCCCAGCTGGTTCCCCGTGAGCTTCGCCGACAAACAAGCCCAGGCTTCCACGGTGGCAACGCTTGTCGATAGCGGCGTCATCGATCGCGCCACGGCCTTCGACATGGTGGCTCCGCTCTATGATCTGGACGGCAGCTACGCGAGAGCTCAGGGCGACGTCGAACAGGCACCTCCGCGGCCAGTGCTCGATTGAACAGGGCGGTCGCTTCAAAGCAAAGCTTCATCACGGCCCTCATCACCCGGCTGGTCCTATGACCAACGGAAAGGGCTGGCACAGGGAAGGCTTGAAAGAGCATATGGCAGAGCAGAGCGTTGATCAGCTCGAAGCAAGCGACGAGTCGCGTTCGCTCGAGGCGGCCGAGCTGCCGAAAGAGCCCTCGGACTATGAGAAGCGACTGCGTCGGGACCTTGCTCGATATCGCGAACAGATCCGTATCGTGCAGAGCGAGCGCGACGCCAACGTCGCAGCCGCCACCCGCGATCGCGACGACACGATCGCGATGGTCCGCAACGAGGCAACAGGACGTGTCATCCGCGCGGAGCTGAAAGCGCATGCACTCAAAGCGGGCATCATCGATCTCGATGGTCTGCGCCTCGCCGATACTTCCAAGCTTACCCTGAGCGATGAAGGCGACGTCGTGGGCGCGGAGTCTCTCATCGATATGCTGCGGCAGGAGAAGCCGTATTTGTTCTCGGACGCGCGAGCGGGCGTCAGCACGGGTACAACTGGCCAGACACAACGTCCTCCGTCGCCCGCTACTCCGTCCGCGGTGGACGCACGCACGCTGACCAGGGAAGCGTGGCAGGCGGAGCGCGCGCGCCTGCTGGATACGAACCAGTAGTGCTAGAGCCGGCCGAGCCTTCGATCGACCAATGTCATCTGCGACAGCCTTTCTAGCCTCGCTCCCGCATCAAGCAGGCCGATCGGAACGCGATGCGATCCCGCGCGACCTCCGATGACCTGCTCTCCAGAGAGAAGTGAAACATGCCCATCCAGAACTTTCCGCAGCAGCTCCAGCCGATCATCCAACAGGGCTTCCTCGCCCGCGAGTTCCAGGACGGGCTGCAGTCTCGGCTGAGCTTCCGGGCGATCGCGGACCGAGAGGTTTTCCCGAACCGGATCGGCGAGACCATCACCAAGACCCGCAAAGGCCTCAAGACGCCGGTCACCACTCCGCTGGCACCTTCAGTAAACACGAACTTCGACAACGGCCTCACGCCTTCCACCTGGTCGGTCGAGCAGTATACGCTGACGATCAACCAGTATGGTGACACCATCGACCTCAACATGGTCAGCGAAGGTGTGGGGATCGCCAGCCAGTTCCTCGCCAACGCCCGCACGAACGGTGTGCAGGCAATGCAGTCGCTGGATCGTATCGCCCGCAACTCCCTGTTCGGCGGCGCGCCGGGTGGCGTAGGGGGCTATCTTGGCGGCAACACCCGCGTGATCGTGACCTTGGGATCGGCATCCACCACGGTGCGCGTCGACGATATCCGGGGCTTCCAGAACGTTCTGAACAGCTATGGTCAAGTAGTGGCGGTAGGGTCCACTACCGGAATGACGGTCACCGTTGGCAGCAACGCCTATACGCTGATCAACGGTATCGCCGACGCGATCAGCATCTCGACCGCTCCGAACGGGATCTCCGGCACGCTGACCTTCTCGACCAACGTCGCCGTAGCGGACGGTACCGCCGCCCAGGCGGTCGTTGCCGCGACCGCCCCGCTCGTGCTGCGGCCGAACGGCAGGCTGAGCACCGCCGCGCTGGTTGCGCCGTCCGGGACCTATGGAGCCGCGAACTATATCCCTGGTGACACCCTGGGCATCCAGACGGTGCTGGGCGCGGTCGCAGCGCTGCGAATGAACAACGTGCCGACGATCAACGGTTCGTATAACTGCTACCTCGACGACCAGCAGATGCTCGGCCTTTTCCGCGACGGTGACTTCAAGTATCTGTATCGCGGCGCCTACGGCAGCGAGACCTACCATGCCGGTTCGGTCGTCGAACTGCTCGGCGTGCGTTTCGTCCCGACCACGGAAGCTCCTCAGCAACTTTCGCTCGGCGCCGGCACGATTCATCGTGCCGTCGTCTGCGGGAAGGGTGCGCTCATCGAGGGAGATTATGCGGACATGGGCGCCCGGGACATTCCGGATGCAGACAAATCCCTGATGGAGCGCGTCGACAACGTCGTCATGGTGACGAGGGAACCGCTTGACCGGCTCAAGCAGATCATCGCCCAGTCCTGGTACTGGATCGGCGGCTACGCGCTTCCCACCGATGCAACCGCAAGCACCTCGATCATTCCGACCGCGACCAACAGCTACCTGAAGCGTGGCGTGGTCATCGAGAGCCTGTAGTGGCGAGACGTGTCAGGGAGGCGCCAGAGGCGCCTCCCAGCGGCGGACGACCCCTCAGCGGTCGTTTCGAGGTGACCTTCCCCTACGGCTTCATCGATGAGGATGGTGTCCACCGCTTCTGGCGTGCAGGTCAGCTCGTGCTCGACGCCGACGAGCTTGATCTGTTGCGGTCGCGTGGCGTGAGCTTACAGGAGGGCTAAGTCTTGTCGGGTTCCGCGGCTCTCTCGAACTCTCCTCTGACCGATGCCGAGCGTGTGGATGTCAGGCGATTCTGCGGCTATCCCGCTTACGGAACGGGCGCAACCGGATCGCAATCCTGGCGGTTCTTCCAGGCCTACGGCACCCTCGAGTACAGGCTGACGAACTTCGCTCCAGAAGAACTACAGGTTGTTCGGCAGTACCTAGTTTCCTTGTATGCCCTGGAGCAAGCCATCGTCGCCGCGGCGGCAAATCTGGATACCGATAAGGCCGCTTCATGGACCCACAGCCGATCAGAGGTCGTGGATCGGGTAAGGCTGTTCGATGAATGGCGGCGGAGGCTCGCCTACTTCATCGGCATCCCGATCGATCCCGATCAGGCTGGACGGCCCAGCATCGTTATCTAGCTCTCGGCGGACAGCCACTTCGCCTACTATCCGGGGGAGCCTCCACCAAGCCAGCCGATCAGCATGAGCAGGATCAAATCATGGCTAATTTCTTTTCCGGCTGGATCGGCTATGGCGCCGGGGTCCAGGCCAGCGTTCTGCAGGAGCCGGTGGACACCGCCTACAGCCGACGGTCGATCGTGTTCGCTCCGCTGCAAAGCGGCACGAGCTTCGACATGAACAGCGGGACGGTCGGGCCTTCATCCGCCGCCTGGGGAACCTTGAGCTACGCTGGGCTTTTCGATGCCGCGAGCAGCGGAAACTTGCTGGTCGTGTTCCCGCTCCTGCTTCCGGTCACGATCGGTCTCGGTGCGACCTACACCACTGGGCCTGGGACCAACTTGATTACCCGGTGCGGTACGCCGGACGGTCTCGCGACGCATCTGTTTCCGGCCGGGACGACGGTGGGCGTCACTCCCGATGGACGCGTCCTACTGGCGAACATACCGCTGCAGTTGAGCAGCGGGGTACTTTCACCGCAGAGCTCGACTTTTGGAGCTACCGTTACGATGGCAACCCTTCCATCGCAGTCGCCGAGCGTCGGTAGCGGTCAACTTTGGAACAACGGCGGCATCATATCCATATCGTGATGACTACCTGAGTTCCAGCCGGAGGCGAACATGGATCAAGCGGCCGTGCAGACGCACATTGCTAGGGGGTTGGCAAAGGCGGCTTCCATCGTAGGGGCGACCTTCACGCAGTATCGGGCGACATCTCCGATGAACCCATTGGCGAGCAGCAACGTGATCGCGACCCTGCCATGTGCCATGGACGTCGATGCTAGCCTGAGCCTAGCTTCGGCCACGCCTCCAGACCACCCCTTCGCTCATCTGATCGCAGACCCCGGTCAGTTGCAGGCGGGTGATTATCTTGTTGGCAGTGCCACATACTTCGTCTCCCGCGTGGAGGTACTGCAACCCACATGGTGCGTACTCTGCAACATGACGTTCAACATTCTGGATACTGCGCAAGCTACGGCTGCGGGCACGAACTCCTATGGTGGCATGACCAGCGCAAGCAACACGTTGCTTGCCCAGGCCTGGCCGATGAGCATTCTGGCCAAGACACGCAGCGAGCAGGATGTCACCAAGTTGCCGAGTGATACCCGGTCTGCCTTCTTCGAGGTGTTGATGCCAGCGATCCCCGGGCTGACGCTGGGCCTGGGACTGTGCCTGCAGGACCCGAATTCGCAGATCTACGTGATCATGAGTTCGGAGACGACGGTCTACGGCTGCAAGCTGCTCGTCGGCATCGCCACGACCTGAGTGATCGTAGGGTTAAGGCGCCGGCATCGGCTTAAGGTATGACGGTCCGGAAGTCTCTTATCTTGGAGATATCTGTTGGCAGATCTTTCGGATGTCGAGGAGGCGATCTGCGCCCAGATCCTTTCGGCCGCGTACCCGCTCGGCATCAAGGGTGGAAGTGCTACCGGGATGCCAGTCAAGATCTATCGCGGGTGGCCAGCGAACAAGACGCTCAACGCTGATCTACTTGCTGGCACCCAGACCGTCACCGTCTTCAGCCAAACTAACTCGACGCGCGACACCTCCCGCTATGGACGGATTTGGCGGACGATCGGGCAGACGACGCCGAGCCTGATCATCGACATCAACGGCACTTCAGCGACCCTGAGCGGCGAAGGTGGCAGCGGACAGACGGTAGGCTTGATCGTAGACGGAACTGCCTACGCCTACAGCCTTGACGACGCGGACACTGCGCAAAGTGCGGCCGAGGCGCTGGCCATGTTGATTCCCTCAGCTTCCACACAGGGGCCAATGATCGCTGTGGCCGGTGCGTCCATCCTCCAAGGGCGCATCGTAGGCAGCGGAACGGCGGAGATGGAGACCCGGCGGCAAGTTCAAGGCTTCATGGTTTCGGTCTGGTGTCCTACCCCTGGGGGCCGCGATACTCTGGCCGCAGTCATCGACAATGCATTGGCGGATATCGATTGGCTGCCTCTCGCCGATGGGACCGTCGGGCGACTGCTCTACCACGGAACTGTCGAGACCGATGAGTCGGAAACTGCGAACCTGTATCGACGCAACCTGAACTACACTGTCGAATACCCCACGACACTCCGCATGTCCGGTGCGCAGATGTTGTTTGGATTGGGAACCCTAGCCGGGACAGGCGCGGAAGTCGGTTTCAGCTGTCTCGCTCCTCCTCCAGCTCTGGTCGTACCGCCGCTGGGAGCGATCCGCTTCGACGCCTGGTATGACCCTGCCAACACCGTTGATCAGCAGTGTTCGGCTGTACTCTCTCCGGCTGCCTATAATTCTCGACTGCCATCGAACGCCGTCGTGGCAGGAGGTGTGGCTTCCTGGCCACTGGCTACGCAGGCCGTCATGGATTTCGAGATCTCGGCGGCAGTGCAGGCCGGTCTGTCGTTCTGGGCGTTCGACAGCTACCAACCTGACAACACGCTGAGCATGGCGCTGAGCTTGTACTTGTCGAGCTCGATACGGTCGAGGTTGCGGTTCTGCATGCTGGGTCAGGTCTCCAACTGGGGTAAAGACGGCGAAGACCAGCCATCGCTGCTGCGCGACATCGCAATGATGACGCAGCCTGACTACATGACGGTCCTCGACAGCCGTCCGCTCTATCTTGTGCTGGATGCTTCGACTGCCCAGGAAGACGGCCTGCCGGCCGGCGGTGTCGCCGCGGCGATCAGCCTCGTCCGCGCTCGAGTACTAGCGGCCGGAGGTAACAATCCCTACGTAATCTGGCTCTCAGGAGCAGCACTGGCCGATTACTCGAACATCCAGGCGGCACGGGCAGTCGGGGCGGACGCCGCGGGTTCCTATGCCACGCCACGCCTGAACGGCAACGTGCAGCCATTCTCCCTACTCGCCGAGGCGGCGCGGCAGGATTGGTCGGCGAGGATCAGCGCCGGCTTCGCGATGGTGCCTACCGCGATGACCGGCTGGGACCAGCGCCCATTGATTGCCGATCCGCAGCCGTTCTATCCGCTGGCCGGAGACCTCTCGATGCAGAACTACTACGAGACGCCTTCAAACGAAGCGGTCGGGTCGCACATCGTTGACTTGATCAACGCAGTCAACGGCAATCCCTCGGCTTGCCCGGCTCAGATCGGCTTGATCTATGCCTGGAACGAGCTGGCTGAGGGCGGCTGGCTGATGCCCACCTACAGTCCCTCCGGCGCGGATCTCGGGCGGGTGACGGCACTCGCGAACGCAATCGCCACCGCTAAGGCCGTCTCCGTAAAGCCTCAAATCGCACTGATTACCTGATGGGAATGTCATGACAATTGCTTCCACCACGGCCGTCGTCGTCCTGCATGCGTTTGGGCCTTACTCGAGGGGTGAGATGCTGACGGATCCGACGATCATCTCCGCGATCCTGAGCAGCGGTCATGCTTCGATGGTGATCCAGACACAGGTCCTGCAGCATTACCCGGCCAACACGACGTCCGGAGAGGAACACTGAGTCATGCCGCAGATAACACAGGCCGGCGCGCTCAACAGCGCGGCCCTCGTCGTACCCGATCTCTATGTGCAGATCGTCTCGCCGCAGACTTTAAGTTTAAACGGGGCGCCGACTAATCGTCTCGGTCTTGTGGGAACCGCCAGTTGGGGTCCGGTCAATCAGCCGGTCGTCTTCGGCACGATGGCCGACTATACGCTCGCCTTCGGGTCGATCCAGGCTCGCAAGTATGATCTTGGCACCCAAGTCAGTTGCGCTGTGCAGCAGGGTTCCGCCTCCATGGTGGGGGTACGGGTGACCGACGGCACCGACAGCGCGGCGAATTACGCCATGCTCTACGATTCGACGACCAGCAGCTATCCGCTGCTTCTGACGGCAATTTATACGGGAAGCCAGGGAAACAATATCGGCCTCGCCCTGACGAACGGGTCGAAGCCGGGAAGCTGGAAGCTGGTATTGCAGATCCCGGGAAGTCTCCCGGAGGTCTTCGACAACATCGACGCCAGCGCAGGCGCCTCGGCGTTCTGGTCGAACCTTGCCTTGGCAGTCAACACAGGCACCGGACCTGCCAGGGGCCCGTCGGGGCTGTGCGTCGGCACGCTCGGCAGCGGAACCACGGCGATGCCGCTCTCCGTCTCGAATCAGTCGCTGATGGGGGGGAGCGATGGTGTTCAAGGCGTGACTGCGGCGACCCTGGTGGGAACAGACGGCCTGACCCGGACCGGGATGTATGGCTTGAGGAGTCAGGGATGCGCTGTCGCCGCCCTCGCTGATTGCGATGATGCAACGCAGTGGAGCCAAATCAGCAGCTTTGCATTATCGGAGGGCGTCTACATGATCGCCTGCGGGCCGAGCGGTGATGCAATCGCTTCGGCCGTACAGGCGAAACAGGCGAGCGGCGTGGACTCGTATGCCATAAAGATCCTGTTCGGGGATTGGCTCTACTGGTACGACGACACCAACAGCCAAACCCGCCTAGTGAGTCCGATCGGCTTCGTGGCGGGATGTCTGTCCAACCTCTCCCCCGAGCAATCAAGCCTGAACAAGCGACTGACCGGGATCATCGGCAGTCAGAAGAGCGGCTTGGTCACCACTGGCCAGGCATCGGCATACTCCTCGGCAGAGCTGCAGACGCTGTTCTCGGCCGGGCTCGACGTGGTGTGCAACCCGGCGCCCGGGGGGGCTTACTGGGCCGTCCGCTGCGGGCATAACAGTTCCACGAACTCGATCATTGCCAGCGACTCCTACACCCGAATGACGAACTTCATCGCGAAGACGCTCGCATCAGGTATGGGCCTTTATGTCGGTCAGGTGATCAACTCGACGTTGTTGAGCAATGTCCGGGCGACCCTGCTGGGGTTTCTGTCAAACCTGGTCGGGCAGGGGATTCTCGGAAGCGTAGATGGCTCGACACCATATGCAGTGGTCTGCGATGCCTCGAACAACCCGGCCACTCGAACTTCGCTTGGATATGTACAGGCGGATGTTCAGGTTCGGTATCAGGGCATCAATGAGAAATTCATCGTCAACCTACAGGGTGGCCAAGGCGTGTCGATAACGACCACGCAAAGTGGTAACGCCTGACGAGGCGCTGCTGTCGGTCGCGCGTTCCGCATCATGACGAGAGAGACAGGATCAATTCGTGGGCAATCCATACAGCATCGGGCGCGACTGCCAGGTCGTGCTACTGTGGAACGGCATCCGCATCGACTTACGCGATGTTGTTGGCTTCCAGGCGGAGCAGCAAGTCAAGCTGCAGCGGTCGGATCCGCTAAACAGCGTGCCGGTAGAGTTTAATACACCGGCCGGCTGGAGAGGGCAGTTCCAGATCGACCGTGGTTCGTCGGCGCTCGATGACCTAGTAGCCGCAATAGAAGCCGCCTTCTGGAATGCGGGGGTCATAGGATCGGGAACCATCTACCAGTACCTGACGGAGGCCGACGGCTCGCTCAGCACCTACGAGTTCATCGGCGTTGCCCTGACGCTGACGCAGGCCGGGATCTACAAGGCGGAAAACATCGTGACGCAAACTGTCAGTTTCTTCGCCAGCCAGAGAAATAGGATCTAAGGATGCTGCCATCCGAGATCGATAGCGGCGACGGTCGACGCTTCTCGCTCCGAGACTCGAACCCCGCCGACATGCTGGATCTTATCGAGGCTGCTGGGAATGCCGCTTCTTCGAGCGCATGGATGCGCTACGCACTGATGATTTGCTCGGTAAGCGCGATCGACGGCAAGCCTGTCCTGGTTCCTGTAAGCAAGAATGCAGTACGGGAGCTTGGAAAGCGGATCGGCAACGTTGGGATGGAGGCGCTTGCTCGTGTCCATTATCCCGAGGAAACTGAAGTCGAAGCGACCACGGCGGTGGAGGCCGAAGTCGCAAAAAACTGAGCAGGCACTCCTTGTTGATGCAAATCCTGTATCTTGCACGCAATGGAGTGCCGTGGTCCGAAATCATGGCCATGTCGGCCGAACGACGCGTCGCCTGCTGCATCTGCTTCGGAGAACTGGATGGCGGGCTGTTCGACTGGGGATCAATGAGGTGGGTGGTTCAACCCAGTTGAGCTGGTCCATGAAAACTTAGAGGGATGGCAGATATGCGATCGGCTGTCCGGTGGTTCGAAGCTGCGGTTTCTGGTAAGTTGGATCGCGCCGGTCGAGACGTGGCGCTCAGGCGCTGCATATCTCAAGGCATAACCCGGGCTCTTGGCATGTCAAGATTGCCGGCGGGACTCTCGGCGGCGCTAGGCGATAGCTCAATCGCGCTGTCCGCCTGGCGCATCGCTCCCATCAAGGCAGCGATGCCGGAGATCTCGATGGAACCCGCTGCTCAAGGTCCGACCGAGGTAGATGCTCCGACGCGGCCGGCCGCAGATGAGCTCCAGCCGCGCCGAGGTACCGCCGGATCACGACGACAACCAGATCCAGGCGCCATTGTCAGTGGCGGTGGCAGTGGCAGTGGCAGTGGCAGTGGCAGTGGCAGTGGCAGTGGCAGTGGCAGTGGCAG